>JAJYFA010000173.1 GCA_021790995.1 Acidobacteriota bacterium
GCGCAAGTGGTCGCCCACGGTGTCGTGGATCTCGGTGGGGAAGGGCCCGCCGCCCACGCGGGTTACATATGCCTTCGTGACGGCGATGACGGTGCCGATGGCCGTGGGTCCTACGCCGGTTCCGGTACATGCGCCGCCGGCCGTTGCCGAAGACGACGTTACATAAGGATAGGTTCCGTGGTCGATGTCGAGCATGGTGCCCTGCGCGCCCTCGAACATCACGCTGCCGCCCTTGTCCAGGATGCCGTTCAGCAGGCGGCCCGTGTCGCCCACCAGTGGCCGAATGCGCTCGGCCGCCGCGGCATACTCGTCGTACATCTTCGCGGGATCGAGCGGAGCGGCGCCAAACAGGGCGTGCGCGATGGCGTTCTTTTCCTCGCACGCGGTCTCGATGTGCGTTTTGAGCAGCGAGGTGTTGAGCAGGTCAACAATGCGCAAGCCGCTGCGCGCCATCTTGTCCACGTAGGACGGTCCGATGCCTTTGCTTGTCGTTCCGATTTTTTGCCGGCCCGGCGCGGTCTCGCTGGCCAACTCGATCATGCGGTGGTAGGGCAGGATCACCTGCGCGCGGTTGGAAACAAAGAGGCGCCCGTCAATGTCGAGGCCCGTTGTCCGCACGCGGTCGATTTCGTCGAGAAAGTAGACGGGGTCCAGCACCACGCCGTTGCCGATGACGCCTTTGCAGCCGGGACGCAGCACGCCACAGGGAATGAGCTGGAGAACAAACTTGTGCTCGCCGATCACTACGGTGTGCCCGGCGTTATGCCCGCCGGCGTAACGCGCTACCGCACTGAATCGCTCACTCAGCACGTCGACAATCTTTCCCTTGCCCTCGTCGCCCCATTGGGCGCCCAGCACTACGGCCGTCTTCGCTCGCATCGTCTTCCCCGATTTCACACGTTTACCCGCCGCAGACGGTCTTTCGCAGCGCCGCTGCGCGCGGGTTTGGATTCAGTGCGGTTTGCCACCCCGCAGCCACTTCAATTTTACCCCTCGCCCGATCCCCAGACTTCCCTGCGAATGAACCTCGCTGTTAACCATTCACCCCACTCGTTCGTTTTTCATGCAGACGAGTCCAAACAGACTCCGTCGAGTGAGGGAGTTCGAGATGAGACACCGCAATCGAATCGCATCATGGATTTTGAGCGCAGCCGCTGGAATTGCTTTGGCAAGCGCCCTGGCCGTCAGCGCACAAACCGGAGTCCCGGCTGCAAAGAACGCCACCCCGGCTCATCGGCAGACCCAAACCGCACCCGCGCTGCCACTCACCGACCAGGATGTGGCGGCAACGCAGGATCAGTTATTGAAGTTGCTACGTGTGAGCCCTGTTCTGACCAGCGTGGTGGCGCGCGATCCGTCTCTGCTCGCCGATCAGGCGTATGTGGCCCGCAACAACCCCGAGCTGGCGCAGTTTCTCGCCAGCCACCCGGACATTGCCAAGAACCCGGAGTTTTACCTCTTCAGCCGCTTGAATAATGGGGGCGGCAGGCATCGTGACCAGGCACTCGAGCGCGCGGTCTGGCCCGATCTTGTGCCTCCACCGTCAAAGAATCAATCCACGGCGCCCCAGGTGATCGGCGTCATGATTCCCATTCTGGTTCCTCTGGGCTTTTTTGCTGCCCTGGGATGGATCATCTACATCTTTGTCCAGAACCATCGCTGGAACCGCGCCTTCAAGCAGCAGAGTGAGTTGCACGCTCGAATGATCGAAAAACTTGGCACCAGCCAGGAGCTGGCTACGTATCTGGAATCAGAGGCGGGCCGGCAGTTCCTGATGGCGTCGCCCCTTGCGTCAGGGCCGGAATCGGGCACGCATATGCCTGGCGCCGTGGCGCGGGTCCTGACGCCGCTGCAAGTGGGGATCGTCATGACGCTGCTCGGCATCGGACTGCTGTTGCTGCGTCACGCCGGTTCTGGCCTGGAAACGGCGATGACGGTGCTGGGCGTGCTCGCCCTCATGCCGGGCCTCGGGTTTATCCTCTCAGCGGGAGTCACGTGGGTTCTGGCTCGCCGCATGGGTCTGATGCCCGCAAAGGACGAGGCCGAAAGTGCGGCCTCCGCGTCCTTCCGCCCACCGGATCCGCAGTGAACCCCCAAGGAGCCGAATGTGGCCCCGATCGGTAAGCGAATGCGTATGGTGTGGGAATTCGCATGGCCGGGTGCACCGGCACGTTTATGGCCCGGCGGCGAACACGAAGCCGCCGGAGCATCCGTGTGTGACTCTTCCACGGAGAACGAGGTCTTCGCCGCGTTCTATGCGCGATCCTCGCGTCCGCTCTGGGCCTATCTGGCGCGGGCCTCCGCCGATCCAGCTCTGGCCGACGATCTGATGCAGGAGAGCTATGTGCGCTTCCTCTGCGCGGCTGGCGCTCCCTCGCTCACGACGGATGGCGAAGCGGCGGCGCGGCTATACCTTTTCCGCATCGGCAGCAATCTGCTGCGCGACCATTGGCGCCGTCCGCGCGCCGCATCGATTGAAGAGATTCCGGAGGAGTTCTTCGCCTCGCGTGGGCCTGAGCAGCAAAGCGACAGCCAGATTCTGCTCGAGCCGGCGCTCCGGCAGATGAAGCCGCGCGAGCGCCAACTGCTGTGGCTGGCGCATGCCGAGGGCTACTCGCATCGCGAGATTGCCCAGGTCATGGGCCTCGGCGCGGCCAGCATCCGGCTGCTGCTCTTCCGCGCGCGGCGCAAGATCGCCGGCCTGCTGCGCGCGAGTGGCGCGACGAATGCAGACAGGAGGATTCCATGAAGCTCGCATCGTGTGGGCATGAAAAAGAGGTGCGTAAACTGATCGCCAGCGGCCAGTGGCCTGCCGCATCTCCGCCAGAGCTGCGTGCGCATGTGAGCCGTTGCCGTGCGTGTGGCGACCTGGTTCTGGTTTCGGAGGTCTTTCGCCAGGCGCGCGCGGAGTCGGTCGCGGCAGCGCGGCCTGTTTCGCCCGCTCTCCTGATGTGGCGCGCACAGTTGCGCCGCCGCAATACCGCGGTGGAACGTCTCGGCCGGCCGCTGCTGGGCGCGCAGATCTTTGCTTTTATGGTGGTTGCGGTTGCAGCCCTGTGCTTTCTTGGCTTTGAGGCGCGCAGCGGCGCCGAGTGGCTCACCCTGGGCTACTGGCGCGACGGGTTTGCGCAGCTTCCGCAGATTGCCGTGTTGCAGTGGGAAAAACTGAGTTCGGGCGCGTCAGTAGACGCAGGATGGGGCGGGATCGTGCTGGCTTCCGCATTCGCCTCGCTCGTATTGCTGGGCAGCGTGGCCGTTTATCTCGCAACCGACAAATCGTAAAGTTCCGTTGCCGCTCTGTTGCCCAAGAGCAATCTGGCAATCGCGGGAGATGAAAAACTAATAGAACAAATACTTGCGCCAGCGGTCGTCGCTGCGGCCCAGCATGCGCAGGATCTGGCGGCTGGTGTGCAGCGAAAAGGGGCGCGGCTCGCGCAGCAGGATCATGTCGTCAATCTCGCTCAGCAGGCGGTTGCCCTTCTTGCGGTTGCACTCGTGGCAGCAGGCGACGAGGTTCTCCCATGTTGAGTTGCCGCCGCGGGAGCGCGGCACCACATGGTCCAGGGTGAGTTCGCCTGGCGGGTAGGCTTCGCCGCAGTACTGGCAGGTATTGCGATCGCGCAGCAGGATGTTTTTGCGCGAGAGGGCGCGCGTCTGGAAGGGGATGCGGCGGTATTCGAGCAGGCGGATGACGGAAGGCATGACGATCATGGCGCGCTGCGCATGAAGCGTCAAGCCGTGCTCTTCCTCCGTGCGCGCAATGCCCTTGAGCACCAGCACCAGGGCCCGGCGTGCGCCGCAGATGTTGATGGGCTCATAGGAAGCGTTGAGCACCAGCACCGGCATCTGCAGGATGTGAGCCTGCATATGCAGCGCGGTTTCGTGGCCGCCGGCCAGAACCGTAGCCTTGCCGATGGCTTTCTGCTTGCGCGCGTGAATCATGGCCTTCCCCAACGACATCTCTCCCCCCTGGCCTAAAAAGATGGTTGTTCGTGCACGATCGAATGGTTGCTGCCGAAATCCGCTCTGCGTGAATCCATTGCCGATGCCACGACAACTGGATCTTCCTCCTCAATCCCTTCGTCGAACTGGGTGGTGCCGGGCCGCCGAAATCCATCGGCGCCGCTTTGCGCGCGCGCCAGCGTGGCTACCCAGACGGACGCCGCTCCGGCCTCGACCAGCGCCTGCGCGGCGGCGCGCACTGTTGCGCCAGTAGTCAAAATGTCGTCGACGATCAGGATGTCCTGTGCCGCGACGCGCGCCGGATCGGAGACCTGAAAGGCCCCGCGAACATTCAGCCGCCGCTGACGCGAAGTGAGCCCGGCCTGGCTCTCCGTGGTGCGCTGGCGCAGGAGCGTGCGGGAGGCGAGCGTGAGCCGCCATTGCGGATGGCTCTTGCGCAACGATTTGAGCGCAGCGGCGGCGAGCGCGCGCGCCTGATTGAATCCGCGCTGTGCGTACTTGGAGCGGTGCAGCGGCACGGGAATCACCAGCATCTCAACGGGAGCTTCGCCGGCAAGTTGCGCGATGGCTTGGGCCAGCATGTGCCCCAGACCGCTGGACGCGGCGTAGAGGCGGTCGTACTTCAGCGCGTGAATGGCCTCGCGCATGCGGCCTTCGTAGACGCCATAGGAGACGGCGCGCGCGAAAGGCGGCGGCGCCAGGCGGCAGGCGCGGCACAGAGTGGAGAATCCGGAAGCCGGCGAGGCAGGGATGGCATCGCCGCAGCGCAAACAGGCGGACGCTGTCCGGGCGGGGAATTCCCTCCAGCAAACATCGCAAATTGGCACAGAAGAGAGCCGCGGCAGGAGTGAGCCGCAAAGAGAACAGGAGGCTGGCAGTAGAGCGCAACTTAAACTATCCAAAGAACTTCGGAGCACGCGAACCACAGCACGCCACCTGCTTGTCGCCAATGGCGCAAACTGGGATGGCGCTAACGGGTTCGTGCGGATGCTCAAGTCCTTGTGGAAGACGCACCTCGCTCGGCGGGCGACAATGACAAACCCGCCCGTTGCGCAAAGTATAACGCAAGTTGAACCGAGAGGGTCAACAGGAGGTGAGAAGGTTTGTGCGCTCGTGAAATTTTTCGCTTTCCGATCCTGAGTGCCCTCTTTGCACTCGGGATCGGAAACATGAGCCCGCAGATCGTGGGGTATAAGTGAGCTAGAAAACGCCGGCCATATAGGCTTCCGTCGGCCGCAGGTTCTCAGACTTGGAGCCGCATGCGGCGAGAACCACAGGCGAAAGCGTGATGACCGGACACTGCGCGTTGGCAAGGATCTTATAGACCACACCGTGCCGGGTAACAGCGGCAAACGCCGAGGCGCCCTGTGCCCCGAGAACAATCAGGTCTGCCTGCTGCGCGCGGCTCTGATACAGCAGCTCTTCGGTGGGATCGCCCTGGACCACAATGGTCTGGATCGAGAGCCGGTTTTGATATTTGGCGGGGATGAGCGAGAGCAGGCCCGCTTCCACGTCGTCGAGCGAACAGCCGGCAAGGAGCTCGGCGCGATCCTGCGGACGGATGACATGCTGCAGGATGAGGCGCGCGCCATGCTGCGCGGCGAGTTCGGCGGCAAAGGAGGCAACGATTGAGCTGGGTTCATGGAGACTTACGGCGCAGAGGATAGTGCGCGTCAAGAAGTTGCGGTAGCTGCCGTCGACCACCTCGGGACCAACGATGTAAACTGGCGAACTGGCGGTGCGCAACACCGCCTCCGCCACCGAGCCAACTAACAACTTGCCGATGGAACCCGGAGAGTGCGTGCCCATCACGATGCGATCGATCTCGCGCTTGTGCGTGTAGGCCAGGATCTCGTCGGCGGGCAGTCCGGGCCGCACCACAACCTCGCAGCGAAGGCCGGCATTGCGGGCCTGCTGCGCAAGAGGCTCGAGATGATGCTTTTCGCAGCGCGCTGCTGCGCAGTAGTCGTAATAGCGGACACCCGGGGCCTCGGCCGCGGCGACAATCAGTGTGTCGAAGGCATGAAACAGAATGAGATCCGAGCCGAACTCCTTGGCCTGGGCGAGCGCGAAGATGAAGGCTTTGTGGTTGGTTGGGATCTCGGAGGCAAAGAGAATGATGGAGGGCTTGCTCCAACCTGGCTTGAGACCGGTGGCCATGGGAACCTCCTTCCCGTGCGTTTAGATCGTCTCAAATCTCCTTTGGTCTGACGGTGCTCGTCTGCACAGCGCCGTGTGACCCATTTCACCTGACTCGATCCGGGCGTCAACCGCCCGTCCTGTGGTTCCCGGCTCCGCAGGATCCACAACCATTTAGACGCAGAATCGAGCGGATTGAATCACAAGTGAGATGATTGTGTGCCCGATTCCTCGATTTGTCCAGAATGACTCCTTTCCAATACAAGGTGAGCCTGCAGGCGGATTTTCATCCAGGATTGATTCGGGTATGTAAAGTGATCTGAATCACAGATCAACCCGCCAGAAAGCTGCTCTTCTAAAAGAGCATCAGGGGTGTTGCGAACGGCTTTCCGGACTTGGGCAGTGAAGGCAGGTGTCGGTGCCCAAGGCAGGTTTCGTGCGGTAATCCGTTCCATCCCCAGGCGCCGGAAAGATGGCGCACGACGCCCCGATCCCCAGGAGGCCCACCATGACGATCGAACCCATGCACAACATTCCCGCCCGCGGCGGGATCGACTACGACGAGTCGCCGTTTCTTGCCATCTGGGAGGTAACGCAGTCCTGCGACCTGGCCTGCAAGCACTGCCGCGCCGCGGCGCAGCCCATTCCCCATCCCGACGAGCTGACGCACGAGGAAGGGAAGAAGCTGATCGACCAGATTGCCGAGATGCAGATTCCCATCTTTGTCTTCACGGGCGGCGATCCGCTGAAGCGCAAGGATCTCTTCGAGTTGATTCGCTACGCCTCTGGCAAGGGCGTTCATGTCGCAGTCACTCCCAGCGCCACACCGCTGCTGACCCGCGACCAGATCTTCAAGATGAAGGAAGCCGGCGTGGTGCGGCTGGGCATCTCGCTCGACGGCTCATGCCCTGAAATTCACGACGCCTTTCGCGGGCTGCCGGGCGCCTGGGCGCGCACCATTCAGGCCATTGAGTGGGCCAATGAAGCCGGTATTCCCATCCAGGTGCACTCGACCATCAGCCGCCACAACGCGCACGATCTCGACAACCTCTGCAACCTCTTTGAGAAGCTCGCCATCGTGATGTGGAACGTGTTTTTCCTGGTTCCGGTGGGACGGGGCCAATTGGACGACCTGCTGAGCGGCGAGGAGTTCGAGCAGGTCTTCGGCAAGATCTACGAGCTCTCGCGCCGCGCCAACTTCCAGATCAAGACCACCGAAGCAATGCACTACCGCCGCTACCTGCTGCAGCACAACCTGGAAGAACGCAAGATGGGGCACGGCCATCCCGGCGGGCATCCGCATGGGGTTGCGTACGAACCCGGCGCGCCCACGGCCGATGCCACAAGCCGCAACCGCGCCTGGGCCACACGCCGCGTCAACGACGGCAAGGGCTTTGTCTTCATCTCGCACGTCGGCAACGTCTATCCGAGCGGTTTTCTGCCGATTCATGCGGGTAACATCCGCCAAACGCCGCTGGCCGAGATTTACCGCAATGCACCCATCTTCAAGGCCCTGCGCGACACCAGCCGTCTCGAGGGCAAGTGTGGCGCTTGCGAATTCAAGGAGATCTGCGGCGGCTCGCGCGCCCGCGCCTACGCGCTCACCGGCGACCCGCTGGCGCAGGAACCATGCTGCATCTACCAGCCGAAGAACTGGGACCCCGAGCGGGAGCAGACGGCGGAAGCCTTCAAGCACCCGCTGCCGCAAGGAACGCTCGTGACGCCGTAGGGAAAAGCGTTCAGCATTCAGCCGTTAGTTTTCCGTGCAGCAGAGCGAGGGCGTGGCGTTCGACCAGGCGCGCAAAAAAACTCCACCGGCAACGTTGTGCTCGTCTTCCGCACAATGCGGAAATACTTACCAGCCTGTGGTGTAAGTCCGGCTTTGAAAGGGCACGGCTTTAGCCGTGCCGTAACTGGCCTGTAATCAAC
>JAJYFA010000020.1 GCA_021790995.1 Acidobacteriota bacterium
CAAGGGCGGCATCCTGGTCCACAAATCGCTGCTCAACGTTGTTCTGCACGATCAACTCTCGGACGACAACGCCGAAAGGCGGCAGCCGACCCGCCATCCGACCGAATAGCACGAACACGGCGAATCTCACCGCGGCGCATCTGTCCAAAATTAAGCAGACAGTCAATCCGATTGATGACACTCTGGTTTCAGATGCTAAATCCATTTGGCAGGTGAGACCGCCTATGCACTACCCAACGAAGAGACTCCTCATCGTGGACGACAAGGAGTGCATTCGAAGAACGTTGTCACGCGTTGCTGCCGGGCTGGGATTTCAGGTACGTTCTACCCATAACGGCCTTTCCGCGTTGCGCGAAATCCGCCTGGAAAATCCAGATTTTCTACTTTCCGATCTCAACATGCCTGGCATGTCCGGATTTGAATTGCTATCGGTGGTCAGACGACGGTTTCCCGCGATTCTGGTCATCGCCATGAGCGGCACTTTCCGCGGCAGCAATGTGCCATCCTGCGTTTCCGCGGACGCTTTCTATCAAAAAGGCAGTAGCACGAGCAATCTCGCACAGATATTGAGGACACCGCCCAAAATAAGACGGCATACCCAGCCGGATTCTGACTGCGCGTCGCCCCTATGGATTCAGCGCAACCCGCGCGACTCCTCAGTGACGGCGCAAGCCAGGATCACTTGTCCGGAATGTCTCAGGGCTTTTTACTATGCTCTTGATGGCCTTGGAAGCCCCACGTGCAATGTGGAATGTATCCATTGCGGCTATTCGATTCAGCACTCAACCTCAATGGTCAGGCCTCTCGATGAAATACCCTCGCAGGCCGTGCGGCAAATCGCGGGCATGGCAGCAGACTGAAGTCCGGGAAAAGCCGCGGCAGGCCGTGGAACGCAGCAAGAAAGTGTTGGACCTATGCATACCATCGCAGCAATGAACCTGCTTCTTCGCGAGCAGGCCGAGTTACCCGAAGGTTTCAACCTCCCGACGGAAGAATTCCATGAAGGCTGGAACTTCTCGCGGTCGGCAGGCGCCGGCCGCCTGGAAAGGAGACTTCTGAGCCGCGGATGGAACTTCATCAAGATTGACGGCGGGGCGCAGAGAAGCGGCGTGGGAGATACGGCGCAGGAGGCGATCGCGAACGCGCTCAAACTCGCCCTTCGCCACATCTGTGAGCACTTCAATGCGGTGGAGGTTGAGCACATTGAGCTGACGCAATATCCCTGGTTCTTTCTGGCCAGAGTGAAAATCAATCCTTACTGCATTCAGCAAAGTGCAATGCTGCCTTGGCCGGACCACCTTGAGCCGGCTTCGCACAAACCCGGGCGGAAGCGATTGCAGTTCCATCCATCCGTGCTGTGTCCGCATTCTTGCAGCACCATGCCAGTGATCAAAGAAATGCTGATTTCATCCAAAAGTACACATGCGAGGATCCAATGACGATCCTGCAAATGGCGCTGATCCTGTTTATTTTGCACAGGGCTATGCGGCTTCGTGGAGGGAGACGGTAGCAGGAGCAGGTCAGTGGTATGTGTCTAGCCAAGTACACGGTTGACGCCGGTGTTCAGGGGATGAGAGCAGTTTTCAGGCGTGTGTGTTTGCGGCCCATGCAGTGGGCGTGAGCGCGGCGACGCGTGGTCCGGCCTGCGGGCCTGCCGATATGGATCCAGTTGGATCTGCCAAGGGCCACGGGCCTCATTGAATTCTCGGCGAGATTGTTACTGAGTTCCAGTCGCGGATGATCGAGGAAGCGGATAAGCTTTTCCCACAGGGTCAGCGTGTATTTGCATGCCTGGGCAGCCTTGCTGCCCGGTAACACGGTTTGCCGTGTGGTCTGAATATGCTCGCGGATTTCGTTGAGTACGGATGGCGCTTTTTCCTGGCGCAAGGTATGACGCGCGGCATGATCCATCTTTTCCTCGCGCGCCCGGGCGTCGATCGAGAACAACTTGTCCATCAGCTCGACGGCGCGAATCGCGCCGGCGTCCTGGCTTACGTTGCAGGCTGGAGCAACTGCTTATTTGCTCAACGACCTGGGCGAATTGGCCAGGCCACAAATACCAACCACACATTGCAAGACCCGATTGGCGCGCCCGCAGAAGGGTCGAGAGATCGCCGGGAGTCACATCCGTCGTGCTCTGCAGCGGGGGGTACATTTCGAGAATGCGCGCACCGAGTTCACCCTCATTTGCCCGTAAATAGCCATAGATATCTCTGACCTCCACGGGAACCTCCTGGGCTTTGTATGTGTTTGGATTGCTGAGCAGAATGTCCGTATGGGACTTGAACCGAGAGGCTCGTTTCGACCACAAAGCCCTGGGGTCGCGCTTTGGTGATTTGCTTATGGCCGACCCGCAGAGGCTCGCGAAACCCAGGCCCCAGCACCTATTCGCGCTATTGGCAAGTTAGGCTCGTGTTTCAGGAAGATGGAATCCTTCCTAACCCGATAATTTCATCTCACCCGCCAGGGAGGTTCTCCATTCCACCGCCCCATTGCTTCTACGGCCCAAGCGGTTGTTTTGTCGCGATGGCAGGTTGTACACGGATTGGGAATCCCGTACTTCTCCGTCATTTCCGGCGTGATGAACCGAAAAGTATGGGCATGGACGAAGGCGCCTGGAACGCCTTCCCCTTCAATAGCCGGCATGTGACAAGCCACGCACTGGCTGCCTGCGCTTCCGGCCTTGTGATGGGTGTGCTCCTCGAGGGTCGCAGTATGCGGCCCGTTAGGAAACATCGGGCCATGGCAGTCGAGACAGATCTCATTCGCAGGTTTGATTAGCTCAGCGTAATTATTTGTGCCATGGGCATCGTGACACGACGAGCAGCTGATCTGATGGCGATACATCACGCTCTGCACGAAATCATTGCCCTGCATCCGATTCTTGTGCGCCGTGCAGTCAGGGAAATAGTAGAAATCTGTTTGGCCGAGACTGCAGTCTTCGAGCTTCCAGTAATCCCGCAGTTGTAGTCCCACCTGATAGCCCACCGGCCAGTCATAATATTGGCCTTGAATCTCTCCTGTGAGCGGTCGCCCCTGCGAATGACATTGAATGCAGACGTCGTTTTCCGCCACCGCATCCAACTGGGCAGGGTTGATGATGTTGCCGCGCGTGGGGTGTTCAACATGCAGACTGCCTGGACCGTGGCAGCGTTCGCATCCGACATTCCACTCTGCCGGGGTGTGGGTCTGAATGTTGTAACCGACAGAATGGCAGCCATCGCAGGTTGGCCCGGTAGGCCGGTGCATGTTGTCGTCTGGATAGAGATGCGCCCACCAGTCGGCGCCCTGTGACGGGACGTGATATGGCAGCCATTTTCGATTTCGGATGTCCCACTGCACGGGCAGAGGGTAGAGGTTGTTGCCCACCCGGGTGAAATATCGCTGTTTCCAAAGGCTCCCATACACGAACGCCACCTGAGCAATGGAAAACCGCGAGACAGTGTTCGTTGAGAGATCAGGAATGATGGCACGAGGATCGCTACGGGGATCACGCACCACATTTGCCATCGGTAACTTCTTCCAGCGCTGATAGATGGACTGGTGGCATCGCTCGCACGCCTGAGAGCCAACATAATGCGCCGAGACCAGTGTCTGGGCCTCTTCAGCCCGCTCGGGTCGCGATAGCGGCCGCAAACTGCGGACAAAGAGCACCAGTTTCCAGCTATCCAGCCCCGAGACTCGATGGGCACTGTCCAACGCTGGCATGCCCGTAAAGCGCACTCCATTTGAAATGATGAAGTGGAGTTGGCCATCGCTCAGGCTTTGTGTAGGAGCAGATCGCAAATCGGGCGCACGCGGGTACAGATGCGTGCCGATCATTGTCGTGCCACTGCCATCGACTCCATGGCAGGTCGCGCAGTCGGCCAGAAACAGCTCATGCCCCTGTTGCAGCGCCGCAGCGTCACCTGCGAGAGGATTCCTCGCACGCCGCTCGTGCCAGGGAATGGCAAGATCTCTCACGCGGCGGGCCACGGCTGTTTCCATCGCTCCGGGCGGCTCGCCCGCGCGAAATCCACGCCAAATCGCCAGCACGAGTACAACCGCAGCGAGAGCGGATGCCCCGAGGGCCGCCCAGACAATTCGCCTCCACAAATTCTTCCCAATGGACATACTGTTGAGCCTTTTTCGGAGTTCCATGAGTGCTCCGAATGTCAGCGCAGACAAAGCGCACCGGAGACAGAATGTAGCAATTCGCCAAAGTCCGCGGTCGAAGAACCCTGCCCAGGTTTCGATCTTCCCAGGAATGCCCGCGCAGTTTCCGAGCGACGGGGAGAGTCAGACGCAGCACCGACTTATCATTCCGCTTTCACTTCAAAAGGTTCAGTCAGTTGCGAATGATCGCCGCTGATGGTGGTTGCCGTGATCGTCAGCTTATAGCGGCCAGGAGGCGCGACGACTCGGCCCTGATCGGTAAAGAGGTTGGTGGAGATGGTCAGGCTGTCATCCTGTGAAAGCGTATTTGAAAGATCGACTACGGAGCTGGCCAGAGCACAGGCCGCCGTGGCCGGCTCAACAGAGCAGGAGAGATGCACTCGGCCGGAGTAGTTCTGCGCGTGCAGGGTGATGACGCTGGCCACAGAGGAACCATCGGTGGCCTCCACCGGCTGCCATTGAATGGCTGGTGCGGGAACCTTGGGAATTGTGTAGACCCTGACGTAATCGACGACAAGATCCGCAGGGCTCGGCGTTGTTGAGTCAGGATTGCCCGGCCAGTTGCCGCCTACGGCGAGATCCATGACAAGAAAGAAGGGATGGTCGAAGACCCACTCGCCGCCCTCAGGTAGATCGCTCGAATCCCGCACGAAGAAGATGTTGGCGGGGTCGTCCACATAGAACTGGATCATTCCCTGCGACCATATGATGCCGTAGGTATGGAAGTTGCCGTCATCGACACGGCCGCCGTCGGGCAGCTTGAAGTCGTGCCAGAGTCCGTTGCCTCCGTAATAGCGCGGACCATGCAGGGTGGCGCGGATCGTCGTGGGACCGAGGCCGTTTGTGCGCTGCGTGATCCCGACATTCTCCGCGATCGTCACCGAGCCCGACGCTGGCCATCCCGTCGTGAGATAGTTCGAACCCAGCATCCAGAATGCAGGCCACAATCCGGTCCCAACCGGCAGTTTCATTCGTGCTTCGATGCGGCCGTACTGAAATTCCTTGAGCCCGCGCGTGGTGATGCGAGCCGATGTCCATCTACCGTCGGGGTTGCGCATGGCACGCAGCACCAGGTGCCCGTGACCGTCGAGAAATGCGTTAGGCCGATGCAGATCGCAACCCGGAGGATTGGCGCCGCTCGGCGCGCAGTAGGTCTCCATCTCGCGATTGCCCCAACCTTGATTTCCGATCTCATCGTGGCTGCCCGTGTCGTAAGTCCAATTTGCCTGATCGGGAAGCTGCTGCGCCGCGCCATTGAATTCGTCGCTCCACACCGGCTCGCCCCATTGAAATCCTTGTGTCGCCGGCGGTTGGATACGCTTGGTGTGTGTGCCCCAGAAGTAGCCTGCGATAAAGACACCGGCGGCTGCGGCAAGGCCAAGAGCCAGCTTCAGGATGGGGCTGCGCAGAATGCCGAGCACTCTGGCTCGCGTATTGGATCGCGCGGGCGCTCGATCCGCGGAACCTGTTGCCGCAGCGGCAGAGATCTCTTTTTCGGCTGCATCCAGCGAGCCAGCGTCTGCGAGCAGTCCAGTATTGTCACGGCGCACAAACTCTGGAACGTAGTGGCCCAGCGGCAGCACAATCTGGAGGGGATGGTCTTTCCATTCGCTGTTGTAGAGTTCGCTCAGCTTTTTGCGCAGCGAGCGGGCGGTGACGCGGACAATGGGATCCACGTGAGAGTCGAAGCTGGACTCCCGGCGGCCGAGAGCTTCCACCGCAATCGAAAATTCGCGGATCTCATCGGCCTGGCCGTCGAAGTATTTGTTGCAGATGTAAGAGAGGAAGCGCACCAGGTTGGTTGAGCGGCTGAACTCGACATCGTTCAGAACGCGCTGTAGTTCCAGGCGTTCCTCATGAAAGTTGCCTGAAGGTGCTTGCGCCGAATCCGGTTCCGGAGACACAGACATGCCCGGGGCCTCTGCCTTTTCCCACGATGCGCCAAAATGCATTCTCGCCTGCCGCGCCATCCCCGCAAGAGCTTCGTACTGGAGATCCAGCCCTGCTGGCAAAAGAGCATTCTCTGCCGAAGGCTCAGGCTTTCAGCTTGGGGAATTTATAAGGGAGAATCATAGCACCTTGAGAGGCGCAAAGGAAGAAGACTTTGCGGGGCCGCGCGAATCCGCGCCGCAGTGCGGTAAAGAAAAGCCAGCCGGGTCGTACAACAGCAAGCAGTATCAATCATTTGCGGCAATGCGCGTATCAGGGCTTGCCTTGACCAGTGAGCCCATCCCCTAGCCGATAGACACGCACATAATCGACCAGCATGCTTTGGGGAAACCTGGTTGTCGCGTCGGGGGAGCCGGGCCAGAAACCTCCCACTGCAACGTTAAGAACTACAAAGAATGGATGGTCAAAAACCCACCGATGGCCGGCAGGAACATTGTCCGGTGTTTGCGTCTCATAAAGAATGTTGTCCACGTAAAAACGGATAGCGCGCGGCTCCCACTCCACAGCGAACACGTGGTAGCTGTCGCTGAAACGGGCCGGTTTGGGCAGTGTGTAGATTCCGGTCAGCGGATTGCCGCCCGAATAGCCCGGCCCGTGCAGGCTGCCGTGCACCTTCGAGGGCTCGTACCCCACGTTCTCCATGATGTCGATCTCACCACAAGCCGGCCAGCCGCTGCGTTCGAAGTCGCTGCCCAGCATCCAGAACGCCGGCCAGATTCCCTGCCCTTTCGGCAGCTTGATGCGAGCTTCAACGCGCCCGTACTTCATCTCAAAGTGGCCGCGCGACTCAATGCGCCCCGATGTATAGGGGCGCGTCTGTCCATCCGTTCCCACGTACTTTTCGCGGCGGGCGGTAATCACCAGTGAGCCATTCTGCTCGTGGACATTCGCCGTGCGAGCGGTATAGTACTCAAGCTCCTTGTTGCCGTAGCCCGAGTCGTTATTCACCACGATCCATTTTGCCGTGTCGGGAGAGCTGTTATTTGGACCGTTGAACTCATCGCTCCAGACGAGTGTACGGGAGGTGCTGGACGCAGGATCGCCTGGCGTCGGATCGACCGCTGTACTTTGGGCTGCCGCAGCGGCAGTCAGATTCGCAACAACTATTATGCCGGCAAGGCAGCGCATCCATCGGGACATCGTTACCATTCCTTCTGTTCCGCACTGCAAACGGCCGGATTGCTGGCGCTGGAACGGTTTACTCAAAAGCTCTGCATTGTGTGTGCCCGCGCCTCAAGCAAGCGGAAGCATAGGGATCGCGAAAGCTTAGTTTGTATAAATCCGCACGTAGTCCACCAGCATCTCTGATGGGAATGGAGTGCTGCTATTGGGCGATCCCGGCCAGGAGCCACCCACGGCAAGGTTGAGGATAATGAAAGCCGGCCCGTTATCGAACGGCCAGGCTGCGCCGTTAAGACCACTCACGCTAGACGGCGTATAGGTGACGTATGGATTCGTAGGATCGTCGACGTAATACGATACGCTGCCCTTACTCCAGATCATGCCGTAGGTATGCCACGTGGCCGCGGTCTCACCTGAAGGGAAATCGTATCGAGTACCCAGGTTGCTGCCGGTAAATCCTGTACCGTGGATCGATCCCTCATTCCAATCCGGCGCTGTCGCCGCGTTCACGCGCTCGAGTACGTCCATCTCCCCGCAGGCCGGCCAGTTGACGGTGGCGATGTTGTTGCCTAATAGCCATGCCGCGGGCCAGAATCCCTGCGCTTCGGGAACTTCAGCCCGGAATTCGATGCGTCCGTATTGAAAGCTGAACAGCCCCTGCGTCTTCATGCGTGCTGAGGTGTAGACGCCTGCTGAAGGCTGCGCGGCCACGATGTGTAGATATCCGTCCGTGCCCAGATAGGCATTAGGCATCGACGGCGAGCAAGGCGAAGCCGATGAATTCCAACCGCAATAGTCTTCCAGTTCGTTGTTGCCCCAGCCGCTCGATCCCGTGTCGTAAGTCCACACCGCGGGGTTCGGTTGGGATTCGGCGTTGGTCGAGTTCGAGAACTCGTCGCTCCACACCAGCGTGCCTGAAGGGATGTTCGGCGAGAACGTCTGACTGGTGACGGAGCTGTCTGAGTAACCCGAAGCCGCGGCAAGCGCGTTCACCGTTTGATTTGAAGCAACCAGAAATGGCGCTTCGTAAATCTGCGACGACGTAGTCGGCGTCGAGCCATCCAGGGTGTAATAGATGGTCGCTCCGGAAGTGGCAGAGGTGAGTTTCACCACAACAGCACTATTCTGCGCCGCGGTTGTAGTGATAACAGGCGCAGACGCAGGCTGCGCACCACTCCCGGGAGTCGCGGTCGAGCCGCCTCCGCTGCCGCAGCCAGCTACCAGAAAAATGCCTGCGGCCACAGCGGCGCCGAACCGGAACTTCAGAATACCCTTCATCAAGCTGATTCTCCTCAAGCTGATCGCCTGTTCCCATGACAAATAGATTGAGCCACAAGACAAAACCCCGGGCAGCCGCAACGCTGCCCGGAGCACACTTGAA
This sequence comes from Acidobacteriota bacterium, assembly GCA_021790995.1. Lineage (GTDB taxonomy): Bacteria > Acidobacteriota > Terriglobia > Terriglobales > Acidobacteriaceae > Telmatobacter. Next base: position 8,609 of record JAJYFA010000020.1, read on the forward strand.
GTTAGAAGGTGAATCGCGCCCCAATCTGCCCGACGCGTCCGCCCAGACCGCCATAGTTGATGATCTGGCCGAAGGTTGCATCGGCAAAATTCGTGTCTGGGCCAGCCAGCACGTTGCGATTGAAGACGTTGAAGAACTCCATCCTGAACGTGAAGTTATAGCGCCCATCCGGCCCGACCGCCTCGGTCTTATGCACCCCGAGATCCTCGCTCGCGAAGCCGGGGTTGCGGACCTGCGATTGGAAGTTGCCGCCGTTGCCCAGCGTATAACCGGTGGGGTTCTGGAAGCAGCCCTTGTTCAGATACGGCTGGAACAGCTTGCGCGTACCCGTCGTTAGTTTGCAGTCAGGAACGATATTGATGTAGACGGAGTTGAATCCGTCATAGTAGTTCGTTGAGTGCACGGAGATAGGCGTTCCGGTGTTGTAATGAAAGTCGCCAGCCAGCACCCAGCCCCCAACCAATGCATCGGTTACCTTGCTCGCGTTGCTCAAAAACCACTTGCCGCGGCCAAAGGGCAGGCTGTAGAGGATATAACCCTTAACAATGTGCGTCTGGTCGAAATCCTCAATGTCTTTGGCCTCGTCCTTCAGATCATAGGTATTCTGCAGCGATCCGGTTCCCCACAACTCCTGGAAATCGGTGTCGATGTCGCCGTGCGCGCGCGACCAGTTATAACTGGCCATCAGTGAGAGACCATTCGAGGTTCTGCGCGTCACGCTGAACTGCATGCTCTTATAGTCCGAGTTACCCAGCGGTGCACCGACCGAAAGCATCGGACCATAACCGGCTTCGGCTTGCGGATAGGGCGTAATCCCCTCCCACCCGGGGCAGGCCGAGGATGCGTCGCACCCGTTGTAGTAGCCGTTATAGGACGACGGGAATGTGTGCTTGAGATAGAAGTTTTGCATGTTGGCGACGGTCGGCTGGTTGGTCTCGAAGATGCCGCTCTGCAGATGGTAGCTGTGACTCTGAATCCAGTTTGCTTCCAGAACCGTGTGCGCATCGAGCTGCCGCTCTACGCCCAGGCTATACTGCTGCACGTTCCCTGGCGTCAGCGAGCGGGGATCGACGTGGATTACATCGGCTTGCGTCCAGTCGGGAATCTTCTTCTGAACCGATGTTGGCGTGTAGCCGTTATCCCACTGGAAGTTATGCTCCTGCGTCACAGGGTGGTATCCAACGTCACCGGCCTGTTGATAGGGAACGCCACCCCACTGGTTCATATTCAGGGGGGTGAAGTACACGCCGATGTTGCCCCGCACGACTGTCTTGGGGGTGATTTGATAGGCAACGCCAACATGCGGTGAGTAATTGTAATAGTCCTGGCGCAGCTCCCACGACTGGCTGCCGCTGGTCAGATATTCATACTCACCCATCAACCCGGTAACTGGGTTGAGCGCATCGGTCACAAAGTTCGACCAGTGTCCGTACTTTTCCTTAAATGGATTGTTGAAGTCCCAGCGCAGGCTCACATTCACCGTCAGCCGGGAGTTTACGTGAATATCGTCGCTGGCATACCAGGAGAACGCCTTGCGCCGGCCATATTCGTTGTCAGGGTTGTTGGTTTCCGCGTTGTACACGTCGCCGAGCAGAAAGCTGCCAAAGGCATTGCCGATCATGTCATAAGCATTAATGTAGTACCAGGCAGGCGCAGTCTGCGTCGGATCGAAGATAATCGGATAACCTCCCGTGAACGTGTTGTTATCCGTGGTGTAGTTGAATTGCATAGCCCGGAACTCCACGCCTGCCTTCACATTGTGCCGGCCGTGGTTCCAGACCAGTTCGTCGTTGTAGACAAAGGTGTTGGCTGCGTAGACATCGTTGTACTGACTGCCGATGGACGAGAAATTCCAGCCATTCTGATAGTTCGCGCCGCCAAAGTACATTCCAGAGTCAAAGTAGATCAGTGGGAAGTTGCCGGCGCCGTTATAGTTCAGCAGCTTCTGGTCCCAGTGGCCGGGCTGCGAGGTGGCTATGCTGGGATTGCGAAAACGGTTGAAGGTGGCGTAAACGGTATTCACCAGGTTGGGCTTGATGGTGATGGTATCGTTCAGGCGGGCGCCCGGAGCTGTAGTGTTATGCCAATAGGAGTTGGCTAACGGGCCTCCGTTTTGCGCTGTAGCCGACCACGCACCGCCTTGATCGGCGTTGATGCGTGGGTAATCATCCCAGTAGAACGAGCCGGCGATGTGCTGACGGTCGCTGAGATTGTAATCAATCTTGATGCTGGATTGCGTGTTGTGGAACCACGGATCGGGCTGGTACCCCGGTCCTGCGTTATTCAGCGTCAGAGTTGAATCCGGCTGATAATACTGGTGATACAGTTGCAGAATCTGCGCTGTCGTCCTGCTGATGCGGCCGGCGGGAATATGATTATTGACGAAGACGCAGCCAAAACCTTGCGGGGTATTGGATGAGGCTACAGGAGTCACACCCACGGTTGCCGGATCGATGATGGCGCCCATGTAAACGGGGTTGCCGCAATTATCGATTGCCGGCGCACCGCCGTAGGTGTTGACCGGAACGTTGGTCGAGAGCATGGGGCTTAGATCTGCGTATGACGCCACACTGCCGTCCGAGTTGAGGCCCATCATGCTGTCGGTAGGTACGGTGCGCGTGTTTGGACCCAGTTCCCACATCGACTGCATGTAGCGTTCCATCGCAACGTAATAGAACAGCTTGTTCTTCTTGATCGCGCCACCCTCGCTGCCGCCCCAGTCGGAGAGCGAATCGCTGAGACGCAGGTAGGCAGCCGCATTCGCCGGATCGGTAATCGCCGCCAGGTGATTGGAAGCACTGACGGCATCGAACGCCGTGTCGTGCAGAAAACCGAAGAGCGAGCCGTGAATCTGGTTGGCGCCCGATTTCATCTCGTAACGGAAGACACCGCCGCCGGAGCGGCCCGCGTCGGCATCGATTCCCGCCGTGTCCGCCTGGAATTCCTCTACCGCTTCCATCGGAGGCTGAGACTCGCTGATGTAGCCACCCAGTTGCGAGACAGCCGACGTGCCGTCAATCAGCACCTCTTTGGTCATCGCCATGCTGCCATCGATGTGCGAGCTGTAATCGGAGCCCTCGGCGCCAGGCACATAGGCGAAGATAAAGTTCGACAGGTTGCGGCTGCCCTGCACGTTCAACGGCAACTCGGTCACAGCTTGATTGTTCAAGTTGGTAGAAACCGTAGAGGTCTCAGCTTCGAGGATCGGCGGAGCGCCTGTGACTTCCACCGTAGTCGATGCCGACCCAACCTGAAGGGTGACGTTGACCTCAGCCACCTGGCTGATGAGCAGGGTAATGCTCTTACGATCCAGTGTCTTGAATCCGGTCTTGGAAAAGTCTACAGAATAAGCGCCTATCGGCAGGTTATCGACACGGTAGAAGCCTTGGGTGTCGGTTGTCGTCGTCGTCACCGCGTTGGTACCCAGGTTTGTCACCTGGACACGTACTCCGGGCAGCACCGCTGCCGATGGATCCTTGACCGTACCAACGATCGCGGCGCGATCCGATTGGGCAAACAGGGGCGCTGCCAAAGCGCTTACAAACAGCATCACTGTGGCCAGTATTTTTTTGAGTGCCATAATGAACCCTCCAAAAACTTTCACATTGAGTGCGTTTCGGTGCGCCTTCCGCCTCAACCCTGGTTGCTCCATGTTGTCGAACTGGAGGAAGCGCGCTACACCGGTCCTCAAAACCACAACCATTCAACCTGAATCGTGTGGAAATTGGAAAGGTAAGCCATCGATACATTTACGAGTGTCTGGGAGGATGACAGGGTAAAGCCAATTACACCACACCGATACCCCAGCAGCGCAATGAGTTGAGAGATGCACGGAAGGCAACCCAGTCAAGCTCTTTGCCGATCAAAGGCTTCTGCATCCGACGATATCCGACGCGCAGAAGCGCTGTCCGATTTACAGGTAAATCGATGAAAATCCCACTAAATTTACCGTAAATCGCCCTGCGTTAGTCAGGCGCAAGAGTTAGGACGGGATCGCCGAATACCCACCGCAGCTTGGTCGCAGCTGTCATCTTTCATTTGAGCTACTTTTCCTCATTTGAACCTAAACAGCAGTCGGCCGGCAAGAGGGCACATGTTTGGAGGAGCTTTCGGCGTCGCTCTGGGATGATTCTGGCCACGATGTAGTGCAGCAAGGTCTTCCATCGGTCTGCCGCCGGATACTGCTCCGCAAATGTTCTCACATGGCTCAAAGGCGCACGTATATTGGCGATCAACAGCATCAGGGCGGTCTTGGCCGCGTGCATCGCCGTCAGATAGAGAGTCGTTTTCCCCGCACGCTTGGTTGCTCGGCCCACGGCGGCCAGCAGCAACGCCCTACCGGTAATGGCCTCCATACTGGCCTCTGGCATGGACGCGCGGCAGTACCAGCTCCACCAGTTGTGGACCAACGTTACTGCACGAGCACTCGTCTGGCAGCGTTCGATGTCCTGGGTCGTAAAGCCGCCCCATCCCCACTGGTTTTTCAACTCGTCGAAGCCGTTCTCCGCATCGGCCCGGTCGCGGTATGACATCTGTCGAACCGGATTCCTTGCATCTTCCGTCATCTTGCGCCGTGCCTCTGCGGTTTTGCAATGAATGCCATGTTCGGCAAGTCAGTTTGACGCAAACTCCTCAATTAGAGAGATAGACGATGCTACTTCCGTGACTCCGATACGTTGGGCGAAGTCTGCGAACCGGCACAGAATGGGTACACGCCTGAGGACAGTAAGTATCCACGGGCAGAGCCGGTGGCTTTACGGTTGCTGGCCCCTCAAAGGGCCTCTTCGCAACCGTCCGAAGCAAAAGCAAGAACAAAGCAAAAGCCTCGTACTGCTGTCTTCACTGCCGCAGCACAGGCAATTCGAGGGAGAACATTCTCCCGGAATTCTCAAAGTTCTACTGCCACCCCGGCAGAGCCGAATAAGCGTTAACCTAACGATTGCGTTTTCTGACTCACGGCGATACCATTTCGGCTATGGGCGGCCCAATCGCGAACAGTGAGTTTGAGAACTGGGATGTGTTGCGACGGTTTCTCCCCTTGGGATGGGAGGAGCAGGCGCGGTTGTGTGGCGCGATGCGGCGGGCGCGCTATATCAAGTCGCCTGAGACGGTGTTGCGCATTCTGTTGCTGCACCTGGCGAACGGCTGCTCGTTGACCGAGACCGCGGCACGTGCGCAAGCTTCGGGGCTCGGAGTCATCAGCTCCGTGGGCGTATTCAAGCGTCTTCGCGCCGCGGGGCCATGGCTGCGTTGGTTGGCGCAGCAGGAGCGCGGTGCGGCGGAGCTGCCCCTAAGTGCGGTGGGCCGAAGAGTACGCGCGGTGGATGCGACAACTGTTTGCGAGCCGGGTAGTACGGGCGGAGATTGGAGAGTGCATTACGCCGTGAACCTTGCGGATTTGCAGTGCGACTTTTTCCAGTTAACCGAACTGCAGCAGAGCGGCGAGACCTTTCGCCGTGTGCTGGTGAACAAGGGGGATATCATGCTCGGGGATCGTGTCTATGCGGCACCGCCTGGCGTGGCTCATGTGCTCGATGGTGGCGGCGATGTGGTCGTACGCCTTAACCGGGCAGCTCTGCCCTTGTTCGATTCCCGCCATCGACGGATTGATCTGGCAGGACGGATGCGAACACTGAAGGGGCATGCACCGGGCCGTTTCCGACCTGGATTAAGGATCCGCAAAGCGGTTGGATCGCAGGCCGCCTGGTTGCTCTGCGGCAGAGTGCGGAGGTCACACGCTGGACGCGCGAACAGATGCTGCGCAGAGGGCGACGCGACCAGGAGAAGGTCTCCGAGCTATCGCTGGAACTGGCCGAGTACTTCATCCTATGGACCAGCCTGAAGAAACTCCGCGCCGCCGAAGTGCTCGAACTCTACCGACTACGCTGGCAAATCGAGTTGGTTTTCAAGCGGATGAAGTCGATCCTCGGGGTAGGCCATCTACCCAAGAAGGACCCGCTCAGTGCGCAGGCCTGGCTGGAAGGAAAGCTCTTCGTGGGCCTGTTGATCGAACGTATGGCAGACGCTGCCGCTTCGTTTTTCCCCTGGGGTTACCCCGTGGCAGCCACGGCGCAGCCGCTGGCGGGAGATTGAATTCATGTATCGCCAGGTTGGCGTCGCGCTGCTTTTGCCGCAAAGTCTGAATTCAGTCATCAACCAGTGGCCAGCGATCAGCAAACTCCTCGCAGCAACTCCGCGCAAACGGAAGCGATTCTCTTGGGGTGTTTAGGTTAACGCTTATTCGGCTGAGCCGTGGGATCTCCCTTTTGGATTAGGGTTGGCGTAACCTTGCTCGTGCAGCCACGCAACGTAGCTTTCAATCTGTGGCGCCAACCAGCTTCTGCGAATGCGATCTATGGTGGATGGCTTGACGAAGTACTGCTCGATCATGACAACCTCCAGTTGGAAAAATCCGACGGAAAATTATCATGCGCCCAATTCAAACGTTATGTGCCCTTCAGAACGGGGACCGTCTGCGGGGATGGAGCTGTTCACATCCACGGCCACAAAACGATCAGCGGCACAAAACCTGGATTATGTTCCCGGGGACATAATCCAGAACGATTACGCGCGGCACGCCGCCAAGGCGGCGAAAGGCCTTCTCGTGCAACTCGGCCCAGATACGGGCGCTCGATCGGAACGTCAGCAACCGAACTGACTTGCGACTGTAACCAAGCATCATTACGAACAGGCGAGTATGTTGGTATTTGCCCGTATCTGGGTTGCGCACCATCGGTCCCGTACCGTAATCGACCTGGCCTTCTTCGCCGGGTTGGGTTTCAATGATGACCCGCGCCTCTGGTTTCGAAGCGCCGCGCAGCGTGCGCACGAAGCGTTGGACACTCTGATAAGCTCGCCCAAGTGAACCTTCGAGGCAGTCCCGCACCCACGTCTGGTGGTTGCCGTTGGGGATTGCGGCGCCTGTGGCGGCGTGTTCGGCAAGAGTTACGCAAGCCGGGGATCTGTTGCCGATGTGATTCCAGTCGACTGCGTCGTCCAGGGCTGTCCACCGAGCCCGCAGGCTATCCTGAATGCGATTCGGAGTGCTGTTTCTTCCGCTGCAACAGATGACAGATTGCCGGCCGGATGACTCTCCTGAACTTTGAACACATATCTCCCGGAAGCCATTGCGATCGGGATGAACGCGAGCCTTGCTCTGTTTGCCCTTCCCTATTCACGCTTCAAGCGTATCGAAAGTCACAGTTCAACAGAAGCCTGATCGGTGTCGGATCGATGAAATGCTTCATCTTGTCTCCGGCATGATTCCTGGCGGTGAGCGACGGACAATTCTTCCGATTGATTTGCCAAAGAGGTTTGCACGATCTTCACCGGACAGAGCGGACTGCCAATCAATATCACCAATTCGGCGTCGTCTTATCCTGCGGATCGTCCGAACTGGGGCAGTGGACCCGCATATATTTCCGGCTATCGCACGTTCGGCTCGGGACATGTGCATCAGTACCTCAATCCCTGCCAGCCGGCCGGCACATGTGCCAACGCGCCCCAGAAAGCCGGCAACTCCGCCTTCGTTCTGGTGCCGTTCGGTCCCGCCAATGCTCAACTTACGCCGGGCACGCTGCAACGCTCTGGTGTCTATGCTCCTGGATATGAGGATCTGGATATGAGCGTGAAGAAGGTGTTTGCATTTAGCGAGAAGCTCAACTTCCAGTTGCGCTTGGACGCATTCGATGCTCTGAACCACACAAACCTTAGCTGCATCATCGCCACCGTCAACTCCAACAACTTCGGTCAGTTGACCACTGCGGCCCCGCGCACGGTTCAGATCGGCGGACGCATCGAGTTCTAGCCAAACATATTTGAAATTTTGAAACCACCGGCCGTCTGTCCGATGATCTTTTTGCCGAGACAGGAACAAGGGAGGGACGACCGATGGATGTTTTCACCAGGCTGTTTGGCAGCCTGCTTCTGTTTGTCTATTGAGAGGTTTCAGAATACTGCTACCGGGACAAATGGACGGGGTCCGTGACGCACACCATCCTGGATTTTCTGCGCGCTATGTGCAGAATTCCGATGGATCGGTACGAACAAAGACCCCGTGCGGGCAGTGGCGAATTACTGGGTGGGCGGCGCAGCCGTTGCGTCTGCGGGTGCTCGCTTGGCCGTGAACTCCTGCGGAGGACGATTGCCGCGAGGACCGCCGTTGCCGTCTGCAAACGTGCGTGTGAACTTGATGGAATCGGCGCCGTCGGCTGTTCCTTTGTAGTTGATGGTGAACGAATTGCCGTTGAAGTTCATCACCTGGTCGAAGGTGATGGTGTCGCCATCGACTTTGCCGTTGGAGATGTCCATGTCCCCGCGCCTCATGCCGACTTTGCCGGTGAGGGCTGAGCCATCGACATGAAAGTCGAAGGTGATGGTCATGGTGTTGCCGTTGCGCATCGGGATGTCGGCTGTCCACTTGCCGTTAAAGTCGGCGGCCAGCGCAGTGACGGAACCGAGTACGAAGACAAGCGCTGCGAGCGCCAGTTTTCTCATCATGAAAGCTTCCTCCAGTCTGTTCGTTGCCGGCGCGGGATCGAAAACCTGCGCCTGTTTAGGAGGGACGTTTGGCGCGCGTGAGAAGACCCACCGGGCTTGCAGCCTGCCAAGGTCGATCCCCGGTTACAAAGCCCATTCGATTGAGTTTCCCAGGAACAGGGAAGGCCCACATCATCCTATCGGCTTTGTCGGCAAAGCTGTGGCCGCGTCTTTTCTTTCGTTACAGACTGTGAAGCGCCTTTATTGAATCGAGACGCTTTCAACCTGCTCCGCCGGACTCATGGCAAGAGTCTGGCCCACGCCAAACGGAGACAGGCTCTGTGAAAGCCTCTGGCGCAGTTGCCGCCACACCTTGCGAATATCGGCGGCACTGCCATCCTGGCGGTATTCAACGATTGTCTTTTCCTGGATCTGCGCTTCCGTCACGGCGGGGTCGTAGCGAACTCTTCCTACCGCCGTCAGGCCTCGCTCCTGAGCGGCGGCCTCGATTGTCTTGCTCATTTCGGGATTGAGATCCCACTTGTTCACGCAAACCGCGGCCGGGATGCCGAAGTGCCGCGTCAGCTCGGCCACACGCTGCATATCGTGAAGGCCGCTCGGGGTTGGTTCGGTCACGATCAGGGCAAGATCCACCCCGGTTATCGAAGCAATGACGGGACAGCCGATGCCTGGCGAGCCATCGATCATCACGAGTTCCATCTGGCGCTCTTCGGCGATCTGTTTGGCCGTTGTGCGCACCAGACTGACAAGTTTGCCCGAGTTCTCCGCGCCGGCGCCGAGGCGGGCGTGGACCATGGGGCCAAAGCGAGTGTCGGAAACAGACCATGTGCCATTGATCGCGGGATCGAGTTGAATGGCCTGATTGGGGCAAAACCAGGCGCAGACTCCACATCCCTCACAAGCCATGGGGTCGACCTGATAGGTTGCTGCGAAAACCATGTTTCCGGGACCGTTCAAGTGAATGGCGCCGAAGCGGCACAAATCCTGGCATTGGCCGCAGACCGAACAAAAATTGGTGTTGATGGTGGCGCGTTCACCCCCGGTGAACGGTTCGCTGCGAATCACGTGAGGACCGGCGAGCAGATGCAGATCGGCAGCGTCGACGTCGCAATCGGCAAGCACGGCATGGTTTGCCAGTGAGGCGAACGAAGCAACGAGCGAGGTTTTGCCCGTTCCGCCTTTGCCGCTGATCGCAACCAGCTCCTTGACCGGTTTGGCGTTACGAGAATGAATGTTGACGAGCGAGTTCATTGGCGCACCAATCCACTTTCCACCAGGAGATTTTTCCGGCCGGGCTGCGACACGCGATCCAGGACGTTGTCGATGGCTACACGGAATTCCGGCACGGCATTGTAGGCCAACTCGCCACGCGAGTAGGCTTCGGCCACCCGGCGGTCGTCTGCGATCGTCGCCCAGATCGGAATGCCTCTGATTTGACAGAAATCGTAGGTCTTGCGGTCGCCGTTTCCTGCGCGGTTGACCACGACGGCCAGCGGCAGATGCAAGGCATTGACCATGTCGACGGCCAGACGCAGATCGTTCAAGCCGAAGGGCGTTGGCTCGGTCACCAGCAGAACCAGATCGGCGCCGCGCACACTCTCAATCACGGGACACGATGTGCCGGGCGGGCAGTCAAGAATCGCTACGTCTTCATTGTGAATCTTGTCCTTGACCTGGCGGACGAGCGGAGTGCTCATCGCCTCGCCAATGCGGAGCGTGCCGCCGACGAAATGGAGATTTCCAGCCATTCCACCCGATACTGTACCCATTTGTTCGACCGCTTCCGTGACGGCTCCAGAACGGCAGACCAGCGTGCAGCCGCCACAGGAATGGCAGAGTTCCGGGTAGACAAGAACCTTCTGGCCGACGCAGACAATGGCGCTGAACTGGCAGATCTCGTCGCAGAGGCCACAGTGCGTGCACCGGGTTTCATCCACATTCGGGTAGAGGCGGCCGACCGCTCGCGAAGACGTGATTTGCGGCTTGAGAAACAGTTGTCCGTTCGGCTCTTCGACATCGCAATCGACGTAGACCGCGCGAAGGCCGCGCCGCGCCGCGGCAAGAGCCAGATTCGTGCTGACCGTCGTTTTGCCGGTGCCGCCCTTGCCGCTGGCAATTGCGATTCTCATGGCGTTTTGATCGATTCCCTTCTTGATGTTGCCTTTGCTCAAGTGGTGCATCATGCCGAATTGCACCGTTAGCCTCAGGCTTGCGCCTGGGGCTAGCGGATTTCGCCCGCTCAGCGGGCCTTGCAACCGAGCCCAATCATCGCCTGCGAAATGAGAGGCGCATTGGGATCGATGGGCCTTAGTTGTTGCATCCTCCGCGGCAGCCGCAACCACAATGACGGCAACCGCATCCGGAGCAACCGCCACCGTAGCCTCTTCCATTGCCTCCGCGCACTCCCATCCCTGCCCAGGCTGGAAATCCATTGTCATCGCGCAACGTGAGGGTTTGGCCGTTCTTTTCAACCGCGCGTGCGACGATCACGCCGCCGCTGGGATCGACCTGCGAGCCCCAAACCTCAATCTGGTCGCCGACTGCAAAGGTGAAGTTGCTCTGCGTAAGGAAGGCGGATGGTCCAAGGCGAACATCGTAGGTGTGATCCTGCGACTTCAAGGTCAGGTGAACGCCGTACCACCCGGGCCCGCTGGTCACGGTCGTGACCTTTTCGACGGCGCCCCTTGCGGAGATCTCCGTGTTCGGGTTGTAGTACCGGCCTGCGCCTCCCTGAGCCCAGGCCAAACTGGTCAAGCAGGCGACAATCATCGCCATTAGGACGGAAAGACTGCGCATTGATTTCATCGGATTTCCCCTTTCCCGGTGTTTGGCAGAACCTGTGTTGGTAACTGTGGCGGCGTTTCGGAACCCTTCCCATCAGCAACAGCCCAAAGGCCACCACGGATCCTTCGACTACGCTTGGCACCCAACCACCCCACGAACGAAGACCTGGCCGCGCGGCCCTTGTCACGCGCCAAACTCCGCTCGGGTCAGCAGATGCAGTGAACCCGCAACTCCTCCTTTCCTCACGATCACTGCACTATTCGGTCTTTGGCGATGTTTCGAGAGTCTCCAGACGTTTCTGGATTGCGTCCAGAGTGCCCACGAGGCCACCGATTGCAGATTTCAACTCCGCAATCTCCTGCCGCCGATCCGCGGTTGCGGCCGCGGCTGGAATCTCTGCGGCATTCAATCCCGCACCGCGGGAGCGGTTCTGCCGGGCGCGACCGGTGCGGGCGCCTCCGTACATGCCCAATCCCGGCGGGCGATTGAAACCTCCCGGCGCTACGTTTCCTTTGCAATACCCCTTTCCACGACCTGTCATCGGGCCCTGTCCGAGGGGACCTGTTTGATCTCCAAATGGCATATCGAAATCTCCTTCCGTGTGGAACAGCGATGAAAGACCGCGGTCTTTTGCGAATTCGACGGGCAAAACATCTTCTCCGCCTCTTTGACGCCATCTGCGGCAACCCGGCATCGCAAAGGCTGGATTGACAAGGGCGCCGGTCAAATACGCAGCAAGCACCTCGTCCACCGCTCCGCAGACAAAGGCGATCACGCGAACGCCGGAAGCGGCAATTCTGCATTGCAGCGGCGCCGAGATGGCTCCGCAGATCAGAACATCCGCGTTGTATCCGAGCAACTCAACGGCACGAGCCGGCAACTCAGTTTTGACGAGTTGCTTCTCCTCGCGGCGAGTTTCGCGGTTGTCTTCAACGTCGATCAGTACAAGATGACCGGCGACATCGAAGACAGGTGCAATACGCCCTTGCCATTGCGGAATCGCGATCCTCATCACAAGAGCATTATGCATTTGACGAACCAAACTCGTTATGGCGTGTAGCGCGAGTCGAGATTTCGCCAGAGCCTTTCCACGGCAGCCAAAGCCGCCCTGATTCCAAAGGTTCTTACGGTACGGCAAAGACCGTGCCTCTCCAAAGCCAGCCTTTCATCGCGAGTAAATGCCGGACGAAGGAACGGGGCGACTGATGAAGGCTTGCCTAGTGACAGCGTTGCAAACTGCACTTCTTGTGCGTCTGGTCACTGCAAATTGCAACGCTCAAGGAATACGGTATCGATGATGGCCGATACAATCAGCAATCCGATTCTCGATTCCATTAACGAAGGCGTCTTTACCGTCGACCACCAGTGGCGCATCACGGCCTTCAATCGCGCCGCCGAGCGCATCACCGGCGTTCGCCGCCAGGACGCCCTTGGGCGGCAGTGCTCGGATGTCTTCCGGGCAAACATCTGCGAGGAGGCCTGCGCGCTGCGGCGCACGCTCTCCAGCGGAAAGCCTGTTGTGGGCGCAACGGCAAACATCATCGGCGTGAACGGCAGCCGGATTCCGATTCGCATCTCGACGGCTTTGCTGCGCAATCAGGCGGGCGAGGTAACGGGAGGCGTCGAATCCTTTCAGGACTTGAGCTACGTGGAGCAACTGCGCAAGGAGCTTGAGGCGCGCTATACATTTGAAGACATTGTGGGGCGGAGCCCGGCAATGCAGAGTCTGTTCGAAGTCTTGCCGCAGATTGCAGCCAGCTCCAGCACCGTCTTGATTGAGGGCGAGAGCGGCACGGGAAAGGAGCTGTTTGCCCGCGCTCTTCATCACCTTTCGCCGCGCAATAAAAAGCGTTTTGTCGCCGTCAACTGCGCGGCGCTGCCCGATACTCTGCTGGAGTCGGAGCTGTTTGGATACAAGGCGGGAGCGTTCACCGACGCCAAAAAAGATAAGCCGGGACGCTTTGCCCTGGCCGATGGGGGCACGATTTTTCTCGATGAGATCGGGGACATTTCGCCGGCGATGCAGGTCCGGCTGCTGCGCGTATTGCAGGAGCGTTCGATAGAGCCGCTGGGAGCAACCGAGCCGCTGAAGGTGAATGTGCGAGTGGTAGCGGCGACAAACAAGAACCTTTCGCAACTGGTTCAGGAAGAGAAGTTCCGCGAGGATCTCTTTTACCGGATTCGTGTGATTCATCTGAGAATTCCTTCGCTCAAGGAGCGGCGCGAGGACATACCACTTCTGGTGGATCATCTTGTAGCCAAGTTCAATCGGTTACAAGAGAAGGATCTTACAGGCGTTTCTGCCGAGGTAATGGCGCGGTTGATGGAACACAATTATCCCGGCAACGTGCGCGAGCTGGAGAACATTCTCGAACAGGCATTTGTTCTTTGCCGCGAGGGCCAGATCGAAGTTCGGCACCTGCCGATCGAGCTTCGCCCCCCGGCTTCAGCAACCACGGCGGAGGCGGCGCCAACGGATATGCGCTCGGCGCAGCGGCAGATGATCGAAGCGGCGCTGGCGCGGAATGGTGGCAACCGCAGGCAGGCAGCCCGCGAGCTGGGGATCAATCCCAGTACGCTCTATCGAAGGCTGAAAGAGGCGCGGTAGAAACAGCGGAGTCATGCTCCCGGCACGTGAAGTGATTCCATCCGCGTTGCGACTTGCAATACTCTCCAGCCGGTAGAAACGCGCCACTGACAGCCGATCTCTGCAAGTTGCCCAGTTGATGAAAAATACGTCGAAAGACAAGAACGGCAGGTTCGCGTCCGCTGCAGCGGACCTGGCAAGATGGCGGTTTATGCCTGGCGAATCGGAGAGCAGGCGGGGAACTCATCGAAATCAGCAGGTCGAGCCGGATCCGCGCAGGTGGCATTGCAATTTGCAACACGGCCACCGTTCAGACTGGACACTCGTCTCTAAGTCAGAAAAACAATCCCTTTCAATTGAATGAATTGTCTTGCAGGGGCTATGGCCGGATGCCTTGGCGCGCTACGTGCTTTCACTTGTAGAGAGAGGGAACATGAAACTTGCAATCACATCTCAAGGCGAGGGACTTGCGTCCTCCGTCGATCCGCGTTTTGGCAGGGCCAAAGTTTTTGTGCTGGTTGAACCCGAGACCGGTACGGTGAAGACCGTTGACAATGCCGTAAATCTGAATGCCATGCAGGGAGCAGGCATTCAAGCGGCAAAACAGATTGTCGAGCTGGGCGCGAAGGCGCTCATCACTGGGCATGTTGGTCCGAAGGCCTTTGCGACGCTTCAGGCCGGCGGCGTCACGATCTACCCGGTCGACAGCGGCACGGTAGCCGAGGTGCTGGAGCAGTTCAAAGCAGGAACCCTCAAGGCCGCGACAGGAGCCGATGTGGAGGGGCACTGGTAAGCAGAATGGCCAGAGCCGCGCTGGGGCAACATGCCGTGGCAGCAGGAAAAACATTTTTACAAATCATCAGGAGAAAAGATCATATGCGAATTGCCATACCACTGGCGGACGGAAAACTCGCCATGCACTTTGGGCACTGCCAGCAGTTTGCCCTCGTCGACGTCGATCCGGCCGAGAAGAAGATCGCCGGGCGTCAAGATATCGATGCGCCGCCCCATCAACCCGGATTGCTGCCGCCGTGGCTGGCTGAGCGCGGCGTTAACCTGGTGATCGCCGGAGGCATGGGACAGCGCGCACATGGCCTGTTTGCCGAGCAGGGCATACAGGTTTTGATTGGCGCGCCAGCCGATACGCCGGAAAAGGTAGTGACCGAGTATCTGGGCGGCACGCTGGTCACGGGGCAGAATATCTGCGATCACTAAAACGAAAGGCGCGTCACTGCGCCGTCCCGCAACCTGTTTGCGAAACGGAGCACTGATGTTTCGGCTGACCAAGAAAGCCGGCTATGGACTGATGGCTCTGAAGTACATAGCCACATATGCCGGCGACGGGGCGCTGCGTGCGCGGGAGATCGCCGAAGCTTACAGCATTTCCCCGCAACTGCTGACGAAGAGCCTTCAGAGGCTGGCCAAGGCGGGCATCGTGCGTTCGCGGGCCGGAATCAAGGGAGGGTATTCGCTGCCGAGGCCACCGCGGCAGATATCGGCATTCGATATTGTCCGCGCCATCGACGGGCCGCTGTTTCTCGCCTCGTGCGAGAAAGGCTGCGAGATGACGAAGAGACGTACGATCAAGAGGCCGCTGGCGCGAGTCAACGGCAGCATTCTCGATCTGCTGCGCCGCATCAGCGTCGCCGTCTTTCCGAGCCGGCACAAAAATCAGGAACTTGAAAGCTGTTGAAAATGGCCGGAGACCGGCGATTTGATGAATTTGTTCCATCGGCGTTGTGCTTCCCACGGATCAGAATCGAGACCCGAGACACGCCGATGCTGAGAGATCAGGTGGCCAGAGAACTTGCTCTTCAGTCGCCTGATTCTGTCAGCATCCAGCCGTGGCGCGGGTTGAGAGCCAAGGAGGTGCGGCCGAAGGCAAAGGTGAGGATGAGATTGGCCGCGAAGACAAGAACGCCGGAAAGTTCCAACATACCTGAGATAGGCAGCACCTTCCACGCATAGGAGAGAATACCTTCGTAGGCGAGCGGCTCGGAGGAAACGCGGAGTGTGCAACCGATCTGCAAGAGCAAGAGACTGGCAAGCATCAGCCGCGTGCTGAAGATGCGATAGATTCCGCCGAAGTGGGGAAGAATGCGCGGGCCGATGGCGAAGACCATGGTCGCGGCAAAGCCAACCGTGAGCGCGTGGCGGGACGCGCCCCAGATGCCGCCATGTACATCGCGGAACGCGGCCCAGACGCCCAGTGCTCCGGCGATTACGAGCCACAGATACGGGATGCGCGCAAAGACCGGGAAGCTTGCGTGGACGCCGATGGTTTTTGCTTTGGCATGAGGGCGATCGAGGAAGCGCAGAGCGAGTCCGCTGAGAACGGCTCCGGCCACGAGCAAGAGCGTGGCAATTTTCGTCAGTCCGGAGACGCCCGCGGTGACTCCCAGCACATCGAGAAGCAGTGTGGCGCTCAAGAGGCGTTCGTGCGGCCATTCGATTCCGAGGAAGGCCGGGAGCCACCGCGCCGAGAATCCCCAGACTACCGGAACCATAAATCCCCATGCGAGGAGGACAAGATATTTTTGATCGAGATCATGCGGGAATGCAGGCGAAACGCCAGTGATCGCCAGCCGCACGCACTCGACGAAGTTGAAGATTACAGTGGCAGCCAGTCCGGCCGTGCCCAGTAGAACAGAGATCATCCATAGCTCCATGCGCCGTTTCGTCTGCCTGCCAGTGGAGTCGCTGGGAAGTTTGTGCCGCGAGGCAGCGGCGAGGAAGAGCATTACGGCAATCAGTTCCAATGCCGCGGACAAGGGAACGGCCACGCGCCAGTGCCAATCGTAGATGTTCGCGATCCAGCGCAGCGCGACTGCCGGAACCCAGAGCGCAAAGCACAACAGTTGCCGGCGAGCTGCCATGCTGCTGCGCGCCGGTTGGGAATAAAACCCGATTCCGAGAATGAAGCTGCCGATCCATCCAAAGACCTGGGCGTGGCCGTGCCCCTGAATCCAGGCGGGCGAGATGGCGCCGAGTCCGTGGTGGGTGCTGATCGCCAATAGGTTCGAGAAACCCAGCACGGTTCCAGGCAACGCCATAAAGAAGACGCCGGCCAGAATCCATGCGCGCAGGATGAGGCTCTTGGTGTGTTCGAGTTCTGCGAGCGAGGGAGCGCGGTCGAGAGTTCCGGAGACTGTATTCGAAGCGGAATGTGCGATCGCTGTCATGGCTACCTCCGTTGTGCGAGTTTGGCTTCGAGCGCGAGGGCGCGCGGAAAGAGAAGATTGTTTTCAAGGTGTACATGCTGCCGCAGGTCGGCTTCAAAGGCGGCCAGGCTCGTATGGAGGGCGGTGTTCCGCGGGCAGGCCCATGCGGGCGGCTTGAACCCATTCGTGAGCCGGCGCAATTCGGAGACGATGCCTTCGGCGGTGTCATGCTCCCGCATCATCATGGCAACCGGCTGCGCGACGGAACGGAAGCCGACGGAAGACCGCGGCGAACGATCTTCAGCAGCCTCTTCCAGATGGACGATGCAAGGGAAAAGCACCTGCTCTTCCTTTTCGAAATGGGAGAACATCTCTGCCGAGAGCCGCTCGATCAGCTCTGCCACGGACTTGAATTGCGGGGCCTGCTCGCTGTGTTCGCCGGCGATGCGAAGCGATATTTCGGCGAAGCGCGGCAGCTCCTGGCGAACCGTCTGGTGATGCGTGCGGACGATGTGCTGGATCAGGCGGGTCAGCGAATATCTTTCGAGATCGGGCGCCGTCGCGCCCCTGGCCTGCGATTCGGCGTCGGCAAGCTTCTCAAGAACCTGGTCGACGGACAACTGCAGCTCCGCGCAAACACGATCGAGGCGGCTATCGGCGTGCGAACAAACGTCGATACCGAAACGCTCGAAGACCGCGACGGCAGACGGCACAGCGGCAACAATCTCATGAATGGACTGGGTTGCGGTGGGCATTTTCACACTCCACCTTCTACGGTAGAAAT
This sequence comes from Acidobacteriota bacterium, assembly GCA_021790995.1. Lineage (GTDB taxonomy): Bacteria > Acidobacteriota > Terriglobia > Terriglobales > Acidobacteriaceae > Telmatobacter. The sequence continues at coordinate 26,424 of JAJYFA010000020.1, forward strand.
CGCCGGACAGAACCACAGCGACTTTGGTCACTCCCGCGAATTTTTGCGTCAGGATTCAAGCAGGGCGATCAAGCCTCTCAGGTCGCGAATGACGATCAGGCGCGCATCGACATCGAGAAGGCCCTCGGCCTGAAGACGCATGAGGTTCCGCGAAATCAACTCACGCACGGTCCCCAGTTGATTGGCCAGTTCCTGGTGGGTCGCGGGCAGGTGAACCTCGATGCCGCGCTCTGTCATTTTGCCCTCGTTCTGCGCAATTTTCACCAGCAGGGCGATGAGCCTCTGGCGGATCGTGGTGAACGACAGTTCTTCGATGATGCCAACCAGCCGCCGCAAGCGCCCGCCGACAACGGAAAGCATCTTGAGCGCAACCTCGGGATGTTCGATGCAGTAGGCGTTGAAATCGCGACGGGAGATGAAGGCGATTTCAGTGTCTTCGATGGCCACGCCCGAGGCCGGGTAGGGACCGCCATCAAAGACGGGTAGTTCAGCGACGGACTCGCCTGGGACATTCACGGCAAGCACCTGTTCGCGGCCATTCACCGAAGTCTTGAAGATGCGGACCGTGCCCCTGGCGATGATGTTGAGGCCGTTACATGGCTCGCCCTCGGAGAACAGCAACTCGCCAGCGCTGAACAGCTTGCGTACGGTGCGAGCGGCGAGAGTCTGCAGCTCCTCGCGCGAAAGACTCGACAACAGTGCGGTCTTTTCGAGAACAGCGGCCAGATCGGTGCGGGGTATTGTCACGGGGAAATTTTACAGGAGCGGATCATCATTGAAAAATTCAGGAGGAAAAGCGAAAGTGGCGAGAGGGAATTCAACTGGGCCATTGACTGCTGCAGAAGAATTGCCCTCAGCGAAAAGAGCGGGCACAGATCCTTCGGTCCAGCCCCGCTCACGCGGGCTGGATCGAAGGATGACAGTGCTCTGTTCTTTCTGCCGATATCGATAGAAGAGCTACTGCGCTCCCTGGCTCATCGATACCAGAGGATCTGAGAAGCCTCGAGCGGAACGAATGCCTCCGCATGGTAAGGAATCACTCTGGGAGTGAAATCGCCGGCTGGCCGATCGGCAGGCAGCGTTGCCGAATAGCGCCAGGTGTTTTCACCGCAGAGCGATTCTTCCCGGACCATCGCATAACGGATGGGATCGCCGCCATTGGTCGATTCGGCATAGAGCTCCACCTGGATCGCATCGGGGTTCAGTTCGTCGAGATGGACGTGCACCTGAAAGTGGTGCTCGTTCTCATCGGTCTCCACCCGCAGCGCCGTGAATCGTAACCTGGACCAGTGATCGGCGAGCTGGCGGCGCCATTCGAGCAGGCTCGCAGCGGTTGGTTTGCCGTTGAAGCTTCGCCGGCGGTACGCCTGCGCCAGGGGAACATAGTATTTTGCGGTGTACTCCTGCACACAGCGCGTGGCTGAAAACCGCAACGTCAGACGAGCCATGCTTTCGCGCATGCGGTTGATCCACGCGGCAGGCACGCCGTGCTCGTCGCGGTTGTAGAACTCGGGGATAACCTCCTGCTCAAGCAGCGTGTAAAGCTGCTCGGCTTCCGCGGCGTCCCAGGCGGGATCGTCGCCGTGCTCGCGTCCGTCGCCGAGCGCCCAGCCGACCTCCGGCGTATAAGCCTCGGCCCACCAGCCATCCAGTTCAGAGAGATTCAGGCCACCATTGACCAGAACCTTCATGCCGCTGGTGCCACACGCCTCCCACGGACGGCGCGGTGTGTTCAGCCACACGTCGACGCCCTGCACCAGGTGTTCCGTCAGGCGCATGTCATAGTCACTCAGGAAAACCACCTGTGAGCGGGCCGGAGTGTTGCGGATAAATTCAATCCACTGGCGGATCATCTCCTGGCCCTGGCTATCTTGCGGATGAGCCTTGCCGGCGATCACGAGCTGCACGGGGCGGTCCTGGCTGGTAAGGATCGCCAGCAGGCGTTCCGGATTGTGCAGCAGGAGATTGGGCCGCTTGTAGGTGGCAAAGCGGCGCGCGAATCCGAGAGTGAGCGTATCGGGGTCGAAGATCTTCGAAACTGCTTCCACTTCCTCGGATGAAGCGCCATGCCCCGCGTATTGGCGGGCCAATCTCGCGCGAATGTATTCGACAAAGAGTCTTCGCGAGGTTGCGCGCATCTGCCAGAGCCGCGCGTCGGGCACGCGGCGAATGTTTTCTTCGATTCCCTTCAAGTCGCATTCCCAACGCGTATTCCCGCAGGTCTCGTGCCACAGGTCGTCGGCCTCCGCCGAGTCCCAGATCGGCACGTGCACACCGTTGGTGACAGAGCCAATCGGCACTTCGGCCTCTGGCCATCGCGGAAAGATCTCCTGAAAGATCTGGCGGCTGACCTTGCCATGCAAACGGCTGACGCCGTTCACAGCGCCGCTGCCGCGCATCGCCAGCAGCGCCATGCTGAAGGGCTCGCTTGCGTCCCTGGGATTCTTGCGGCCCAGGGCGAGAAGATCCTGCATGGAAATGTGCAATACATCCTGAACATAGCGCCGGAAGTGCCGTTCGACGAGCTCCGGCGCAAAGCGATCGAAGCCGGCAGCCACCGGTGTATGGGTAGTGAAGAGGTTGCCGGCGCGGGTGACAGCTAGCGCCTCGTCGAATGACATCTGCGACTCTTCCATGGCATCCCGAGCTCGCTCAAGCACCGCAAAGGCCGCGTGCCCCTCATTGAGATGGCAGACCTCGGGCCGGATGCCGAGCGCGCTCAAGAGCCGCCATCCGCCGATGCCGAGTACGAGTTCCTGACTCATGCGAAGTTCCGGGCCACCTCCATAAAGTTCGCTGGCAATGCCGCGGTACTCGGGCAGGTTCGCCAGATCGTTGGTGTCGAGCAGATAGAGCCTCGCCCGCCCCGCATCCACCTGCCAGGCGCGAATCCACAACCGGAATCCAGGCAGTTGCAGAGCGATTCTGAGCCATTCGCCATTGGCTTGCCGAACCGGCCGGATGGGGAGTTGCCCAGGATCGTTGAACGGATAGAGCGCGTGCTGCCTGCCCTCCGCATCGATGCGCTGCCGAAAATAGCCCACTTGATAAAGCAAGCCAACGCCCACCACCGGAACGCCGAGATCGCTGGCGGCCTTCAGTTGATCACCGGCTACGTTGCCCAGACCACCGGAGTAAATGGGCAGGGCGTCGTTCAGCATGTATTCCATGCTGAAATACGCCACATTCGCAAACGGAGGCTCGCTATACGCCTGCTCAAACCAGCTTTGGGCCTGCTGGCGGCGGCGTCTTCTCTGGATTACTTCTTCAAGCTTTTCCTGGAATCGAGCGTCAGCCGCCAGGGATTGCATCCTTTCCCGGGAGACGGTTTGCAGCATGGCCCAGGGATTCCGCGTCAGTTCCCAAAGCTCCGGGTCGAGCTGATTCCAAAGGTCGTCTGCGGCGTGATTCCACGACCAGCGCATGTCGAGCGCTATCTCTGTCAAGGCATCAACTACGGAGTGACGAGTTGAGGGATCTGCTTCCATGGAAAGCTCCAATCGCCCAGAAATGATTCATCTTCTTTGAGTGATGGAATTCGCAAGAGTGTGGTTGCTTGTGGAATAAGTATTTTTCTCGCCGCGGCCTGGCACGGCGAGAATAAGCAACCCCAATCGATGGATTCTTATCTAAAGGAAAGCAGTGATGCTGGCAAAGAGTCGTCGCGCTTGATGCTTGGTGGGCCGGAGATAACGGCGGTCGACTCGATTCCTGACCGCATGAGTTGATTCCCTCGGCTTTCTGGTTCCCATGTCACCAAATTTGGACTTGGCCCCCTGTGATTCAAAAGCCATTCAATCAGGGGACTGGCGTAGTTCGCTAGAAACGCCGAGCGATCTTTGCGTATCTTTCCTCTGCGCAGCCGGCTCTAAAGTCCCAGTTGAAGACGTGCTGTTCCCATATTTTCGGTATGGAGCGGCGAAAAATTTCCCTGGGGCGCGCTGAATGTAGAATGCTCGTAGGCCAATTGAAGTTTTACGTGGCGATTGATGCACCAGTTCAGGCCTACCGCGGATTCGCGGGAATCCTGGGCCGAGCGAGCTGGAGAGGCAAAGGTCGGGAATGATCCGGGGTCGAGATGAATTTCACTGTGCCGCGCCGCGAGTTCCCAGGCGCCCCAGCGACGAATTCCGGTGCACGGCTGCTGTTCACGCCACGGCTGAACCCCGGCGAATTGATTCTTTTCTCCCGTGAGAAAGTACGACCCCGCAATCTCCCACGCGTTATGAGTAAGGTAGCGGTGTGCATCGACACTCTGGACGCTCTCGCCTGAGATGACGTACTCGGCGAGGATTCCGAGCGGTCCATAGTAGTAGTGCGCCTGCGGCGAGACGCGCCGTCGCGCGCCCCAGGCAACGACACCAGGCGCGTAGGCAAAGAAGGTTTTTTGCCCGACGCTGTTAAAGTTTGGTGGCGCATTGTGAGCGTGGCCCACGGAAACGGCGGCGCCGATGCTCAGCGCGCGGGCCAGATCGCTGTGTGTATCCGTCAGGGGCTTAAAGGCGACACGCACCACGCCCTCTTTCGTGCCCTTCCATGCGAAGTTGGCGTTTGACCCGTCCTCGGTCCCGCTGAAGTAGCCTGCGTCGTAGGTAAATTCATTTCTCGACAACGAGCCTTCCAACTGTACGCCCAGATCCCGGACGGGAACCAGATCGGAGGCCAGGGACCGCTCGACAAAATTCAAGTCCCGATCGGAGCGAAGGATCTCGAGTCCAATCGGCGTCTTGAATTTCCCCGCTTGCAGCGTGATGTCGCGGTCGAATTTCCATTCGGCATAGACTTCCTGAGTCACGACCTGGTTCTCGCCGAAATCGGGCATCAGGCGAAAAGACAACCGCCTTGCAATATTACCCTCCACCATTGGACGGATGCGGCGGAAACGAAGGTCGTTTTGCTGGAGATCCTCGAAATTGGCCACGAAGAAGCGGCCGTCCGCCTGCAAGTAGCCGTGAACTCTCACGCTGCTCGATGCGTCGCGGTTGGAGATCAACAGGCCATCCCGATCGAAAGAGATGAGACGATGTGCCGGGTTCGCGCCGGGCGTCGCCGCGGCGGTGGCGGCAATCTCTTCCGTTGCCTTCGGTTCAGAGTTCCTTTGACAGTTGATTGTCTGCGAAGCCAGACCGTACAAGATCAATACCATGAACGGCAGCTTACAGCGGACGCAGCGAAAAAACATCCCTTCCTCCCATGAAATCAACTTGCAAAATCCATGTGCAAAGGTCTTTGCAAGCTCTGAACAAGTGTGCGGTAACGGGAGTTCGTTGAAAGACAGCCACGGATCCTTCGACTCCCTCCCTTCGCTTTGCTCCGGGGCGCCGCTCAGGATGACAGGGCCAGGGAATTTTGCAAGTTGCTCCCGATCGCAAGTTTTGGCTACGCTCTTTTCGTCTCCGGTTTGCGCCGGCGCCGCAGGCTGGATGTAATCAGATCGGTGAGGAAGCCTGCCAGGACCGAGACCAGCACGGCAACGGCTCCATACTCCCACGGCTTGGCCGAGGCCATTTTCGCCATGTACTCCGGAAAGCCAACCTCCTCGACATGGAGCAAGGTCGCGGACTGGGCGACGACTCGGCGGTCGCGGCAGGCATACACCGTGACGCGGTACCTGCCGGGCGCGATGTTCTTCGGCCATTCGAACTCCAGCGCATAATTAGTTCCAGCGTTGGCTGCAGCGATGTGGACCGAGCCGGGATGCTCCTCGTATCTTCCATCGTGCTCTTTGAGCTTGAGGAAATCGGAGATCAGAACGGCAGCATACAGCGAATCCGGCACTGTGTCGTCGACACCGCTCATCTTCATTCGGTCCATGGAATCGCACTTGCAGTGGCAGAGGATCCGGCAGCGGCAGACGATTGCGGCTTCGTCGAGCTGATATTTTTGTACTTCCTCGCGATCGAGCAACGAGCCAAGCGCAGCGGAACTGAAGCGCAAAAACACCGAAGGCGCGCTCTGGACGTGAATCTTGTCAACCGTGAGCCAGATGGGGCCGACACGCCCTTTTCGATCGAAGATTTCGTCTCGCTCGGTACCTTCGATCGTCACCACTACGCCGGACATTGCCGGCGCGGTCCCTTCGATGCGGACGTGGGCGCCGTCGTAGAATGTGCCCATCGCGATCATTTCGGGAACCAGCCGCGGCGTGGGCATCTGCGCCGGCGGCAGCGATGCCGCGCCTGGCGCAATGCGCAGGGGTGCGGCGCCGGCAGTGAAGGCTCCGGCCATGAGAAGAGCCAGCACCGCCCACCGTTCGCGGCGTCCCGCGCGAGCTCTACATTTCGGGATACTGGTCACTTCCATGCATCACCTCCCAAAGAAGAAGAACAACCCGGCAGCAACGTGCTGAAGGGGCTTGAGGAAATCGATCCGCGCGATCTGCGAGATGGGCACCACCGGCGTGACCACGAGGTCGGCCACCATTTTGAACATGACGCCCAGCGCCAGGAATCCCAGCAGAATCATGAGCTGTTCGCCGCGCAGATAACGGCTCATTCGCGCGCCGATCTGCGCGCCGATCGTCGAGCCAATGGCTACGAGCAGCGCCAGAACCAGATCCACAATATGATTGGAGCCGGCCTGCATGACGGTTGCGCCTGCGCAGGTAAACAGCGCCTGGAAGAGGCTCGTCCCCACGGCAACGTGAGCGGGCATGCGCAGCATGTAAACCATCATCGGCATCAGGACGAACCCGCCCGCCACGCCCATGATGGCGGTCAAGACCCCGACCAGCAGGCAAAGAACAAACGGCAGGAAGATCGAGTGCCGAACTCCCGAGTGAGGGAATTCCATCTGCAGCGGCAGGCGCGACAGCACGGAACTCTTTTCCTCTTCGTAGCGTTTTGGACGGGCAACCAGGCCCGAGCGTAACTTGCGCCAACTGTCACGGATAATGAGGCCGCCAACGAGGCCCAGCATGACGATATAGGTCAGCGAAATCGCCAGGTCAGCGCTTCCCAGTTGCCGCAGAATATGCACCAGGTGAACGCCTATGCCGGAGCCGGCCAAACCGCCGAGAAGCAAAATTGCGCCCATCTTGAAATCGACGTTGTTCAGCCGGAAATGAGCGGCAACACCCGACGAGGAGGTGGCCACAATGGCGTTGGTCCCGGATGCGGCCGCGATGGTGGGAGGCACGCCAATCATCATCAGGATGGGCGTCAAGAGAAAGCCGCCGCCTATGCCGAGCAATCCGGAGAGCAGACCGATGATCCCGCCGATTCCGACAACAGTCCAGAGGTGAACGCTGATTCCAGCAATAGGCAGCAAAATTCGCACAGACAATTCCTCCTCGACAGGTCGCTAGAACGCAGGTCGCAAGACAGTACCAAGTTGTCGCGCGGATCGCGCGAGAGTCAGGATCGCAAGCCGCGAAAGCGGCGCCGAAGACGGCAACGCGCGGCTGAACAGAAGTGCAATCGATACGCCAAGCACCAGGACTCCCAGCGGAATCATGAGTTGCCCGCCTTTCGAAAGAAACGTGATGGTTCCAATCACGATGCCACCGCCTTCGGCGGTTCCAGATGCGAATCGTCCCTTTGAAATGTGTAGTTGCCATCGAGGAACTGCCGCACATACCAGGCGACAACGGTATTGCTTGTCATATACATGTCCAACTGACAGCTACACGCCATCAAGCGGCCGAGAATATCCAGATTGGCCTCTGTCTGCGCTGCCGGCGCCTTCTTGAACCAGGCATTGACCAGATCGCCGCGGCGGTCGGCGTGGAACCCGAAGTGCGTGAGACAGCTTTGAATAAAAAAGGCGCGCAGATTGCGTCTGCGCCGTGCTGCGCCGCCACCGGCGAAGCGGAAGCTGATGTAGTTATTGCCCGGAGTATCCGAGACGCAGGCATCGACCAGAGTAAAGTGATAGGCCAGCCGAGAGTTCATATTCATGTACTCATCGGCGACCAGCAGATAACTCCGTTCGCCCAACGCGCGGATTGGATCGGGAGGCGAGGCCAATGACGTGGTCATTACCGATGCCAGGTCGCCGAAGCTGGCGGGGATTTCGCGAGTCCAGGAGACACCTCGGTGCGTCACGCCGCGCCAAAGCGATTGGAAGGGGCGCGAAACAATCTGCTCCGGCGTTACTTCGACCGCCCTGGGATCCAACTCCGCCAGACCGCCTCCCAGATCGAGCACATGCAGATTCACGGGTGCCGGAGTCAGCAGCTTCTTGGCGCAGGATGCACCTTCCGCGATTTCGGCATCGTTCAGCACAAACATGGCCTGAATGGCCTTTTCGTGGCAGAAGCGCAGCACGTCGTGAGCCGATTTGCAGCCCGAGGGACGGAAGTTGAACGACGCAGGATCCTGCAGATGCAGGGTTAGAAGCCGGTGGCCGATCGGATCGTGCGGCCCTTCGCGATTCCGCTCTGTCTGAGGCAGGTCGAAGTTCCGTTCCTGCCAGTAGCTACCCGAATACACACGCGGCTGCACCGCATCGAGACTGACGGGATCGCCATCGCGCAGCTTCTCAAAGGCCCCTTGGAGCTGGAAGACCGACGGGATTGCAAACTCGCGCAGGAGGGCCGCGGCGTGACCCGTAAGGTTGCCCCACTCCGCGACGAGGCCCGCGATGCGCGGCAGCACCTCGACGATCTCCGGCGATGCCTTAGGCAGAAACAGAACGGCTCCGTGCGGGGTTGCGCTGAGCGAGTTGATGTCAGTGGCCAGATGCGCAGGCCCCGATACGCGGCCGGGATAGACGGTACGGCCTCCCGAAAGAACTGGATCGCCGGCGATCCGCGACCGCACGCGCAGCGCTCTGGAATTTGCCAGTGCCAGCGGGCGGGACTGAACGATCCAAAGCTTGCCCGACTCATCGAGCACCCACTCCACGTCCTGGGGACAGCCGAAATGGTCCTCGATGCGAATGGCCCATTCCGAGAGCGTGTTCAAATGCTCTGGAGAAAGGCTCGGCCGGTCCATCTCTTCGGCGCAAACAGGGCGGCGCAGAATGCCTCCACCATCGCAGAGCGCAATCTGTTCTTCCTTGTGCGCAATGTTCTGCTCCAGTACCTGATGATGGTGTTTACGCGATAGAACCGTAAGGTCCGCAGGCGCGCGTCCTCTGGCGACGTCGACACCCAATCCGCGCGTCGCCGTAATCCACAGGACATCGCTCTTTGGATTTCTGGGATCGCGGGTATACATGATGCCGGCAGCCCGCGCAGGCAGAACTCCAAGGCACAGCACCGCCATGGGACTTTCCACTTCTGGCAGCCCGGCAGAGAGGCGATAGAACAATGCATTCGAGCTGAAGCGGCTGGCAACGACAGCCCGATAGGCATCGACCATCTCACTGACGGGAACGTTGAGAACGCTGAGGAACTGGCCTGCGAAGGTTTTTTCGCCACCTTCGCCCACGGCGCTGGAGCGCACGGCCAGGCCGGCACCGAAGGTTTCGAGCACCCTTGCCCGTTCAGTTAAAGCGACTTCTACCGCTCTGGGCAGGGGAAGATGATGAACCTGCTCGGTGAGCCGGACGGAAGCTTCCTCAAGCACGCGATGCTCGTTCAAATCGAGGCTCCGCGTCGCATCCCGGATCTCCTGCCACAACGGGAGACCGCAGAACTGCCGATAGGCTTCGGCAGTCAACACAAAGCCGTCGGGAACGGGGAGCAACAATTTGTTCTTGATTTCTCCAAGCGCGGCCGCCTTGCCACCTACCTCCGGTTCGGCCTGGCTGCCAACCTCGGAGAGCCCTCGCGCCAAAGGAGGACTGGCAAGCTCATCCCGCTCGGCCACGCAGGTTTCTACTTCTTTGCGCTGAGCATCGACCGCGGCGGTCAGGCGCACCTGACGATCTCCCGTAAGTTGCTCGATATTGGCAACGATGCCCTGAACTCCGTCGAAGATGGCTCCGATTCGATCGCCAAGCACTTTGCGGCTTACGGGCACGAACTGCAGATCCTCCTGAATGCTGGCAAGATTCTCCAGACAATCGTTATTCAGGGAGAGCACGTTCCGAAAACTCGCGTACTTGGAGCGAATTGTCTGTTCCGGCGAAGCGAGGTCTTTCGCCTGTCTCCGCCACCAAGGAGCCATTTCTTGCACCTTCTTACTGCCGTCCTGCGAACCCAAACGGATCACTTCCCTCCGGCAATGGAGAGGAGGATTCCGGGCTTGGCGATCACTCCCAGGGCCATCTTGCCTGTGGTCGCCAGCACAATACTGGCGAGAACAATCCTCAACTGTTCTCCGCGAAGCATCCGCGCCATGCGCGCGCCCAATTGCGCGCCAATTGTCGAACCGACCGACACCGTCAAAGCCAGGGCGATATCGACGGTCTGGTTTGTGGCAGCCTGCATCAGCGTTACGCCTGCGGAGGTGAAGAGGATTTGAAACAGATCGGTGCCTACCGCAACGTGCATGGGCATGCGCAGCAGGTAGACCATCATGGGCACCATGATGAATCCACCGCCCACGCCCATGATGGCTGCCAGGATTCCCACCAGTACGCAGAGAGCAAAGGGCACAAATACCGAATGCGTCACATGCGAGCGCGGAAAATTCATCTGGAAGGGTAGACTTCTCAGCAGAGAGCCTCGCTGAATCGGCTTGGGAGGTTTGCTTTCCAGCATTCCGCGCCGAAGGCTCTGCAAACTCTCCAGGAACATGAAAGTTCCCACGCTGCCCAGGATGAGGATGTAACAGGCAG
>JAJYFA010000174.1 GCA_021790995.1 Acidobacteriota bacterium
AAGCACAAGCAACCGGGCGAGTTCCGCACCAGCCAGAACTGGATTGGCGGCTCAAGCCTGACGGACGCGGTGTTCATTCCGCCGCACCCCGACGGCGTGGCGGAGCTGATGAGCGACCTGGAGCGATTCTGGCACAACGAAGAGATTCAGGTGCCGCACCTGGTGAGGCTGGCGATCAGCCACTACCAGTTTGAGACGATTCATCCTTTCCTGGACGGCAACGGGCGCATCGGGCGGCTGCTGATGCCGCTCTACCTTGTGAGCCATGGGTTGCTGGCCAAGCCATCGCTGTACCTCTCGGACTTTTTTGAGCGGAACCGCGCCAGCTACTATGACGCCCTGATGCGCGTGCGCGTGGCCAACGACATCACGCACTGGGTGCGCTTCTTCCTCAGCGGCGTGGCGGAGACGGCGGCGAAGGGACGGGACACCTTCCAGAAGATATTGGCCCTGCGGACTGAGGTGGAGCAGGCGATTCTGGGGCTGGGCAAGCGGGCACCGAACGCGAAGAGGCTGCTTAACTTGTTGTATAGCAACCCGTTAGTGACTGCGGCAGATGTGGAACGGGAGCTGCAAGTCAAGCACCCAACGGCATATGCGTTGCTTGGAGATCTAGTCCGGCTTGGCATCCTGATTGAAATGACTGGCCTGAAGCGCGGGCGACAGTATGCGTTTGATCGTTATCTTAGGCTCTTTCTAATGTAACGGAAATCGCTTTTCGTTACATTCGGCGCTTGCTTACGAAAAGATGGAGGGCGGGTGAACCTGCACACGGAGATTCATCTCGAAGACGAGATTTGCGACCACCTAGCCGCCCACGGATGGCTGTACCAGAAGGGGGACGCCACCCACTACGACCGCGTGCTGGGGCTCTACCCCGCCGAAGCGCTGGCGTGGACGCAGGAGGCGCATCCGAAGGCATGGAAGGCGCTGACCGAGGCGCATGGTGCGAATGCCGGTACGGTTCTGGTGAATCGCGTACGCGACTGCATCCGCGCCGAAGGCACTCTGCACGTGCTGCGCCACGGGATCGACGTGTTTGGGCTGAAGGGCCGGCTGGAGATGGCGCAGTTCAAGCCCGCGCTGGCCATGAACCCGGAGCTGATGGCCCGCTACACGGCCAACCGCCTGCGCGTGGTGCGCCAGGTGAAGTATTCGCTCACGAACGAGAACTGCATCGACCTGGTGCTGTTCCTGAACGGTATTCCGGTGGCCACGGCAGAGCTGAAGTCGGACTTCACGCAGTCGGTGGAGAACGCAGTGGAGCAGTACAAGTTCGACCGCGATCCCAGGCCGAAGGACTCCAGCGCCGAACCTCTGCTCACCTTCCCTTCCGGGGCGCTCGTCCACTTTGCCGTGAGCAACACCGAAGTGCGGATGACGACGAAGCTGGAGGGCGCGGCCACGCGGTTCCTGCCGTTCAACAAGGGGTACGAGGGCGGCGCCGGAAATGTGCCGACGGTTCCGGGAGCGCCGGATGCGTTGATGCACGACGTGCCGTCAGACGACCATCCGACTGCGTACCTGTGGAAGGAAGTGTGGCAGCGCGATAGCTGGCTGGAGATTCTGGGCCGGTACCTGGTTGCGGAGAAGGACAAGAAGAAGCAATTGACGCGGATTGTGTTTCCCCGTTTCCATCAGTTGCAGGCCACGCGCAAGCTGGTGGCTGCGGCACGCGCAGAGGGCGCTGGGCACAAGTACCTGATCCAGCACTCGGCTGGATCTGGCAAGACGAACACGATTGCGTGGACGGCGCACTTCTTCGCCGATCTGCATGACGGGAATCAGAAGAAAGTGTTCGACACGGTGGTGGTGGTATCTGACCGCAACGTGATCGACCAGCAATTGCAGGAAGCTGTATTCGGCTTTGAGCGGACGACGGGCGTGGTGGCCTCCATCAAGGGCGATGGCGGCAGCAAGAGTGCGGAGCTGGCCGAGGCGCTTTCGCTGGGCAAGAAGATCGTGGTGTGCACGATCCAGACCTTCCCGGCCCTGTTCGAAAAGATGGAGGAACTGGCGCGGGGAAAGGGCACGCGGTTCGTCGTGATTGCCGACGAGGCGCACAGCTCACAGAGCGGCGAGTCGGTGACAAAGCTGAAAGCTGTGCTCAGCGCCGAGGAGTTGAAAGAGATCGAGGAAGGCGGCGAGATCAGCGCGGAAGACATGCTGGCCGCGCGGATGGCAGGGCGTGTGAATCTACCGGGCATCTCGTTTGTGGCATTCACGGCCACGCCGAAATCGAAGACGATGGAACTCTTTGGGCGCAGGCCGGACCCGACGCGGCCTGCCGGGGAAGACAACAAGCCCGAGCCGTTCGATGTGTACTCGATGCGCCAGGCCATCGAAGAGGGATTCATCCTCGACGTACTGCAGAATTACACAAGCTACAAGCTGGCATTCAAGCTCGCGCATCAGGGCAAAGAGATCGACGACACAGAAGTGGAGCGCAGCGCGGCCATGAAGGGCCTGATGCGCTGGGTGCGCCTGCATTCGTACAACATTGCACAGAAAGTGCAGGTGGTTGTCGAGCACTTCCGCGAGAATGTGCAGCCGTTGCTGAAGGGCCACGCCAAATCGATGGTCGTCGTCGGCAGCCGCCTGGAGGCTGTCCGCTGGAAGCTGGCAATTGATAAGTACATCCTGAACTCCGGGTATGACCTGCGCACGCTGGTTGCGTTTTCCGGCGAGGTGATTGATCACGAGTCAGGGCCGGAGGCGTTCACCGAGACGAGCAAAGTGCTCAACCCCGGGCTGAAGGGCCGCGACATGCGGGAGGCGTTCAGAACCGACGAGTACCAGGTGCTGCTGGTCGCTAACAAATTTCAGACAGGCTTTGATGAGCCGCTGCTGTGCGGCATGTACGTGGACAAACGGCTCGCGGGCATCCAGGCGGTGCAGACGCTTTCGCGCCTGAATCGCGCCTACGATGGCCCCTTCGGGAAGAAGCAAACAACGTATGTACTCGACTTTGTCAATGATCCAGCGGAGATTCTGGCGGCATTCAAGACTTACTACGACACTGCGCAACTGGAGAGCGTGACCGATCCGAACCTGATCTACAATCTGCGCACGAAGCTGGATGCGGCCGGTTACTACGACACCTTCGAAGTGGAGCGCGTAGCCACAGTGCTGATGAAGCCAACCCCGAAACAGGGTGAAGTGGCTGGAGCATTGGAGCCGGTGCGAGAGCGGCTCACCAACCAGTTCAAAGCCGCGCAACAACGTTTTCAGATCGCTCGGGAGCAGGACAACGAGCATGATCGCAAAGAGGCATGGGACGAGATGGAAGCGCTGCAGCTCTTTAAGCGCGACATGGCTGGCTTCCTGCGTGTGTACACATTCCTCTCGCAAATCTTCGATTATCAGAATACGGACATCGAAAAGCGGTACCTGTTCTATAAGTTGCTGCTGCCCTTGCTCGACTTCCGCAGCGAGCGTCCGCAGATCGACCTATCCGAAGTGGTATTGACTCACCACGCCCTCCGGAACAAGGGCAAGCAGGCGTTGAACCTATCGGCGGGTGAGAATCCGAAGTTGCAGCCATTTATAGAAGCCGGCTCGGGTAGTGTGCAGGAGAAGCAGAAAGCACTGCTCGGGGAGATCATTGCGAAGGTAAATGACCTCTTCGAAGGCGAACTGACCGAAGACGACAAACTGGTCTATGTGAACAACGTGATCAAAGGGAAGCTGCTGGAGTCTGAGGTGCTGGCCCAGCAGGCGGCGAACAACACGAAGGAGCAGTTTGCAAATTCGCCGGACCTTGCGAACGAAATTCTCAATGCGATCATGGACGCCCTTGCCGCGCACACGACGATGAGCAAGCAGGCTCTGGAGTCAGAGAAGGTGCGAAGTGGCCTCAAGGACGTTCTGCTTGGGCCTGCGCAGCTCTACGAGGCGCTAAGGGCTCGCGGGGTTGAGGCATCATCGCCATCCTCAACCGGCGACTCAGGCGGGCTCTGAAGCTGGCCAAAGACGCTCTCGAGTCGGCCAACAGCTTCTGAAAGGAATGTTGGTGAAAGATGCTGATAGCGGGCTGCCATGCGAAGATCCTTGTGGCCAAGCAGGAGTGCGACGGTGTGGATGTCAGCACCCTGCATCCGAAGCCAGCTCGCGGCGGTGTGGCGTAGGTCGTGGAACCTGAAGTCCTGGATGTTCAACCGTGCGCAGACGCGAGAAAACGTGACGCTGACATGGGCTGGAGTGAATTCTCCGAACGGGCGGTGTGTGGCTTGCGCTTTCTCCTGCGGCAGAACTGATTGAAGCGCCGCCGCTGCCATTTTGTTCAGATACACGATCCGACCATCACCATTTTTCGTCTGCGGCAGCAGGACACGGTTGCCTTTAAAGTCGATATCCAGCCACCGCAGTCCAAGGATCTCCGACCGTCGCATACCGGTGCAGGCTGCCAGTACAACGATGGGGCGCAGCCACTCTGGGCATGCCTCCGTCACCGCTTTCAGCTCTCCCGGTTGCAAGTAGCGGACTCTGCCGGCCGGCACCCGCGGCGGCTTGATCCCCTGCGCGGGATTGACAGGAATGATTTCCCACTCCATTGCCATCCGCAACAAATGCTTCAGACTATTCAGTTCTTTCTGGACGCTGTACGCCGACACTTCGCCGGAGCGCTTTGTGATGTACCGCTGAATGTCGCCGCGCCGGATGGTCGCCACTGGTCCTGGAAATGCTGGCTGCAAGTGGTCCTTGAGAATTCCCTGCTCCCTCACGTAGGCTCCGGAGCTCACGCGTGCCTTTTGGTGGGCGAGGTATCTGGGAGCAAGCTCTGCAAGCGTCTCTTTGCCAGGTGGCGTGAATCCCAGCACCTTTGCGTGCTCCACTCTGAGCAGTTCTGCGGCCCGTGCAGAGCGGGCCTGCGTCAACGTCTGCGCATTGGTTTTGCGGTAGCGCCGCCGCCCCTGGGCATCAGTCCACGAGATCCAATACCCGTCACGATCAGGACGTGTGTATACGCCGTCGGCACTCTTACTCATTACGCAGCCCTCTTCCACGGGTTTTCTTCATCACGACTTCGAGGTTTCGCCTGTCGCGAGCCTTCAGATTCTCATAGTATCGGCGACGAGCGGCCTTTCGCTTCTCCTTTACATCCGTTCGTGAGAGGAAGTACCGCTGACGGCAAGTTTGAGTACAGAATCGCTGCTTTTCGCGAACCGCATAGATCCAGAATCCGCAGAATTCGCACTTACGGATAGCATCGGTACGATTCGTCGCTAGAAGATTGAGAAGTTCTTCCGTGTACTTGAACCCAATGTACTTCATCATCTTCTCGGTGTCGTCCGTGCCTGCACCTTCGAGGTCAACTACGAATCGCGAAGCTCCAGTAGCGAATGGATCGATAACGAAATGACAATCAAAGCGAGCGATGAATCCATTTAGCGATTCTGCCAGCACCTTCCGCTCTTCCAACAGCGCAGCTTGTCTAGAAGGCGTCATGCCACTACGTCTGCGCGATTGGTCACGAAGCGCCTGCAGCTTCTGAACGGACCGTAACATTGCGAGAGCCCCCGGAAGCAAGTCCAGGCTCAGAACATCTACGACAATATCCGCTTGCCTCGCCTTGGCGCCTTTTCCTCGTTCACTCCAATTGTCAGCCCGCGTCAGCCACTCGACGTCCTGTTCAGTGAATTCTTCATCTGGGAGCGTGTATTCGTTTTCTGCCATGATTAGCAATCATGAACCGGTCTACGCTTTTTGTAAATAATCGTAGTCATATTTCATAACCGATCGGAACATTGTTTGCCCACAATCACTTTAGCAATTGGATCAGTTTGCTTAGGAGGGGCAGGTTATGGACGAACTACTATCCGTTAAGGCTGCGGCGGCGCGGCTAGGCGGGATTAGCAAATGGACAATCTACGCGTGGCTGTCTCAAGGGAGGCTCACACGGGTCAAGGTCGGTGCCAGAACCATGGTACGCGCGAGCGATCTAGCGCGCATTCCACAGGAAGGGGCCAAATCGCCCGCGCCCCGGAGGCATGAATGGCAATGACCCTCCGACTCGCAGTATCGAATCAGCGAGGCGGTGTCGGCAAAACGACGACCGCTATCAATCTGGCAGCGATTGCCGCGAGCACAGGTATCCCAACACTCCTCGTCGATGGTGATCCGCAGGGTTCCATCGCCACAGTTCTCGGACTGGCACCGAGGCATTTTCTCTACGACTTCATCATTGGCGGAATGGTTCTCGAAGACTGTGTGGTCGATGCACAGAAAAATTTGCATGTACTCTGCTCGAACCGCAAAACCGCTCAAGCGGAGATGGCTCTCACCGGCATGCTCGCGCGCGAGCTGGTTCTCAAGAACCTCTTGCGCCAATTCGATCAGCAGTACGGACTCGTGATCGTGGACGTGAGCCCGTCAATCAGCCAGATTCAAACCTCTGCCCTTGTGTATGCCGAGAATCTGCTCGTGCCGGCATCAATGGACATTCTCAGTTTCCAGGGTGCCGGAGCTTCGATTGAAACCGCAAAAAACCTCAATCACCTTCTGAAGCTGGACATTCGAACGGTTGCAATCCTGCCCGTCATGGTTCACCGCAGAATGGTCATGACGGAGCTTGTGCTGCGCGGTCTTGAAGAACTTGGCGCACAGCAGTCGATTCCACTACTCCCAGCAATCCGCACCGACACCAGTGTCCCGAAAGCAGCTCGAAGTCAGCAGTTGCTCTCCGATTTCGATCCCGGCTGCAGGGCGTACACGGACTATATAGCCGCCGCCGAAGCACTCAGCGGACTGCTACGAGGCGCTTCCGATGTGCAGTGACCCCAGGCGAGTGCGACGCCGCCTACAGCCGCTTTCCGCGCAGGAAGCGCTCAACGGCGCTGCGCTTGGAGGGCTTAGCGAGGTTGTCAGTGGGATGGTGGAGGGCTTCTCCAACATCGCCGCTCCCCTCTCGTCGCAACGCCCAAATGTGATTGCTATTGTGCCGCGCGACGAAAAAGCGCATGAGCATGCTTCACCGGGCGCACTCGTGTCACCGGGTGACATCAATTCGCCCGATGTCATCGGGACACCCGTTGCAGCAACGTCACCGGAGGTAGACGCCTCGACCAAAGCTGTTTCCACGGTGAACGCCGTGCACAGAGCGAAGGAGAAGGTCCGCCGCCCTCGATCCGTCGACGAATTGGTGTCGTTACCTCCGGAAGGTCTTCGACTCGAAGAAGCTCAACAGGCACTCACGCCGTCGGAGTTCATCGTCTACTCTCGCCTTCGAATTGGGTCTGCAAAGATGAAAGCCGACGAAGATGGCGACGACCGACTCTGGATGGCAAGCATGAAGGCTCTGGCTGTCCAAACCGGACTTTCCGAAAGAACCTGCCAGCGATCTATACAGGGACTGCAGCTCAAGGGCGCTGTTGAGATCGATGCTCCCGCAAACTGCGCCGCCGCAGAGCCTCCAAGGTACCGAGCAAAGAGCTTTGCGGCGATCATGCGCCACCTGAAAGCGCAAGGTATCACCCATGTTCGCAGGGGAAGGAGTCCGGTGCTTTTGCGGGTCGGCGATGACATGAATGCACCCGGCGCACTCATGTCACCGGGTGAAACGATGACAGGGGAACCCGGTGTCATAGTTACGGGGGAATCCGGTGTCACGAATGCGCCCCTATCTATTAAAGGAATAAAGACAAGGAATAAAGACAGGAAACAGATTGCGACGGCGGCGAGCGCCGTCGATGCAAATGCTGTCGCCGCCGCGATGTCCGAATTTCATTTGGGCGATATGAATGCCGCTCGACGGATCATCGAATCGGCACTCATGCGCTGTCCAGAGTGCATCACAGATGATGTGGCCTCTGCTGTGCGCAGAAAGCTGGCGCAACTTCAGCGCCAGAGGACTATCGAAAACCCGGTTGGACTGCTCATAGCATCGTGCGCTGACGTCGTCCTAGTATCTAGTTG
>JAJYFA010000021.1 GCA_021790995.1 Acidobacteriota bacterium
TTTCTACCGTCCCAGAGGCCAATTTCTACAGTCTGAACAGCGCTAACGGTGGAAAATTGGCCACGGTGCGCCCCATATACAAGGTTATTGAGACAATTCGTTGGTCAAGGAATTCCAAATGCGTTTGCCCTGTTGACGCCCCGGTCTGGCGCAGCTTGAACAAACACCTTTACGGGCGCCGCTCCAGCTCAGCGAAGAACGGCGCACTGCCAAGACGCAATCCCTGTGTACCAGCGCCGACCGCGAGATAACAACTCTCCATCGACTGGTTGCCTGAAAATCGCGGGTTCAACTGCTGAATCAGGGATAAGCTGGCCTATTTTTTATGAAAAACCATACAAAACTGACGCACTACTCAACCGCCCTTGACCAAGCATGTAAGTAACAACTTTATTTTCAATATCTTAATAGTTGATAGCGGATAACTGAGAATGGCATCAATCGTGCATACGGATTGGTAACAATCATCCTTAGTTTTTCAAACGTTCAAGGTGGTGGAGCATCTGCTGGGCAGATGCGAACGCACTGGGTTGTCGGCAGATGCTCCATACCAGAACATGAGGTTGCTTCGAGAGGCTGTACTCGCTTGACGCGCCTGGTGGATTCGAGGGTTGAGAGTGGTTGTTTTGGAGAAAGACTTGCCACATTCGGAATTACGCTCTCCAGGGAGCGGTCGAATTGGCACACAACCAGACCCTAAAGCCTGTTTTGAACGGTCTTCTGGGTCAGCCAGTTCTGGAGGAAAGAACGATGCGATTGAACCGGACTCAGGTATTTGTTTCCTTCATTAGCCTGCTTGCTCTTGCGATTTTCATGACCGCAATGCCTGCCACCGCGCAAACCGGCTACGGCGAAATCACCGGCGACGTGATGGATTCGTCACACGCAGCCGTTGTTGGTGCCAAGGTTGAACTCTCGAACCAAGCGACAGGGGAGTCTCGCACCGCCATCACGAACTCTGCCGGAGCTTACCGCTTCACGGCGGTCAACATTGTCGGATCCTATTCGATTACCATAACTGCCACCGGCTTCAGGACTTACAAGGCCACGGGGCTGGTGGTCTCGGTCGGCGCAGTGCTGACGCGCGATGTCACGCTGACGGTTGGAGCCAGCCAGATGACGGTGATGGTCAATGCCAGCTCCGAGCCTGAGATTCAAACCACCACATCCTCGGTTTCGCAACTCATCGACCAGAACGTCTGGAAGAACGCGCCGCTTGAAACGCGCACCTCGAACGATTTCGTCTACCTGACCGCCGGTGCCGCGCAGGACAATGGAACCGGACGCGGCGCGGCCGTGGACGGCGCCCGCACCGGCTCTGGCAACTTCGTGCTTGACGGCTACGACAACAACGACCAGGCCCTTGGCGGCGGCAGCGCCCTGTTTGGCGGCGGCTCGCTGGTGACGATCTCGCCCGATGCGCTCGAAGAATACCGCGTCATGGCGCATGACAACTCGGCGGTGTACGGCAAGTCTGGTGGCTTCTCGACAGATACGGTTCTGAAGAGCGGCACCAATCAGTGGCACGGCACGCTCTTCGAGTACAACCGCATCCAGGCCCTGGCCTCCGAGCACTTCTTCAATGGATTCGCGGGAAACCATCTCCACGATAGTCTTGTACGCAACCAGTTTGGTGGATCGGTCGGCGGCCCGATATGGAAGAACAAGACCTTCTTCTATGCCACCGTCGAGTTACACCGGCTGCGCACAGGCGGGCCGCTTACGACAACGGCCACGACATCAGACTTCGTGAGCTTCGTCAACAGCGGCGCCTTTGAAACCTTCAATGAGACGGATCCAGGCGGCCTTTGCGTGCAATTCAACGGCAAAACCTGTCCTGGCGCATTTGCCGGCACGAAGGCTCTCGGGCCTGTGTTCCAGCAGTTGTACAGCGCGGAAAAGCACAACTTTCCATATGCCACGTCGAATTTTTACAACCAGGGGCAGGGCTTGTATTCAAACGTGAATAACCTTGGGGTTCAAATAAACTACCCGGTAAATGTGTATGGCCTTGTGTCGGTCACGCAGCCGCAGGCGACCAACCAGTACCGGGGCAGCTTCCGCTTTGATCAGACCTTCTCCGACAAGGATTCCTTCTCCTCGACCTACGCAATCGACAGGTCCGACAGCAGCATCGAGTACGGCGGCGGTGGCACGGCGATCGGCCCCGATTACCTGAATCCAACCGACGCTCAGATCTTCGGCATGACCTGGACGCACATCTTCAACCCCACGCTCACCAACCAGGTGAAGGCCAGCTATCTTCGTCACTACTCGAACTTCTATGCCCCTGGCACAACAGGTGTTCCGCAGATCGTGACCGCAATCGATCCTCTGGGCGTAGGTTTTGGCGCCTATGCAGGCTTTCCCCAGCCCTTCACCGAGAACCAGTTCCAGTACCAGGAGGGACTGACCAAGGTCGCCGGTCGCCATACCCTCTATATGGGCGGCGAATTCCGCCGCATCCGCAACGGCTCCAGCTTCTACAATGACGTGTATGGCAGCTTCTATCCCTACGACGTGGAAAACCTGCTGACGGACGGCGTATACGGCGACGAAGCGGACATGGCAGTCTTTGGCGCTCCCACATTCGGCGGCTTCTACGAGTCCAGCGCCTCGATCGACATGACGACCAACAAGGCGCCGGATCCCTATCGCGGCTACCGCGCCAACGAGGTTGCCATGTATATCCAGGATGACTGGCGCGTCATCAGCAGGCTGACCATCAATATCGGCTTGCGCTGGGAGTACTTCGGACCGCCCCACAACTT
The DNA here is from genome assembly GCA_021790995.1 of Acidobacteriota bacterium. Classification (GTDB taxonomy): domain Bacteria; phylum Acidobacteriota; class Terriglobia; order Terriglobales; family Acidobacteriaceae; genus Telmatobacter. Next base: position 2,772 of record JAJYFA010000021.1, read on the forward strand.
CAAGCCCAACATCGACTCGAACGTCTATTGGGGTGCGGCTTATACGCCGATCACTCCCGCAGAGAGCGCCGCGGCAGGGTATGGAGGCGTAGCAGGAAACCCCAGCCTCCCGATCAACAACATGTCGGTCGCCCAAATCGCCACCGCCACCTTCCAGATCAAAAACCACGATATCTGGAACAAGGATCTGCACGACTTCGGTCCCCGCTTCGGATTCGCTTACGATCTGACCGGCGCCTCGAAGTATGTGGTGCGCGGCGGCTACAGCATAGGCTACGACCGCATCTATAACAACGTCTTCGAGAACATCCGCTTCAATCCGCCGCACTTTGCCGACAACGCGATCGGCGCCCTGGTCAACGGAGTCGTCGCCGGTCCGGCTGAGCAGCAAGGCATCTACGCGGCGCCGTTCACCGGCAACTCCGCGCTGGCAACCTACGGCGGCAAGCCGGTTCCGCGCCACATGGACCAGGATATGGTGACTCCTTACTACGAGGGATATCATCTCGGCATTGAAACCGCCCTGGGCCGAGGCTTCATGCTGGAAACCGACTACGTTGGCACGCATGGCCGCAAGCTCGTCGGCCTGCGCGACGTGAACAACTACCCTGGCCGCACCTCCTGCCCGCCCGGAACCTATTCACCCACCTCGGTCTGCGGCGCAGCCGGTTACCCGAATGGGTTCTCGGCGAACCGCCCGACCTCTGTCTTTGCCAGCGACAACTTCCGCAGCAACTACGCGATGTCAAACTACAACGGTCTCCAGTTGAGCCTGAGGAAGCAGTTCAGCGGCGGCTTCGATTTCACCGCCAACTACACCTACAGCAAGACTCTGGATGAGACCAGCGACGTCTTTACGGCCAACAACGGCCTGCTCGGCATCACCAATCCCATGGATCCGCTCTACGACTACGGCCCGGCGGACTTCGACCATCGCCAGATGTTCGTGGCCAACGGCACATGGCAATCGAAGTGGAAGCCGCGCAACCTGATTCTGGGCGGCTGGCAGACCTCCGGTATCCTGAAGCGCTACTCGGGCTCGCCGATCGGAATCTACGACTCCGCCGCTGGAGCCAACTCCATCCATGATGGCCGCCTGGTCGACCGGCCGGTCCTGGCAAGCGGATACACGATGGGACAGGTGGCGCCCGGTCTTAAGGTCAACTACTCGCCGGTAACGGGAGCAGTCGCTTACCTGAATCCGAACGCACTGACTCCCATGAACTGCGGCAGCGCCCTGTGGTGCGAGAGTCCGCTGCGCAGAAACTCGTTCTATGGCCCTGCCTACATTGACCTCGATCTTGGCATCATGAAGGTGTTCCGGGTGACCGAACACTCTCACTTCCGTTACGAGGCGAACTTTTTCAACATCTTCAACCACCCGAACTTCACCAACCCGGCCTCCAATCTGAACAGTGGCACCTTCGGGCAGATCACCGGCACTGGCGATCCGCGCGTAACCCAGATGGCGCTGCGCTTCGAGTTTTAAGCTGGCGCCTCAGCCTGCATGACCACCAGGGCCGCGGCTAATGCCGCGGCCCTGGTGTCTGTGATGCGCTCGCTTCAGCCACCCGAAGACTGCTGCAACGGTGACTTCAAGGCGGAACGAGGGAACAGGCAGGCTGGTGACAAGGGATTGGGCTGCTGAAGCCGCGAGGACGATTGCTTGCTGTCCCCTGTTCCTTACTTGCTGTTGGCTGCTTCCTGCGCTCTCTTTCTCCGCGCTTGCGCAAACTCCTCGGGCGTGGGGATCGGCGCAAGATTGCGCCCGGCAAACATATCCCGGAAGAATCCGAGCAGCTCCTGGTGGAAGAGTCCGTTTGAAGCCAGAATCTCGTCGCTTGCCAGGCGGTAGTGCTCGCCGGCAAAGTCCGTCACGCGTCCGCCCGCCTCTTCCACCAGCAGAATTCCCGCTGCCGTATCCCAGGGATTCAGGTTCAACTCCCAAAAGCCGTCCATGCGGCCACAGGCCACGTAGGCCAGATCGAGAGCAGCCGAGCCAGCGCGGCGCACTCCGTGCGAACGCAGCGTGAACTCATGGTAAAAGTGGACGTTGGGACTTGAGTGGCGCTTGCGGCTGGGAAAGCCCGTGGCCAGCAGCGCCTCGGAGAGTGTAGCCACGCGCGAAACCTTCGCAGGCTTGCCGTTCACTTGCGTTCCGCGTCCGCGTTCGGCCGTGAAGAGTTCGTCGCGCATGGGGTCGTAAATCACGCCGGCCACCAGCGTTCCATCGCCGTTCGGCTTTGTTCCTTCGGGCCGATGCTCCAAGCCCATCGAGACGCAAAATTGCGGGAACCCATGCGCGAAATTGGTCGTGCCGTCCAGCGGGTCCACATACCAGCGGTACTCGCCATCGAGACGCTCGCGCGTACCTTCTTCGCCATAAATGCCATGTGTGGGAAAGGCCTCGCCGAGCCGGCTGCGAATCAGCTTTTCCACGGTGCGGTCAGCCACCGTCACCAGGTCCACGTCACCTTTGTACTCGGTTTCGACGCCTGCCAGGAAGAACTCGCGCAATCGCGCTCCTGCCTCGCGCGCAATTTCCGCCGCTTTGGGCACAAAAACGAAGTCTTGAGTCGCCGCCTCCGCGCCGCTCACTTTGCCGCCTCGCTTGATCCTGTCTCGGCCGGAACCGGCGCCTCCACAGTCTCGTAGCGTGGCGTGCGCCGCCGGCCCACCTCGCCAATGGTGCGAATCTGATGCTTGTAAATGAAGAGATTGGGCTGATTCTCGCGGGTCAGGCGCAGCATCGAGTCGTCAAAGTACTCGATCCAGCCACGGACCGTCTCGCCGTCGCGCAGCTTGATGTTCACAATCACCTGGCGATCGCTCAACGAACGCAGATAGAGCGATTCCTGACCGGTTTCACCAGGCGGAGGCGTCTTGGAGCGGCGACGCGATGAGAGTGGAGAGGTCATACTCTCATCTTAGATGCAAGGAACGGCTGAGGGAGGTGCAAGGGCACAAAGTGCAACAAGGCGTTATTGCCTGCACCGCACAAGATGAGGACGCTTCGAGCGTTTACCTGCGCCCGCTCGCGTTACTTTTTGAGCGGAGTGTCGGAGTAGTAGCCGGTCTTGTGGCTCACGTTGAACTCGTCCGGCGCTGCGCGCGGGATGGTGATTGTCAGGCGGTGAAAGGCCCTTCCGAGCTCTTGATTCTTTGGATAATAACCGAGCAGATATTGCGTGCGCAGGTCGTCGCTTACCTTGGCAAAGGCTTTGTTGAGGCCGCCGTCTTCCACGTAAAAGTACTGGCCGCCGGTCTGCTCCGCGAGCGTAATCAGCGCGTGTTCGCCTGCGAGGTCGCGACCGGCGCTGGCCTCGATGGGCACGTCGATGAGTGAGTAAATCATGACCTCGTTGCGCAGCGCCTCCTCAAGAGCCTGCGCGTAGGTGGAGTCCTCCGCCGTATCGTCGCCGTCGGAGATCACGACCAGCACCTTGCGTCCTTCCCTGCCTCCCAGCTTCCTGGAGCCCTGGCAGATGGCGTCGTAGAGCGCGGTGGCCCAGTCGCCGCGCAATTCGCTCAAACCGCGATTGATCACGGAGAGCTTGTTGGTGAAAGGCGTGAGTTCGCGCACGGTGGTGGCGAACTGGATCACGCTCATCTGGTCCTGCGGGCGCAGAATGTCGCGCGCAAAGCGCCGGGCCGCGGCCGCCTCCGCGTTCATGTCCTTGCGCACGCTCCCCGAGGTGTCGATGGCCAGGGTCAGATTCAACGGCAATTCCGATTGGCGCTCGAAGACGGCGATCTCCTGTGGGCGTCCGTCCTCGTAGACCGCGAAATCGTTCTTGCTGAGTCCGCCTACAATGGCGCCGTTCTTGTCGGTCACATTGACAAAGATGCTGACGAGCCTGACGTGAACATGAAAGGTGGCAGCCGGTTCCTGCGCGGCGAGTGCGACGGGCAGGAGCGCCAACAGCGAAGTAAACGCAAATCGACCAAGTATTCCGTGTCCCGCTCTTTCGCCAGTTCTCTGGCGAAAGGATGGAGCACGGCGTCGTTGAACCAACTCTACTGACTCCGCTAACACCGCCAGCTCCGCTTGCTTCTTCCTAGCTTTCATGCGGCGCCTCCGCGGATTTCAGGGCAACCTCAGCCGGAAACGGTTCGCCCGGCGCCCATACCGCACCATCGACAAAGGTTTCCTTCTTCCAGATGGGCACCGTTTGCTTGAGCGTATCGATGAGCCAGCGGGAGGCTTCAAAGGCTGCGCTGCGATGCGCGGAAGCGACTACGATCAGGACGCTGGTTTCGCCGATCTCCAGGCGGCCCAGCCGGTGCACCATCGTCACGCGCCTTGCGCCGAAGCGTTCGCGCGCCTTCGCGGCCAGCTCGCGCATTTGGCGGAGCGCCATCTCTTCGTAGGCTTCGTAGTCGAGGTAAAGGGTACGGCGGCCACGCGAATGGTTGCGCACAATGCCGTCAAAGACCACCACCGCGCCATCCTCGCCGCTCTTGGCCGCGGATACGAGCGTCTCGGCGTCAATGCGTTCGCGGGTCAGCACGACAGTGACGTTTGCGTCACCACGGCTCTCATCCAAAGGATTCGCCGTGCGCGCAGCACTGCCACCGGAGACCGGGGGCAGCAGGCCCACTTCATCGCCATCATGCAGGATGTGCGAGGCCTGGGCGTACTCGGCGTTGACGCTGACGGCGATGCTGCCGAGGATTCCTGCTGCTGGGCTGGCGGGTAACGTTGAGCGCAGCCGTTCCAGCAGCACGGCCACCGAGGAGCCTTCGGCCAACTCCACGCCGGCGGTCTGCGAGCCGATCCAGTCCTTCAGCACCCCGAATGCAAAGACGTGTACACGCATCACTCAAAAAGAATATCGTCTATGGATTAGACGCGACAGGCAAAGATCCGGAGATTGCGCGGCAGGCCCTTCATGGCAGCTTGCGGAGAGCCTGTCTTCGATTTCTCGTGCGGATTGACAGAGAAGATGACGGAGGATTGATCGAGGAGGCCGGCAGGTTCGCCGGCCTTTGTCGGCGGGCAGCAGCACTTACGCTGCCGCTCCCATCGGGAGTTCCGCCGCAGCGGGTTGCGACTGCATGGCAAGCTTTGGCAGAGCCACCGCCAGCACGTCTTCAATCTGGCTGGCGTAGTGGACGGCGACGCCTGAGATCATCTCCGGCGTCAGATCCTCTTCGACATTCTGACGATTTTCCGCGGGCAGAATGACGGTGTCGACCCCTGCGCGGCGCGCGGCCAGGAACTTCTCCTTGATGCCGCCTACCGGCAGCACGTTGCCGCTGAGCGTGATCTCGCCGGTCATCGCTGTCAACGGGCGCACCGGCGTATCGGTGAGAAGCGAAACCAGCACGGTCGCCATGGTGACGCCAGCCGAAGGTCCATCCTTCGGGATGGCGCCGGCGGGGACGTGAATGTGCAGGTCCATCTCCTTGGTGAAATCCTCGGCCAGGCCAAGGCGGGTCGCGTTCGAGCGCACCCAGGTGAGCGCAGCCTGCATCGACTCCTGCATCACCTCACCGATCTGGCCGGTCATCGTGAATCCACCCTTGCCCTTCATCTTGTTGGCTTCGATGAAGAGAATGTCGCCGCCTGCCGGCGTCCAGGCCAGGCCCACGGCTACGCCGGGGCGCTTGACGCGCTCGGCAACTTCTGTCTCGACGCGCACCTTGATTCCGCCCAGAAATTCCTTGAGCGTCTCGCGCGTGACAGTGAGTTTCTCCGTCTTCCCTTCGACCACGCGCCGCGCTTCCTTGCGGCAGACTGTTCCGATGGTCTGTTCCAGCTTGCGAACGCCGGCCTCGCGCGTGTAGTGGCGGATGATGTGGCGCACAGCGTCCTCGGGAATCTCGATCTGCTCTGCCGCAATACCGTTTTCCTTGATCTGGCGGGGAATCAGATAGCGGTTGGCGATGTGCACCTTTTCTTCTTCGCTGTAGCCTTCGAGCGGGATGATCTCCATCCTGTCCTGCAAGGGAGGCGGCACCGTATCCAGCATGTTTGCGGTGCAGATGAAGAGCACCTTCGAAAGGTCGAAGGGCACGTCGAGGTAGTTGTCGCGGAAGGTGTTGTTCTGCTCGGGGTCGAGCGTCTCGAGCAGCGCCGAGGCCGGATCGCCGCGGAAGTCGCGGCCCAGCTTGTCAACCTCGTCGAGCATGATCACGGGGTCGTTGGTTTCGGCGCGACGAATGCTCTGGATGATCTGACCCGGCAGGGCGCCAATGTAGGTCCGGCGATGGCCGCGAATTTCGGCCTCGTCGTGCATGCCGCCCAGCGAGATGCGTTGGAACTTGCGGCCGAGCGCGCGCGCAATGGACCGTCCCAGGCTGGTTTTGCCTACGCCCGGAGGGCCTACAAAGCACAGGATCGGTCCCTTCATGTTAGGCTTCAGTTCCAGCACGCTCAGGTAGTCGAGAATGCGCTCCTTCACCTTCTTGAGCTCGTAGTGGTCCTCGTCGAGAATCTCCCGGGCCTTGTTGATATCGATCTTCGATCCCGAGCTCTTGTTCCAGGGCAGGATCGCCAGCCACTCGATGTAGTTCCGCGTGAGGCCGTAATCGGCGGCCATGGGCGACATGCGCTGCAGCCGCGCCAGCTCCTTCATGGCCTCCTTTTTTACTTCATCCGGCATTCCCGCGGCTTCGATCTTCTGGCGCAGGTCTTCGATGTCGCGCTGGCCCTCATCCTGCTCTCCCAGCTCCTTCTGGATGGCTTTCAGTTGCTCGCGCAGGTAGTAATCGCGCTGCGACTGCTGCACCTGATCCTGGACTTCTGTCTGAATCTTGGCGCGCAACTGCTGCACCTCGATCTCTTTGGCCAGCAGCTTGTTCAACTGCTCCAGCCGGTCGACAACGCCCGGAGTCTCCAGCAGGTGCTGCTTGTCGTCGGTGGTCAGGAAGGGCAAAGACGAGGCGACAAAATCGATCAGGCGAATGGGCTCTTCGATGTTTGCGGCGATGGTCCGCAGCTCGTCGGAGAGTGTGGGCGACTCGGCGACAATCCGCTGGAACTGCTCGACCACATTGCGCACCAGGGCTTCGAACTCCGGCGATGTGGCGGGCTCCACATCTTCCAGGGTCTCGACTTCCGCGACAAGATAAGGATCTGTCTGGACAAACCGCACCAGCTTCACCCGGCTTACGCCTTCGGTGAAGACAAAGCGGCTCTGGTTGGGCATGCGCACAACCTTGTGCACCGTGGCCATCGTCCCCACGCCATGCAGGTCCGCGGGCTTGGGCGTGTCGACGCGAGCGTCCAACTGCGTTGCCACAACAATCGTCCGCTCTTCACCCAGCGATTCAATCAACTGGATGGAACTTTCACGGCCCACCGTCAAAGGCAGAACGGCATGAGGAAAGAGCACCGTGTCGCGAACCGGCAACACCGGAATCGTACGCAGTCCGGGTGTGTTCATCTGTGCGGGCTCATTGGAGGATGAGGCTGGCTGTTTTGACATTGAGTCTCCCCGTATCAACTTTTCTATCATTAGATCATGCAGAAAGGGAAAAGTTGCAAGTTTGGTCCTTTCGGCATCTCTTCGCGGCGGAAGATGAACTTATGCTTCTGCCTGATCCACCGGGGCTTCTGCTGATCCTGACCGACCGAGATGAGGAGAGTGGCAAGTCGAATTGGCGAGGTTCCAGGCATTGGAGAACGGATGCAACCCGGGCCGTTCCGCGTCAATGCAGCCATCCCACCGGTCTATCGGCTGAAAACCCTGAAAGGTGAGGGAGAGAGGGGTTCGCGCTGAGGCAGTGGTCTTGCAGCAGACAGGTCCGGCCTCGGCGATGAGAGACCGAAGGCCTTGCACAACGGGGCTTAACCGGCGTGCGGAGCCGATTGGTCTTCCCGTTTGATGGCGGACTCGATGTTTTCCCACACCTCGTCCGGCGGTTCGACACTGGGAAACAACTGGCGCGCCGCTTCTGCGATGGTCTCGAGTTCATCCAGGAGAGCGCGGCAGCGCTCGCAGGTTCGAACGTGCGTATGCGCTGCGGCATCCTCGCCCGAGCCAATCAGTTCTGGCAGTTGAGCCTGGAACTCGACGCAGGCGATATTGCGGGGGTCGTGGTTCATGGCCGCGCCTCCTGGCGGTTCTGGGCCCGTAGGGCATCCCGTAATCTTAGACGCGCTTTGTGGAGTTGAGATTTACTGTTACCAATGGAGCAATCGAGCATGGATGCAATTTCATTATGCTCAAAACCCTCCACGTCGTGAAGGATAAAGATGAGCCGGTAGCCAGCAGGGAGGTCTGCGATGGCGCGTCCGAGGGCCAGACGATCAATCGCGCCCGAGAGCGCAAGGTCCGGTGCTCCAAAACTGCGGGTGGGGCCCTCCTCGGGATTCGGTTCCATGGCCTCGTCGAGCGAGATCAGCGACAGACCCTTTTTGCGCAGTTGCATCAGGACGACGTTGATGGCCAGCCGGTGCAGCCAGGTCGAAAAGGCCGAGTCTCCCCGGAAGGTGGCGATTTTGCGGTGGAGCTGAAGGAACGCCTCCTGCGTCAAGTCCTCAGCTTCAGCCACATTGCCCACCATGCGCAGGCAAAGAGAGTAGATGCGCCGCTTGTGCATCGCATAGAGTTGAGCAAAGGCCTGGTGATCGCCGGCCTGGGCGCGCGCCAGGATCTCGGCATCGGCTGAGAGGGGCTTTGCGGCGGCCGCTACAGGTTCCGATCCGCCGTTTGGCTCACCGGACTGCGCCGCCTGGGGTGCTCGCCCGCCACCGGAACGGGACCGGTGGGCCGCTTGTGTCGAACTGGGAGCGTCAGCCATCTGTTTCCCTGGAGGTACTCACTAAAGGCTTCGATGCAAAAAGACAGTGGCGGAGATTCTCGAAGGCAAATCCCGGTCTCTTATCGTGGCACGATTCCGGTAAGAGGGCCATTCAACCATTGAGGCTTCCTGTTGTCAGGGCGCGTCTCCTGAAACGGACAATACGTGCCATCCACGATGGAAATGTGCGCAGCTTCTGCCGTCGGAGCTGCGCGGAAGCCTCAAGAACGGCAGTTTTCCGAACGCTTGAAAGCGGTGCTTCTTACCATAGCGCTTTGGACGTTTTGGCAGAATTTGAGTCGTGCAATACCCCCGGGGGTTTGGCCGCACCTTCTTTCCTCGCTAGTATAAGGGTTAGCATCTGGCATCGGCAGACCCACAGAGGATTGAAGAGCAGCTGAGGCTTTCGAACTTCGTGTGGTGAGCCACATTGGCTGTGATTTTGATATTGTGTTGCCCGGCACGATTTGAGGTATAGTCTTGCGGACAAAGCCGGAAGAAAAATGCGGTGTTGCGGCTCCCCTATACGGATTTTGTCCCCCCTCATCGAAACCGGAAGCTGCGGCAAGGCGCTTGATGCGCGCGGCAACCGCATTCACTTGCGGCCTGATTCTGGCCGGTGCCGCGATGCCGCGCGGATGGTCCCAGGGACCTGAAACCGCTCCTGTCGCTGCGCAATCTTCGACCATTTCCGGTAACAAGCTGGGCGCAGCGCCTTCTGGACCATCGCACCCTTCCGCTCCATTGAGCAGTCCCATTCTCGAGTGGGAGGGCCTGCCTGTCCGGAGCATTTCCTTTGAAGGCGTTCCCGCGGACCAGCTTCGTCCGCTTTCCGGCCGCCTGCCCCAGGCTGTTGGAGCGCCGCTCACCGAGGACGACCTGAAGAGCAGCTTGCGCCAGCTCTACGCCACCGGCCTCTACGAAACCATCGAGGCGCGCGCCACGCGCCAGGACGGGGGCGTCGCGCTGACATTTACCGGCACTCCGCGCACGTTCATCGGCTTTGTGGGAGCGTACGGCGCCACTGGCGCCACGATGAATATGCAGATCCAACGCGCGAGCCAGCTCGAGGCTGGAAGCCGGCTGACTCCGGAGAAGATGACACGAGCCGTCGCTCAGATGCGCGCCACCCTTGAGCAGAACGGCTATTACGAATCGACAATCTCGCAAACCATAACCCCTCGCCCGCATCAGCTTGCCGACATCTCGTTCCGCGTGGTCTCGGGACCGCGCGCGCATGTGGGCAAGGTGACGGTCACCGGCGATTCGGGAATGAGCGCGGACGAATTCCGCCTTCATGCCCATCTCTGGAAGATCGCGCACGTGAATCGCGACACGGTCAATCACGCACTCGATCGCATGTTGCGCTTCTACCAGCAGGAGGACCGCCTCGAAGCCGATGTGAAGCTGGAATCGGCTGTTTACGATCGCGCAACCAAGGCTGTCAATTATCGTTTTACCGCCCATCGCGGGCCTGTGGTACACGTCGAGGTTCATGGCGCCAGCATCGACCCTGAACGCGTCAAGCGGATCGTCCCCATCTATCAGGAGGGCAGCGTCGACGAGGATTTGCTCAATGAAGGCAATCGCCGTCTGCGCAACTACTATCAGAGTCTGGGCTACTTCGATGCGCGCGTCGATCACCGGCTGCAAGCCGCTGGCGATAGCGAAGTCACCATTCTCTATACCGTGCAGCTGGGACTACGGCGGCGTGTCGAGCAGGTTTCCATTGCAGGAAATCACTATTTCTCCACGGCCACCCTCCAGGGACTCTTGAGCGTTCATGCGGCCGACATGCTTGACCGTCACGGTCTTTACAGCCAGGCGCTGGTTGCTGCCGATGTGAGCGCGCTCGAAAACGTGTATCGCAACAACGGTTTTGCGCAGGTCAAAGTGAGTTCCGAGACCAGTTCGACAGAGACCGCCGGCGGCCGGCAGGCAGAGGCGGCGTCTCCTCGACCGCAGCCTGGACCGGGGCCGGGGCCGGCCCGCAACCGTACAGCGTCGCTCAAGGTTGTCTACCAGATCACGGAGGGACCGCAGCTTCGCGTCGGCGTGTTGCGGATCGAGGGGAACCATCATATCGCCGCGGAGAAGCTGACCGCGCTCATAAACACTGCGCCAGGCCAGATGCTTTCTCCTCGTAACCTGGCGGGCGACCACGACGCACTGGTGTCGGAGTATTTGAAGCGTGGATTCGGCCAGGTCGCCGTCAACGTAACCCAGCGTCCCGAGAGCGTCGATCCGCATAAAGTGGACGTGGTCTTCCACATCGACGAGGGGCAACAGACTTTTGTGCGCGACGTGCTCTTGACGGGCCTCGATACGACGCGCCCGCAGACGGTGGCAAGGGCCATCGCGGTTCACACCGGCGATCCGCTCAACCAGGACGCGCTCTCGACAACGCAGAGCAATCTCTACGACTTCGGACTTTTCAATGAAGTGAACACGGCGGTCGTCAACCCTGCCGGCGACGCACCGGAAAAGAACGTGCTGATCCAGGCGATCGAAGCGCGCCGCTGGACGGTGACCCCCGGTTTCGGTTTCGAGGCGCAGACCGGCCAGCCGCAAAACAACTGTGCAGGCGCGTTCGCGGCCGGTGTGCCGTGCAGTCCCAGCGGCAAGACCGGCGTAAGCCCGCGGGTGCTGCTCGAGGTCACGCGCAACGCGTTGTTTGGCCGCGATCAATCGCTCTCGCTGCTTGCCTCCTACGGCCTGCTGGAGCAGAGCATAGGAATTCAGTACCAGGTGCCGCACATCCAGGGCAATCCCAACTTCGGTCTCACATTTTCCGGCGGCTACGCTAACAGTCAGGACGTCTCGACCTACGTGGCGTCGCGCCTGGAAGGCGCGTTTCGCCTGACCGAGAACTTCAACCACCCCGGTTCGTGGCTCTCCCGCGCCAACACCTTCATCTACGAGATTGACTTCCGCAGAGTGAAGGTGGCTGCCTCCACCTTGCAGGTTTATCCCGGCGCGCTCTCTGAGCTATCGACGGCTACGCGCGTGGGAGGACCGGCCTTTACCTGGATTCGCGACACGCGCGACGTGCCGCTGGACGCGCACCGTGGAACCTACACCAGTTTTCAGGAGTTTTTCTCCGACAGGCTCTTCGGCGCACAGGCAGAGTTCAACCGCATCGACACCTCGAACTCCAGCTATTACAGCTTCGACAAGGATCGACTTGTGCTGGCGCGCAATACGCGGTATGGGCAGATTCGCGCTTTCGGCAACGGCTCCAGTGAGCTGATCCCGCTGCCCGAGCGGCTCTTTGCCGGAGGTCCTGTCTCGCTGCGAGGATTTGCGCAGAACGCTGCCGGCCCGCGCGATCCCGAGACCGGCTACCAGATCGGCGGCGCGGGCGCGTTGATCAACAGCACCGAACTGCGCCTTCCGCCGCCCACCCTGCCCTGGTTTGGCAACACCGTGAGCTTCGTCCTCTTTCACGACATGGGCAACGTGTTTACCAATGCGGGCGACGCGTGGGCCAGCATCCTGCGCGTGCGCCAGCCTCACAGCCAGACGTGCAGTGACGCTGTGGCAACCAACCCAGGTGGCTATCCTGCCGGCTACGATCCCGCTGGTACCGGCCCCATTACATCGACCGGCCAACAGGGTGCGTGCAGCTACAACGATTTCTCGCATGCATTGGGCGCAGGCTTGCGCTATCACACTCCGGTCGGCCCCATTCGCTTCGATTTCAGCTACAACCTGAATCCACCGATCTTCCCGGTAAACATCAACTACTCGATTCCCACAGCGGCAGGGAGTACGATTCCTGGTTTTGCAACAGGACCCTATCTCGGCCAGGCGCCGCACATCAACTTTTTCTTCAGCCTCGGGCAGGCCTTCTGATGACGAATCGCGCCGCAATTCGATGGAAGATGCTGCCAGGCGTGCACGTGTGGTTCCTTGCGGCCGTACTGACGTTGGCTGGATCCGCGACTCTGCGGGCGCAACAGCCAGGTTCAGACACGCAGTCCGTCGTTCTTGACCGCGCCGTCGCTGTCGTGAACAAGACGGTCATCCTGGCCAGCGATCTCAACGACGAAATCCGCCTCTCTGTTCTCGATCCCAGCAACCACGGCGCGGCTCAATTGACCGAACCGCAGGCGCTCCAGCATCTCATCAGCCGGGCTTTGATCGAACAACAGATCCATCAGGATGACATACCGGCCATCGCGCCGACACCGAAGGAGGTTGCGGCGCGGCTCGACGAGATCCGCAGAGTAGCGCCAGTCTGCGTACGCCAGAAATGCGCCTCCGCCGCCGGCTGGAAAGCGTTTCTCAGCGCGCAGGGTCTGACCGAGCAGCGCGTCGAGGCCTATCTCCGCAATCGCATGGAGGTATTGCGCTTCATCGAGCAGCGCTTCCGGCAGGGCATTCAGATCTCCGAACAGCAGATCGAAACCTACTATCGCGACACCCTGCTGCCGCAGTACACCGCGGGCGAGACCGCTCCATCGCTCAGCCAGGTGGAGCCGCGCATTCGCGAGATTCTGCTCGAGCAGCAGGTCAATGTGCTGTTCGACAACTGGCTCGCCAATCTGCGCCAGGAGGGCGATGTCGAGGTGCTTGACCCCGCGCTAGCCGCGGAGCTAGCCTCGAATCGTACTCCCGCTCCCGTGTCTTCTCCCGTACCTTCGCCGCGGCCCCCGGCAAGTGCAAACGGCGCGAAAGGAGGCATCCGGTGAGCGAGATCGACAACACGCCCAGTTCCACCGAAGAGACGCCGGTGCCGCAGCCCACACGCAGCGGCGTGCGCAGCCGTCTGCGCCGCTTCTTCCTGCTTCATCTTCCCCTAGCCGTAACAGGAACGATTGTCTTTCTGGTGCTTTTGTCTGCCGGGATCTATTTCGCCGCCAGTTCCGCCATCTTTCAAAACGTGGTGCGCAAGCATCTGATCGCATCGCTCGAAGAGTTCACCGGCGGCCGTGTGGAGATTGCGTCGTTCCACTGGCGGCTGCTTCACATGGAGGCAGAGGCCGGCGGCGTAACGATTCACGGTCTCGAAGACTCCGGCGAAGCGCCTCTGGCAACCATCGCGCATCTGCGCGTGGTTCTGAGCCTGCGCAATCTCATCAGCCCCACGGTTCGCCTGCGCACACTGGAGATCGACCGGCCCAGCCTGCATGTCATCGTCTATCCCAACGGATCGACAAATCTTCCCGAGCCGCGCCGGCGGAAGACCTCGTCGAAGCCGTCGATCGATACGCTGTTTGCGCTGCACGCCAGCCGCATCGCAGTGGAGCAGGGACGCATCCACTACGACGTGCGCGCCGCCGAGTTCGATTTTCAGGATCGCTACCTGCCACTCGACTTTGCGGCCAACGATGTTTCGCTGACGATGCGTTATGTTCCCGGACCGTGGAACAAGCCGGCATCTTACCGCATCGAGGCTGGCGTCACCGATCTGAACCTGGCCCGCGACGTTCCCCGCAAGAGCCTCGCCGTTCATGCGGCCGTCGAGGCCACACTCGACCTCGAACGCACGCGTGTGCTTTTGCGCTCCCTGCGCATTGCCGCGGAAAGACGCGGTGGCCAGGAGCACGTTCTGAATGTTACGGGAGATGTAGAAGACTTCAGGCATCCACACTGGACCGCGCGCGTGCTGGGCGATCTGGATCTACGGCTGCTCGATCCCATCACGGGCTATCCAGACGCGCCCAAGGGGCTGGCGCATCTCGATCTCACCGCATCCGGCGAGCGATCCATCTTCCAAGTCGACGGCGGTGTCCGCATCGACGATTGCTCCTACATCGGCAGTGGGGTGAACGCTCAGGATGTCACCCTTTCGACGCATGTCCACGCCGATCAAACGCAGTTGCTTGTTACGCAAATTGCTGCCCGCTTGCCCCAGGGTGGACAGGTCGATGGCTCGCTCGAAATCTCGCCCTGGCTGCCACTCGATCCCTCCGCGCACCGGCAAAAGATCGCGGCGCAACCGCCTTCTGCCAACCGCAATGCCGTTGCCAGAATCCCAGACTGGGTCATTCCCGTCAACGGCAAGGTCACCGCCAATTTCAAAGATGTTGCGCTCGATACTCTGCTCGACATCGTCAGCCCGCCGCAGTACCGGCGTCTGGGGCTGGATGCGCGCCTGAGTGGGCCGGCGTCCGCCTCCTGGTCGAAGGGCGACAGCGGCACTCTTCTGGTGAGCGCGCAACTTGCGCTGGCTCCTTCGCGGCAATCGCCCGCCGGGGAAGCGCCCACAAGGGGCGCAATCGACGCCACATACTCACATGGAGACGGCGTTGTCGAGTTGCGCACACTTGAATTGCACACGTACGGAAGCGACCTTGTTGCGCACGGTTCCCTTGGCGCCCATTCCGTCGCAAGCCCTTCGTCGCTCACGATCGATCTCCGCTCGCATAATCTGGCCGAGTTCGACGTCGCCCTGCGCAGCCTAGGCCTGAAGCGCAATGGCAAGACCGGCGCCGCGGCTTTGCCTGTTTCGCTCGCTGGACAGGCCGATTTTCACGGGACCTGGACCGGCTCACTCGCCCGGCCGCAAATTGCGGGCGCCTTACAGGCCACGCAACTCGCGGTGGAGCTGCCGCCGAATGCCTTACCGGCCGGTACGTCGCAGTTCTTGCGTTTCGATTCGGTGTCGGCAGAGGGCAGGTATTCGCCAGCTCAGATTGCGGTTCAACGCGCCGAGCTCGACCGCGGCAGCACACGCATCGCCTTCAGCGGCACGCTCGATGCTTCATCAGACCGCACGCCGGGATACGACGGCGACGCCATGCTTCATGCGCGCTTCGACGCAGCCAACCTCGATGTGGCGGAGATTGCGCCATTCTTTTCCTCGGCGGGCGGCGCGCGGTCTCCGCTCACAGGCGTGCTCAACGCGCACATTGCAGTCGACGGGCCGATGCAGAAGCCGGCAGCCTCCGGCTCGGTGCAAATCGAGAAGGGCGAGCTCTACGGCGAGCCCTTTACGAGACTTCGCGCGCAGGGATCGTTTGACGGCCAGCAGTTCAAGCTCGCATCGGCCACGCTCAGCGAGGCGGGCGGCCAGCTCTCCGCGTCGGGAAGCTATGACTTCAAGGCAGAGCGATTCCAGGTTGTGGCCCACGCCGCAAATATCGACATCGCGCGCCTCGGCCCCATTCACGGCCGCGGACTCGATGCCGCGGGCAAGCTCGCTGTCGCCCTCAACGGCTCAGGCACGTTGAGCAATCCGCATCTTGATGGCCAGGCAACGGTCACCGCCCTCACCTTCGATGGGCAACGCTTCGGCGTGCTGCGAGCGGCTGCGCACTCCGCAGGACCGCTGCTCCAATACAACGCCACGACCCAACTGGAGCAGGCGCCTCTGAAACTTGAAGGCCGCACCGAGCTGCGCGGCGACCAGCAGACGCACGCCCAGCTCGTATTCTCGCGCTTCAATCTGGGCACAATCCTCCGCATGACGCATGTAAGCGCATTCCAGGGCGAGTCGGCGCTGGATGGAACGGTCTCTGTCGACGGTCCCCTCGCACATCCGCGACAGTTGCAGGGCGAAGCGCAATTCCACCAACTGGCGTTCACCGTCTCCGGCGTTCAACTGAAGGGCGAAGGCGGGCTGCACGCCACGCTTTCGAACGGCCGCATTCATCTCGATCCGCTGCACGTGACGGGCGAAAACACCAACCTGCATGTCGAGGGAGTTCTGTCGATCGAGGGCGACCAGCAACTCGATCTTGCCGCCAACGGCGCGATCAACCTGAAGCTGGCAGAGTCGATCGATCCCGATCTGACCGCCAGCGGCTCGACGACTTTTCAGGTGGAGGCGCGGGGCGCGCTTCAGCATCCCAGCCTGCAGGGACGCATCGATTTTGAGAACGGCGCTCTCTCGCTCGAAGATTTGCCGAATGGTCTCAGCCAGTTGCACGGGACGCTCGAGTTCAACCAGAACCGGCTGGAGGTGCGCAGCCTGACGGCGATGAGCGGCGGCGGCCTATTGAGCGTGGGCGGATTTCTTGCCTACCAGCACGGCATCTTTGCCGACCTGTCGGTGACAGGCAAGGAGGTGCACATCCGCTATCCCGAAGGCGTCAGCTCCCTTGCCGATGCCACCCTCCACCTGCGAGGTCCACAGAACAGCCTTCTCCTGAGCGGCGATGTTCTCATCACGCGCTTCTCAGTCAGCCCCGATCTCGACCTCGCGGCCCTCGCAGCCCAGGCCAGTAACTCCGTACAGACCGTTGCTCCGCCAGAGGCGCCGTCGAACCATCTGCGCCTCGACGTTCACATCGTCTCGTCGCCGCAGTTGAGCTTTCAGAACGCCTTCGCCAAGCTGGCCGGCAACGTGGATCTGCGCCTGCGCGGTACGTTGGCTGCGCCGTCGCTGCTGGGCCGCGTTTCCATCACCGAAGGCAGCGCCCTGATCGCCGGAACCCGGTACGACCTGGAGCGCGGCGACGTGAACTTTACCAACCCGGTGCGTATCGAGCCCACCATCGACCTGAGCGCCACGGCGCACGTCGAGGACTACGATATCGCGCTCGGCCTGCACGGATCGCCGCAGAAGCTCGCCGTTACGTATCGCAGCGATCCGCCGCTGCCCGAGGCCGATGTAGTCTCACTTCTTGCGCTGGGCCATACCGCCAGCCAGCAGCGCCTCTATACGCAGCAGCAGCAGGAACAGACGCTGACGAATCCAACTGACGCGATTCTCGGCGGTGCGCTCAACGCCACCGTCAGCAGCCGCGTGCAGAAGCTCTTCGGCGCAGGTTCCGTCAAGGTCGATCCCAACTACCTTGGCGCGTTCGGCAACTCCACCACGCGCATCACCGCCAATGAACAACTCGGCCGCATCGTCACACTCACCTTCGCCACCGACGTCGACACGGCGAGCCAACAGTTGCTGCAGGCTGAAGTGGCCATTAACCGACACGTTTCGCTGGTTGTGGCCCGTGACGAGTCCGGTGTCTTCTCGATGGTCATCAAGGCCACGCGGCGATATCGATAGCAGGAACTGGCGTGGCTCCAGACGCCAGGATTCCGCGAGTCAAGCCGTTCGAATCCTGGTTTGTAATACGCGGGAATACAGCGTATTCTTACGTATTATGGAAACGCCGCGCATCGTCAGCTTCCGCATTCCGCCTGAGAGGGTCGCCGAACTCGACGCGATGGCCAGATCGATGGACCGGGACCGCAGTCACCTGCTCAACGAGGCCGTGGAATCCTGGCTGGACCAGCAGCGCCGTTTCGTCGCCCTGGTCAACGAAGGTTTGCGCGCCTCAAAGAGCGGGAAGACCATCGACGATGAGGACGTCGACGAACTCGTCGGCTCCTGGGTCAGGTCGAAACCGGCGGGGAAGAAAGAAAAGAAAGCCCGGATACGATCGTGAAGCTCCGGTGGGCACTTCCGGCAGTCAACCAGCTCAGGGAAATCTACGATTACATTGCTGAAGATAACCCGGCCGCAGCCCTCCGCACGGTCGAACGCATCCGGCTCACCATCCGGCAAGCATCTCGCATTCCCTATGCCGGTAGAACCGGCCGTGTCGGCGGCACGCGGGAAGCGGCCGTACCGGGAACCTCCTACATCGTCGTTTATCGGGTTCTGGAAAACGCCGTTCACGTGCTCGCCATCCTGCATGGCGCACGCAAGTGGCCTGAATCCTTCTAACACAGTCACGGCACTCGCTCGTAGAATGCCAACGTAAGCATTTCGAGAGCAGAGCAGCGCTTGAAATCCAACGCTCGAAGGGGGCTCCATGGAGCCGGATAATCAATCCCTGCCCACAGCGACGCCCGCCGCGAACCGCACGGAACCTGTTCCGGCGCCCGCGCCTACTGAGCTTTTTTCCGCCGAGGAACCCGATCATGGCCTGCGCTGGATCTTCATCGGCCCCGAGGGACTGCGCGCAGGCTGGTCGGTGATGGTGTTTCTGCTGTTTTTTCCCCCTCTCGTGTCCGTCAACATGGCGGCGATGTTCCACTTCCACCTCATCGGCAAAACAGGGGAACTCGCACCCAGGTCCGCGTTCTTCAGCGAGGTCGCAAGCCTGCTCGCGCTCATCATCGCGGTCGCTCTTGTGGGTCTCATCGAGGGCCGGCGGATTTCGGCGTTCAACCTCACAGGCTTGCACAGGCGTCAGCACTTCCTCGCTGGTCTCGCGGCCGGCTTTCTTGCGCTTTCCGCGCTGGTTGGCGGACTGTCTGCGGGCGGCTGGTTACGCTTCGGCTCCGTCGCACTCTCCGGTGTGGCTGTTTTCCGGTTCGGCTTGTTGTGGGGCTGTGTCTTTCTCATGACCGGCTGCTTCGAGGAGGGGGCGTTCCGCTGCTATCTGCAGTTCACGCTTACCCGCGGCATCAACTTTTGGTGGGCGTTCGGCGCCATCGCAACCCTTTGCGCCTGCCTGGCCGTCTTCGTCCGGGGCAACGCCTCGACGGGCGTTTATGCGGCGGCCTTGCTGGGATTCTTCCCTTGTCTCTACCTTGAGCAGAAGTCTTCCGCACGCAGCGGAGGCTTTTGGTACGCGGCGTGGGTTACGTCTACGCTGTTCGGCGCAGTGCACATCTCGAACGCGGGCGAGAGCGGCGTCGGTATCTTTGCCGCGGCCTTCATCGGCTTTGTCTTTTGCGTGAGCGTGCGCGTCACCGGCTCGGCCTGGTGGGCTATTGGCAGCCATGCCGGCTGGGATTGGGCCGAGACGTTTTCTACGGCACGGCCGACAGCGGTCTCTCGCCGCATGGCAGCTACCTGACGAGCCATCCCGCAGGCAATTCCTTCTGGAGCGGCGGCAGCGTTGGCCCGGAAGGCAGCGCGCTGGCGCTGGGCGCGATTCTGCTGCTGCTGGCTGTGCTTCTCGTCTACGGCCGCCTGAGTATACGGGCTGGAACTGCATCGGCTACGCGCTCCTGATCGGCCGCGCCGTCCGCCGCTGAGATACAGTCCATCCTTGGCCGCGCGTCCGGCGTATCCTGATTCTGGCCTATGTCCGATTCGCCTCCAACCGCTGAGTTTGCATTACAGGCTGAGAGAGAACATCTCCTCAAGCGGCGCTGGGCGCGGATTCTGCTCTTCGTTGCCGGTGGCTTCTTTCTGCTTCTCATGCTTGGCGCCGCAACAGGAGTTTTGTGCCTGCGCGCCGCCGCGAAGGCCGCATTGCCCCAACTCGATGGCCAGGTGCGGCTGGCCGGCCTCTCCGCCCCCGTCACGGTGCGCCGCGACGCGCACGGCGTGCCCCACATCGAAGCCGCTACGCAGGCTGACCTGTTTATGGCGCAGGGCTACGTGACGGCGCAGGACCGGCTGTGGCAGATGGACGCCTCGCGCCGCGCCGCCAACGGCAACCTAGCCGAGATTCTGGGTCCGAGGTTGGTCAAGAACGACAAGACGCAGCGCGTGCTCCAGATTCGCCGCACGGCGCAGCGCATCTACAGCCACATGCCTTTTGTCGACCGCGCCATTCTCGACGACTACGCCCGCGGCGTGAACCTCTACATCGCGCAGTGCGAGAAGAACAACACTCTTCCGCCGGAGTTCCGGCTGCTCGGCTATCGTCCTGAGCCGTGGACAGCCGTGGACTCGCTGAGCGTGGGGCTGATGATGGTCGAGACGCTCGACCTGCGCGTCACAACCAAGCTGATGCGCGCCCGCGTCGAGGCCAGGCTCAACGATCCCAGGCTGATCGCCGACCTTTATCCGGTCGGCTCCTGGCGCGACCATCCCCCCACGGGCGTCAAGATCGTTGTCAGCGCGCCGCAGCCACCGGCGCCATCGCAAAACAACGACGATGACGAGGACGATAACACCGAGGCCCGCGTGACGCCTGCTTCAGCGCTTTCTCCGTTCGCCGCCGCAGCGCCGGAGGATGCGGCCGAGATGCTGGCTCTCAAAGGACCGGGCGGCTGCGAGGACTGCGCTCTCGGCTCGAACAACTGGGTGGTTGCCGGCGCGCATACAGCGAGCGGCAAGCCGCTGCTCGCGAACGACATGCACCTGACGCTGCGCGTGCCCGACACGTGGTACATCGCGGACCTGAGTGCGCGGAGCAGCCGGGACACGCAGGGCTTCCATGCCGCAGGCGTGACGCTGCCAGGCCTGCCGCTGGTCGTGGCCGGACATAACGAACGCGTGGCCTGGGGTTACACCGCGCTCTATGCCGACGTCGAGGATCTCTACATGGAGAAGCTCGACGGCAAGGGAAACTACGAAGGAATCGATGCGCAATGGCATCCGCTCGCCGTCGATCGCGAGGTCATTCATGTGCGCGGCGGCCGCGATGTTGCCGTCAACGTCGAATCCACCGGGCACGGGCCGCTGCTGAATCCGCTCCTGGCGCACGGCGACCCGCCGCTGGCACTCAAGTGGACGGTCTACGATCCCAAGCTCAATGCGCTGCCCCTCTACGAGATGAACACGGCGTCGAACTGGCGGGAGTTCTCGTCCGCGCTGGCGCAATGGTGCTGGCCTACGCAGAACCTGGTCTACGCCGACGACGAGGGACACATTGCGTATCATGCGATTGGCAAGGCGCCGCTGCGGCCAGGCGGCCTGATCGACGTGCCTGTCAACGACACGAAGCACGAATGGAGCGGCTACATCCCGTTCAACCAGATGCCGAATGCCTTCGATCCGCCTTCGGGCTTCCTGGCCACGGCTAACTCGCGCGTCACAATGGACAAGTCGCCTGATCCGCTCACCGACGACTGGGCCGATCCCTACCGCATCCAGCGCATCTACAAATTGCTTGATGGCCGGGATCAACTCACACCGAAAGACATGCTGGTCGCGCAGACCGATATTTACAGCGAGGTCGATCAGGAGATGGGCCAGCGCTTTGCTTACGCCATCGACCACACGCCCGGCCCTGAGGGCAACGGCGACCCGCGTATGAGGCAGGCCGCCAGCCTGATGCGCAACTGGGACGGTCGCCTGAGCACCGGCTCCGCTGCCGCATCGCTTGTCACCGAAACGCGCGCCGCGCTCTGGCCCATGATTCTCGCGCCGAAGCTCGGCAAAGCAGCGGCCGATTATCACTGGGGCGAATCGAAATTTGCATTGGAAGAGATCGTGATGGATGCCAAGCCCGCGTGGCTGCCCAGGCAATACAAGAGCTGGAATGCGCTGCTCACCGCGGCCGTGCGCAAGGCGATGAACTATGGCAATGCGCCTGGCAATCTGGAGCATTGGACCTACGGAAGCTGGCATGTCGTTGATATCGAGCACCCGCTGGCCGCGTTTCTGCCGTTTCTGAGCCGCGTCCTGGGAACCGGGCCGCAGCCGCTTAGCGGCGATGGCGTCACGGTGAAGCAGGCCGGCCGCACGTTCGGTCCCTCGCAGCGATTCACCATGGACTGGAGCAACATCGATGGCTCGACCGAAAATATCGTGATGGGCGAGAGCGGCAACCCGCTGAGCCCGTACTTCCGCGACCAGTGGAACGACTGGTACAACGGCACGACCTTCGCGTTGCCATTTACGCCGGCTGCGGTCGCGGCTCGAACCCGGCATACGCTGCGCCTGCTGCCATGAATGAACAGGGAACAGGGGAACAGGAACGGGCTACCCGCAGCAGCGGCGCCGCCCCTGCGCGACGATGGCCTCATCGTCGTGCAGGTTCGGCAAGGCCCGTTCGAACTGACGATCGACTGGACGAACGCGTCCGACGTTTTCGCCGGCCGCTGGGTGAGCGCCCTAAGTGGGCTTCTGCTCATAGATTTGTGGCGGCTGGAGCGAAGAAATTGCCGCTCTGGTCTAACATGGTAGAAGCATGTCTGCTGACGTAAAAGCACTGATCCAGGAGGGTGCGGCGCTGACCGACCGCGCGCTGGAGTCGCTGATTCCCTCCGCAACCACAGTCCCGGTTTCGATCCACAGCGCCATGCGCCACTCGGTCTTTGCCGGCGGCAAGCGTCTGCGGCCGGTACTGACCATGCAGGCCGGCGTCACGATTGCCGGCGCGCGGCCCAAAGGAATCGAGAGGCTGGGTGCGGCGCTCGAAATGCTCCATACCTATTCGCTCATCCACGACGACCTGCCCGCGCTCGACAACGACGATCTGCGCCGCGGCAAGCCCACCTGCCACAAGGCATTTGGCGAGGCTATCGCGATTCTGGCCGGCGACGCCTTGCAGACACGCGCTTTCGAAGTGCTGGCCGGGCTCGACTGCCCGCCGGCCGCGACGGTCCAGATCATCGGCCTTGTCGCCAACGCGGTCGGCACCGTGGAAGGCATGATCGGCGGCCAGGTGCTCGACATTGAAAGCGAACACCTGAAGCCCACGCCTGAATTGGTCGACTCCATCCATCGCGCGAAGACCGGCGCGCTGATCCGCGTCAGTGTTGTAGCAGGAGGGATCTTTGCCGGCGCCGCGGCCGACGATGTAGCGCGTCTCGATCGCTTCGGCCGCAAGGCCGGTCTTGCCTTTCAGATCGCCGACGACGTGCTCGATGTGACGGCGGACTCGGTGACGCTGGGCAAGACCGCCGGCAAGGATCAGGCCACGGAAAAAGCTACCTGGCCGGCTGTTTACGGCATCGAACAGAGCCTGCGCGATGCCGCCCGGTTGATCGACGAAGCCTTCGCCGCGCTCGATCCCTACGGCAGCCGCGCCGATGGCCTGAAAGCCGTCGCTCAATATCTCGTGGAACGTAAGAACTGATCCTGCATCCAATCAAGTGAGGGCGATCGCCTGCGACGACGCCCATCCAAAGGAGTTTCCCGCAGCCATGTTTCGCAAACTGTTGAAGTCAAAGATCCATCGCGCCACCGTTACGCGCTCTGACCTGAACTACGAAGGCAGTATCGCCGTGGATGAGGCGCTGCTTGAAGCCGCGGATATCCAGCCTTTTGAGTCCGTGCACGTGTGGAACGTGAACAACGGCAGCCGTCTGCAAACCTATGCCGTAGTTGCCAAACGGGGCAGCGGCGAAGTCTGCCTGAACGGAGCCGCCGCGCGCATGGCGCAGCCGGGAGACCTGGTGATCATTGCCACCTTTGCCTGGCTTGATGAGAAAGAAGCCGCCGCAGCCAAGCCGAAGCTGGTCTTCGTCGATGCGCAAAACCGTATCGCGGCAAAGCACTCCTGACGCGGCTCTTGGGCCAGTCTGTAGAGAAACGCGCCACGTAAAAGATCAGGCACAAAAGAGCACAACGGAAATCATGCCCTTTTGAGAGCAGGACTTTGCGACTTGCCGCTGAGTCTTCTTACCGATTCAGAACCCGGCGCAGCTTCTCGCCTTGTTCTGAGAGGTCATCCACCGCCGCTTGCGTACGGTTGAGCATACCCTGAACCTCTTCGAGATAGGCGGGAAGCGCATTCCACCACTTGCACACCACATCCTGCTGGTCGAGCATGGCCAGAGCCGCGCCCGCGATGGCTGCTACCAGTCCGGCGCGCCGCTTGCCTGTAACCAGAAGCGCCCCGCTTGCGGCCAGCGTACCCGCCGCGACCATGCCGACCCAACGGCTGGAATCGGCTCCCCCGGCGTTTGTTGCGCCCGCGTCGCGCGCTGCATCTGAGAGCGGTACCACCACCATGACATCTCCTCGCGTTTCTCAAACGTAGATGAGTCTGAAGTCCTGTTGCCTCTCAAGTATTACCTGAAAACTCTGCCGCAGTGGAGAAAAATCAGCTCGAAACCCGCAACCCGGCTCTCTCAATCGAGGTCGATCTCGCGCATCGGCTTGACCTCGGGCGCATCCTTGGCTTTGCGCAGGGCCTCGGCGAATCGCTTTTCCAGCAGATCAGCCTTGTTCTTCTCGGCGTCCACGCTCTGCCGGAAGATCGACTCTGTCCGCTCCCCGTGCTCGCGCATGGCTTTGGCCGCAGTCTCCAGATCCTCGAACATGCGCTTGCGCGGCGCCGGCGTGTGGCTCACCACCAGCCCGGTGGTGGCGTCTATCTTCAGCATGGCCCCGCAATCCGGGCAGGCCACCTCAAACGTCTTGTCCTTGCTCTTCCCCATAGCACTAGAATTTTAGAACATCCTCGAGGATGTCTGAACGCGCTGGAAGCGGAGCGCATTGTCGCTGACCGGATAGCTCGCTGACTTGCTGTCCTTACGTCACCGGCCCCGGATTGAACAAGGCAAACTCGTTATGCAGGCCCCAGTGGTCGGCCCAAACTTTCGTTCTCCCACTGGCCACCTCCAAAACCAGTGAAAAAATCTCCCAGCCGATCTCTTCGACGGTCCTTTCGGCGGTTGCAATCCGCCCCGCGTCCACGTCGATCAGATCGGGCCAGCGCCGCTTGAGGCCGCTGTTCGTCGACACTTTGATTACCGGCGCCATGGCCAGTCCGTAGGGTGTGCCGCGGCCGGTCGTGAAGATGTGCACATTCATCGACGCCGCCAGTTGCAGTGTGCCGCAAATGAAGTCGCTGGCCGGCGTGGCTGCAAACACCAGCCCCTTCTGCGTTACGCGTTCGCCCGGTCCGGCGACGCCAACGAGCGCCGTGCTGCCCGCCTTGGCGATCGATCCCATCGCCTTCTCGACCACGTTTGCGAGGCCGCCCTGCTTGTTGCCCGGCGTAGGATTTGCCGCGCGATCCGCGCCACCCAGCCGCAGGTAGTCGTCGTACCAGGCCATCTCGCGCACAAAGGCGCGGGCAACATCAGGCGTAGCTGCGCGCGCGGTGAGCAGGTGCGCCGCGTCGCGCACCTCCGTGACTTCAGAGAACATCACTGTCGCTCCGGCGCGCACCAGCAGATCGGCGGCAAAGCCAACGGCAGGATTCGCCGTCACGCCCGAGAGCGCATCCGATCCTCCGCATTGCAGCCCCACGACCAGGTCAGAGGCCGGGCACGTTACGCGCCGCCGCTGGTTCAACTTCTCAAGCTTCTTTTCGGCGAGCGTCATGATGTTGGCGACGATCTCGCCGAAGCCCTGCTTTGCGTCCTGCAGCACAGCGACTGAGGGTTCGCCGGCAAGCACGGGAAGCTCGCTGGCGGGCATCAGCCGTACGGGCTGAAGCTTTTCGCAGCCCAGGCTCACCACCAACACCTCGCCGCCGAAGTTGGGATGGAGCGCCAGGTTGCGCAGCGTGCGAATGGGAATGGCCGCGCCCGGCGCATCGATGGCCACGCCGCAGCCGTAAGGGTGCGTAATGGCGACTACATCATCCACACGCGGGAAGTGCGGCAGAATCTCTGCCTTGATGCGCTCGACCGCGTGCTTCACCGTTGGCGCCACACACTGCACCGTCGTGCTGATGCCGAGAATGTTCTTTGTCCCTGCCGTACCGTCAGGATTGCGAAAGCCCTGGAAGGTGTAGCCCTCAAGAGGCGCCAGTGGCGCGGGCGGCGCGGTGGCCAGTGGGCAGCAGTCGAGCGGCGGCGCTTCAGGTGGCTTCATCAAGCCTTCATGCACCCAACTGCCGCGTGCGATGGCGCGGCTTGCGTAGCCGATGGTGACGCCGTAGCGCACAATCGCCTCGCCCTCGGCCAGATCGATCAACGCCACCTTGTGCACTTCGGGAACCGCCTCGCATAGCTCCAGCCCCGACGCAAATTTGGCGCCCGCTGGCAAGCCGCCCTCGTTGACAACAATGGCGACATTGTCGCGCTCATGGACGCGAAGAAAGCGAGGCTCGACGCTGGATGTCATGGGACTATGGTATCCCCGCCCTGAGCATTCGCCACGCCCTTGCGCCCCTCTTCATCGCAACAGGCAGGGCCGCCTGGGATCGAACTTCCAACCCGGAATCAGAAACTGCATCGCCGCGGCATCGTCGCGCGCGCCCAGTCCCTTCGCTTTATAGAGTTCGTGCGCACGCTCGACGGCGTCGAAGTCGAGATTGACGCCCAGCCCCGGCCGTTCCGGTACGGCAATCGTACCGCCTTCGATCCGGAAGGGATTGCGCGTCAGATGCTGCCCGTCCTGCCAGATCCAGTGCGTGTCGATTGCGGTGATTTTGCCCACGGCAGCCGCGGCTACCTGCGTCACCATCGCCAGCGAAATGTCGAAGTGATTGTTCGAGTGCGCTCCCCAGGTGAGGCCGTGTTCACGGCAGGTCGAAGAGACGCGCACCGCTCCCTGCATGGTCCAGAAGTGCGGGTCAGCCAGCGGAATGTCGACCGCGCGCAGCGCGATTGCGTGCCGCAGCTCGCGCCAGTCCGTTGCCACCATATTGGTCGCGGTGGGCAGCCCCGCCGCCTGGCGAAACTCCGCCATGATCTCGCGGCTGGAAAATCCCGGTTCCGCGCCGCATGGGTCTTCGGCGTACGCCAAAACATCCTGCTTGCCCATGCAGAGAGCAATCGCCTCCTTCAGGCTCCATGCGCCGTTGGGATCGAGCGTGATGCGCGCCTCGGGAAACCGCTCGTGCAGCGCCTCCGCGGCCTTCATCTCCGCAGCGCCCTCGAGCACGCCGCCTTTCAGCTTGAAGTCGTTGAAGCCGTACTGCGCCTGCGCCGCCTCGGCCTGCCTGACGATCGCTTCCGCCGTTAGCGATTCCTCATCGCGCACGCGGAACCATCCGCGCGCCTGGTCGCCGGCTCGCCGGTAGTCGAGACCGGTCTTTCTGCTGTCGCCTACAAAGAAGAGATAGCCCAGTACTGGCACGCTTTTGCGTTGCTGCCCCTCGCCGAGCAGCGCCGCAACCGGGACACCGTGAAATTGGCCGAGCAGATCGAGCAAAGCCGACTCAATCGCCGTCATCGCGTGAATCGTCACGCGCAAGTCGAAGGTCTGCTGCCCGCGCCCAGCGGCATCGCGGTCCCCGAACCGATCCCGCATCGCGTCGAGTACCGCGTTGCAGCCGGAGATCTCGCTGCCAATCACGAGCAGCGCCGCTTCTTCCAGCACGCGGCGAATCTTCTCTCCGCCGGGAACCTCACCCACGCCTGTATTTCCGGCTTCGTCCGTGAGCACCACCAGATTGCGCGTGAAGTACGGCCCGTGCGCGCCGCTCAGATTGAGCAGCATACTGTCCTGGCCCGCCACCGGAACCACCCGCATGGCGGCAACTCGCGGCGATTTGCCGGCAACTTCGATTCTCTTTCCGTTCATCGGGTCTTTCCTGCGTTTCTGCTTTTTTCCGCGCCGGCGGAGTGAGACCTCAGCATCGTTTCCGCCCGTATCAGTCAACTTTACAGATGTACCCAGGTTCGCGTACAAGGTTGTGAACGACGCGAGAGGGAACGCTTTTTATGAATCGAAGAGAGTTTCTTGTTTCGAGCAGTGCGGCCGGCGTCCTGGCCTCGACCGGTATAGCGCCTGCGCCGGCAGACGCCACGCCTGTCGGCACGGAAGAGCGCATGAAGCTCGGCGACCAGACCGCACCCACCAACGACACTCACCTGAAGTACCTGGCCCGGTACGGCGTGCGCAACATCTGCGGCTATCCGGAGATCGCCGGCGACCGGCTCTACGCCACGGTTGACGAACTCAAGCGCATAACCGATAGGGCCGCGAAATACGGCATCAGTATCGATTGCATTGCCCCGCCGTTTCTTGGATCCAGCTATATCGACCGAGAGAAGCATCCGGCCATCATGCTGGCCGAGAGTCCCGAACGCGACCGCGATATCGAGCAGTTGCAAACCCTGATTCGCAACTGCGCGCAGGCCGGAGTTCCGGCGATCAAGTACAACATGAGCATTCTCGGCGTGCTGCGCACCGGCCGAGAGCCGGGCCGCGGCGACGCGCTTTACCACCAGTGGAAGCTCGCCGAGGCGCATCCGGAAACGCCGCTCACCCGCGCCGGAGTAGTCAACGCCGACGCCTTCTGGGAGCGCATCACATACTTTCTCGACCGAGTGATCCCGGTGGCCAACGAGTACAAGATCCGCATGGCCTGCCATCCCCAGGACCCCGGCGTTCCGCCCGCAGGCTACCAGGGCGTCAACCGTGTGCTCGGCACCGTCGACGGCCTGAAGAGGTTCATCAGCATCCAGGAGAGTCCCTACCACGGCCTCAACTTTTGTCAGGGAACCATCTCTGAGGATCTCGAAGATCCCGGTACGCAGATTTTCGACGTAATCCGCTACTTTGGCACGCGCAAGAAGATCTTCAACGTGCACTTCCGCAATATTCGCGGCCACCGCAACGACTTCATCGAGGTCTTTCCCGACGAGGGCGATGTGGATTTTGTTAAAGCCATCCGCGTCTACAGGGATGTTGGTTATCACTACATGCTCATGCCCGATCACGTGCCGATTGCGGCCGACAACGCCGATCCCCATAGCCTGCAATCGTTCGCCTACTGTTACGGCTACATTCGCGGACTGATTCAATCGCTCTACGAGAACGGCTGAGACGCGGCTGCGGCATGATACCGTGAAACCGAAACCTTGCGATCGAAAGGATGCGGCTTGAGCGAAGAACGAGAGGGACAGCGACAGACGCACGTTCGCTATCTCATCATCACGATTCTGTTCATCGTCAGTTGCTTCAGCTTTGCCGACCGCTCGGCGCTGTCGCAGGCGGTTTCGGTCATGCCTGCGGCGATGAACATGAATGCGCAGCGCCTGAGCTATCTGCTCTTCGCCTTTGGATGGGCCTATGCGCTGGGGCAGTTGCCTGCGGGCGGCCTGCTCGACCGCTTTGGATCGAAGCGCGTCTACGGCATCGCCATCGTCGCCTGGTCCCTCTGCGCCTTTCTCACGGCCCTCGCCGGCTACCTTGCCGCAAGCGCCGCCTTCACGGCGATCTTCATTCTTCGCGTGCTCTCGGGTCTCTTTCAATCGCCGGTTTTCCCCGGCAACGGGCGCATCGTCGCCGCGTGGTTCCCTACTTCGGAGCGCGGACGCGCTTCGGCCATCTTCAACTCGTCGCAGTATTTCGCGCTGCCCATCTTCGCGCCCATCTTCGGATGGCTGATCCATCTCTCGGGCTGGCGCAGTTGTTTCTGGTTTATGGGCGTGCTGGGCATCGCGCTCACCACGGTCTGGTTCACGAACATTTACGGCGTCAAAGAACATCCGCGTATTGCGCCGGCGGAGATTGACGCCATCGAGCGCGGGGGTGGTCTGGTGAACACCGACTCGGCCGCCAGCGCCAAGAAAAACACACTCACCTGGGCCACGGTGAAGAAGCTGATGAGCTACCGCATGCTGGTGGGCGTTTACATCGGTCAGTACTGCATTACGACGCTCACGTGGTTTTTTCTCACCTGGTTTCCGCTCTATCTCTCGCAGGCGCGTCACATGTCGGTGATCAAAGTGGGATTTGCGGCAGCGGTGCCAGGCCTGTGTGGAGGGTTCGGTGGCGTTCTCGGCGGGGTCTTCTCTGATCGTCTGCTGCGCCGCGGCCACTCGCTCAGCTTTGCCCGCAAGCTGCCCATCATGGCGGGTATGGCGTTGTCCATGACAATCATCGCCTGCAACTACGCATCATCGCAGAGCATCATGCTGCTCTTCATGTCGGTCTCGTTCTTTGGCAAGGGCATTGGCGCGCTGGGCTGGACGGTGGTTTCCGACACTTCGCCGAAAGGCATGGTGGGCATGAACGGCGCGCTCTTCAACCTCTTCGGCAATATGGCTGGAATCACCACGCCGCTCATCATCGGCTACATTGTGGCGAAGACCCACTCTTACAACGGCGCGCTGATCTTTGTCGCGTTCATTGCCTTCTGCGCGATCGTCAGTTACGGCCCGATTGTGGGCGAGATCAAACGGCTCGACTTTGGCGCCGATGCGGCATCGTAGCGCGGGGCCCCGGGCCCGCAGCCACGGCGCTTACAATCGGCAAAGGAGAGTGATCCCATGCCCGAATGGCCAGGCAATCTTCCCCGCAACGCATTCAAGCAGGCTCTCGCAAGCGGCGCACGGCAGGTCGGCCTGTGGTGCGGAATGGCCAGCCCCATTTCGGCTGAGATTCTGGCCGGCGCGGGATTCGACTGGATCGTGATCGACGGCGAGCACGCGCCCAACGGCATCGCGACGCTGCTGCCGCAACTGCAGGCCATGCGCGGCGGCACGGCGGAGCCGGTCTTTCGCGTGCCGTGGAACGAGCCGGTCATTATCAAGCGGGCCCTCGACGTAGGCGCGCGCTCCCTGCTCATTCCTTTTGTGCAGAATGCCGATGAGGCACGCAAAGCCGTGGCCGCCACGCGCTATCCGCCGCTCGGCATTCGCGGCGTTTCCGTGGCGCCACGCGCCAACGACTACGGGCGCATTCAGAACTATCACCGCAATGCGCACCTCGATATCTGTGTGCTGGTGCAGGTCGAAACCCGAGCCGCGCTCAAGGAGATTGAAGCCATCGCCGCGGTCGAGGGCGTCGATGGCATCTTCCTGGGCCCCAGCGATCTGGCCGCGGACTTTGGCCATCTCGGCAACCCGAAGCACCCCGAGGCGCAGGCCGCCATTCGCGACGCGGCCACGCGCATCCGCACCGGGGGCAAAGCCGCGGGAACGCTCTCCGGCAGCGCTGACGACGCCGAGGCGCTCTTCGAGATGGGCTACAACTTCACCGCCGTGGGCAGCGACGTGGGTATTCTGGCGCGGAACGCCGAGGCGCTGGCCGCGCGCTTCCGCAGGAAGTAGCCACGCGAGTTGCGCCCTCGTTCCACGGCGGACCTGCCGACCCTCGGTCGCGCCGCAATTACGCCTTTGGTGTGGCTGCGGTTTTGAAGTTGATTACGTGGTAGATCGCCGGCTCCGTGCCCACATTCTTGAGCCCGTGCAGTTGGTTCGATCCGTTGAAGATGATCGATCCCGGCCCCACGCGAATCCACTTGCCGTTGGAGAGCGTCTCCACTGTGCCCTGGCGAATGATGATCAGCTCCTCGTTGGGATGCCGGTGCGGCTTGTGCGGAGACTTGCCGGGATTGAGCGTGGTGATGTGGATCTCGAGGTTCTCCAGCGTCGCAGTCGGCGTACTGCACACAGTCCTTACAGATCCGTTGGCGTTTGGCTTGTCAACGAGCGAGTTCCAGTCGAAGACGTGGGAGCCCATCACCTTAGCGGTATCGGCGGGCGCCAGCACATCGCCGGCGATTGCGGTCGCGGCAAGAGCGGCGAAGAGTTCTCTGCGGTTCATGGTTTTTCCTTTGCGAAGCGGACTCAACTGCAAGGCGAGGTGAGTGCCGGTGGCATCCGGGCTGTCCTCGCGCTCGCAGTCCCTTATAACGAAACCTGGGCGGCGCGCGCAAGCCTGCGAGCGCACCAAAGAGCAAAGGTCCGCGGGAGGCGGGCCTTTCGGGGAGGACTGTATACCGGCGCTGCTACTTCAGCCGGGCTCGAGCGCTGCGCCGGCAGAAGGAGCGTCATCGCGGTACATTTTAGACTGATTCTCTCCAATTCCGACTTGAAGGAGGTTAACGTATCGTTCGCGACGACTCGTGGTCTGTGACGAAAGACACATCGGCTTGTGACAATTTCAATTAACCTGCCCCCTTGGAAGTACCAATTTTCCCCGGGGCCTCAAAATGCGGTCACTTTGATAGCGTCGAGCCGCAGGCTTGGGGCCAAGTTTTATTCGGCAGGTCAGAATAATGAAGAAACAGAGTTCGTCGATGCAACTGACGCGCGCCGCTGACTACGGCGTGCGCGTGATGATTCACCTCGCAGGACTGACGGCAAACGGGCGGATCTCGCTTCCCGATCTGGCGCGGGCAACGGGCGCGCCGGATAGCTTTCTCTCGAAGGTGCTGCAATCGCTGGCGCGGGCCGGGTTAATCACCTCGCGGCGCGGGCAATCAGGCGGCTTTCGCATTACGCCACGCGGCGCCGAGGCCACAATGCGCGATGTGATTGAGGCCATCGATGGCCCAATCTGTCTCAACATCTGCATCATTCCCGGCCGCTCATGCACCCGCAAGCCGCGATGCCCGGCGCACCCGGTTTGGATCGAGGCGCAGCAAGCCATGATGGATGTTCTTTCCGGCGTCACCGTTGCCTCGCTGGCCAGTCCCGCCGCGCCCACGCTTGCCCGCATCGCCAAGGCGGGATCAAAGTCTGTCTGGGCATAGGGACGGTGCGGGGCAACATAGCATTTGCATTTCGCGCTCCGCAATGTTTCAATGACTGTAACGAAACAGGGGTGCTCCGTGGCATTGCGGGGCTGAGAAATACCCTAGAACCCGATCCGGATAATACCGGCGTGGGAAGTTTTCTCTGGTCTGAGCGGCAGTTCCTCCATTCTTCGCGGCCCAGGCTCCTTTGTTTCAGACAGAACGAAGCAAAGGACACGCATGACCACCGCCGCCCGCATTGATCGCCATCGCAAAACACCTTCCCGCATATTTTCCGCAGCGCTCGCCGTAGCCTTGCCGCTGTTTGTCTGCTATACCGCGCAGTGTGCCGCGCAAGCCGCGCAGCAAAACGCCACTCCCGCGCAACAAGACACCAAACAAGCGCACCAAAATCAACAAGCTCGGCAGAGCTCAGCACCCGGACCGCAAAAGCCCGCGCCTGTCACCACCACTGTCGTGGTGCGCGGCGAAACCGCGGACAACTATCTTCCCCAATCCATCACGGTGGGAACGCTCGACGGCGCGCCGCTCAAGGAAGCGCCGCTTTCGGTTTCGGTGGTCACGCGCGACCTGCTCAGCGACCAGGTCTCCCGTCTGCTTTCCGATGTTGTCAAGAACGACGCTTCGGTCGGCAACGACTACGTGCCCGTGGGCTACTACGGTGTCTACGAGATTCGCGGCTTTCCCATCGACCTTGCCACCGGACTCGAGATCAACGGCATGACCATCGCCGGCGAGCAGGACGTGCCGCTCGAAAACAAGGAGAGCGTAGAGATTCTCAAAGGCATTGCCGGCGTGGAGAGCGGAGTGGCGAATGCGGGCGGGCTCATCGACTTCGTGACCAAGCGCCCGTCCAACATCAAAGCTATTGATCTGGCTACCGATCATCGTGGCACGGCCTATGGCGCGACCGATCTGGGCCATCTCTTCGGCAGCCGCAAGCAGGTGGGCGCTCGGCTGAATCTGGCCGGCGAACGCATCGTTCCCTACATGGTCGACACCAACGGATGGCGCGCCGTGGGCGCGGGCGCCGCCGACTGGAGGATCGATCCGGCCACCACGCTCAAGGGCGACTTCGAGTACCAGCACAAGACCGAGCGCGACGGCAGCGGCTACCAGTTGCTCGGAGGCACAGCGCTGCCCGACA
>JAJYFA010000175.1 GCA_021790995.1 Acidobacteriota bacterium
GGTGCACTCACGGCTCAAGAGGCCTCATTCGAACTGCTCGGGAATAATGAGCAATACTTCGACCTTGGCGGGTTGGCCATCGTGGGTGGCGGGGCGGAATTGCCACCGCCGCAAAGCAGCGAGAACGAACTGCGTGCCCGAAAAGGACTGCGGAAAGATTACGCTCAGGTTTTGAAAGCGACCGGAGGCATCGACAAAACCGCGAATCATGAGGGCATCGGCATTAATGGACTCAGGGGGGAGATTAGGGCGAATAATGTCGTACGGCCAGGGCGCTTCGAGGCGTGAGACGGTGCCGCCGGCGGAAGCCGAAACTTCGCGAGGCAGCGAGTACTGCATGATCCAGCTCCGGGAGAGGCCTACGTGAAGATAAGCAGTATAGGCGACTCGTCCTCCCCAGGTATTTTCTAGCTCGGGAAACTCCTGTGAGAGGTCGTTGCCGACCACGACAGCGCCGAAGTGGCCGTCCTTGGGCAGGGCAATCGATGTATTGGTAAGTTGGCTGTAAGGATTGGCCGCGACATCCGCTGTTGAAGAATTGGGAGCGGTTTGAGGCGCTGGCGACCCGCCGGATTGCCTGGCTGCAACTGCGGAGCTCTGAGCGGAACCGGGTCCAGCGGAGTGCGCGCCATTGCCCGCCTGCGAGGAGGGGCTAAGAGACTTGCCGGGAGCGCCTGCATTTTGCGGTTTCGAGACCTTCGCCTCGTTGATCGGCGGCAGCACGGCGGTTCCATCTTTCATGCGGATGTCGGAAAGAGACAGAATCGCGACCGGCGTTGGAGACACAGCCTGTTGTGAAGCAGAGGCGGGAGGCAGTTCGACCTGCAAGGGTGTGTCCACGGCGACGGGCGAGGTTGTGCCGGCCGCGAGCTTCAACTTCACCGATGGCAGATTGCTGGAGGTCACGTTGACGTCAGCCAGGTTGATTTCCTGATTGGGATGGTCAGGAACAGGATGGACATGCGCGGCAGTGGGCTTTTCCGGCAGTGGCGGAGCGATCTTTTTCACCACGGTCTTGCTAGGCGCCCAGAGGACAATCTGTGGTACCGGGATGATCTGGGGCAGTGTGACCGGATTGTTGAGGTCGGCCTGGATGAAAGTCTGCGGTCCTTTCCTGGCAGTGGTAACGGGAATTAGAGGAGGTGCGGCGGCCTGGGAACGACCGGCATGCTCCGATACGGGGGGATGTGATTTCGGATAGTAAATGTGGGCGGTCTCATGGGGCTGCTGGTTTGCAGTTATATGCAGATCGAGCTGACGAACCGCGTAGTGATCGTGGAGGATGCGCGCCGCAGGCGGCATATAGGCAATGCTGAACCAGGCGATGGCCGCTGCGATCGCGTGGATGAAGATAGAACTGAGGAATGGCGCGGAATGCCTGTCCGACGGCGGCAGAGTTGTGAACAGTGTCAGCTCGCGCGGGGGCATGACAAGGACCGTGGCGCCACCAACTGAGGTTGCTGCAAGCTGATCGCTTGGTACTTTGTCGGATAGGCCGGAGTTGGACCGATCCAGAAAGATGGTCAATCGGGATGAATCCGAATTAGCCCGCTTAAGCGCGAAACGAACCAAGTACGACCTCCGACCCGGAAAATCACGTGAGATGGTTCAGGGTCCAGTATGAACTGAAAAGTGCAGGACCAAACGGTGCAGACCTGATACCCGGGAATCTATCACCTTTATCAGGATCGCTCAATTCGGCGCTTTGGGACATTCCTCTCTTGGTACCTCCGTTATCAAAGTAATAAATTCCATTGACAAGACCAACGCAAAGAAGGGCTACACTGAAACCGCACATTCTGCGGCAAAACATAGGGATGGTCAGGCCATCAGGATTGCAAGCAAGCTGCCAGGTCCGGGATCAGGGCAGGCAGAGAAAGGCGGGACTGGCGAACCGTCAGTTCCAACAGGATAGGGATGAATCGAAGACTGCTCACGATCCTCCTCGTCGCATTCGTCGTCGCGGCGTCCTGCGCGTGGCTAGTTTACCGGCTTGTGGGCGCGCGCATGGCCGCTTCAAAGCCGTTGGTGATGGCGCGGGTAGTCGCAGCGGCAAAGGATATTCCGCTCGGAGCCATTGTTACTACGGCCGATCTGACGACGATCACAATTGCAGGTGAAGCGCCCAAGGGGGCAATCCTGAAGCCGGAAGACGCGGTAGGCCGGGGAGCAATTTCGGAGATCTACCAGGGAGAACCGGTTCTCGAGAGCCGTCTGGCGGGAGCCGGATCCGGCGGAGGACTGGCGCCGATCATTCCGCATGGAATGAGGGCGTGCGCGGTGCGCGTGGATGAGGTGGTGGGCGTAGCAGGATTCGTGCTTCCCGGCATGAGGGTAGACGTTCTTGCATCGGGAACGCCTCCTAATTTGCAGGGCGGGACGCAGAACACGGTGACAGAGACGCTTTTGCAAAATATTCAGGTGCTGTCGGCGGGCACCGATTACCAGAAAGATGCAACGGGCAAG
Source organism: Acidobacteriota bacterium (assembly GCA_021790995.1). GTDB lineage: Bacteria > Acidobacteriota > Terriglobia > Terriglobales > Acidobacteriaceae > Telmatobacter. The sequence goes on from JAJYFA010000175.1 coordinate 2,467, forward strand.
CCGCAACAGGTTCAGGTTGTGAATCTGCTGGTGACTCCGGAGCAAGCCGAGATGCTGAGTCTGGCCAGTAATTCGCTGAAGATCCAACTGGTGCTGCGTAATCCGCTGGATACTCAGGTTGCCAAGGTGCCGCCCACTGAGATGAGCACGATCTTCTCAGGCGGCGCGCCGCCCAAGATCCCGACGCGCCGGGCTACGAGAGTCAGGCGTAAGGCAGCGTCGACGGCTTACTCGGTCATCATCAGCAACGGCACAAGCACTACGGAACAGAAATTCGCCGAACCCGGGGGGCAACATTGAGATCGACGACTGGGATCGCCATCGCATTTAGCAGTGCGCTGTTTGCGGCTCTCTGTACCGGACAAATGGTACAGGCTCAGGCAGCACCACCTTCCTCCCCAGCCGCAGGCGCTGCGTTTGGAGACTCGACCAACGAATTGAACATAGAGGTGGGAAAGGCCGTGCTGGTGGACACGGCGCAGCCGATGCAGCGCGTGGCCATGGGATCGGGCGACGTGGCGGCAGCCACAGCCGTGACCCCCACGGAGATCATGGTCACCGGACGAGGGCCTGGGGAAACCAGCCTGATTATCTGGGACAACCATGGCGGACGGCAGTTTTTCACGGTGAAGGTACATGCCAGCGCGGGACTGACAGGAGACAAGCTGGACGCCATCCGACGCGAGTTGAGATATGAGCTGCCGGGTCAAACCGTGCGGGTATCTTACGACAACAACACATTGTTCCTGCGGGGCACAGTGAAAGACCTGACGAGCTCGGCGCGGGCGGTGCAGATCGCGTCGACGGCGGGCAAAGTGGTGAACTTGCTGGCTGTGACCGTGCCTAAGTCGGATCCGCAGATTCTGCTGAAGGTGCGCTTTGCGAGTGTGGATCGCAGCAGAGCACTGACACTGGGCATCAACCTCTTCAATCTTGGGCTGGGAAACGCCTTGGGCGGAGTGGCGACCGGGCAGGTTTCACCGCCTACGATCGCCAGCGGCGCAGCCACCGCGAGCGGCGGAACCGGCATTGGAATGGCTGCAGGTACTGCGGGTTCAGCCACCTTTAGCCAGGAGGGCAGTATCTTTACCTTCTTCCCTGGACTGAACGTAGGCGCCGACATCCACGCATTGGAGACCGAGGGCGTGGTTCAAGTGCTGGCCGAGCCAAACCTGATGGCGGCCGACGCCAAGCAAGCCAGCTTTCTGGCGGGTGGAATGTATCCATATCCGGTGGTCTCCGGCTCGACGGGAGGGCTTGCTGCGGTTACCATCCAGTTCCAGGAATACGGCATCCGGCTGAATTTTATTCCTACGATCACGCCGCGTGGCACGATTCGATTACAGGTTGCGCCCGAAGTGAGCGCATTGGACTACGCCAATGAGGTCCAGATCTCGGGGTTCGCGGTGCCGGGCATTACCACGCGCAAGGTGAATACCGAAGTGGAGCTGAAGGACGGCCAGACCTTCATCATCGGCGGTCTGCTGGACAAGACCATCACCGATACATTCGAAAAGATTCCGTTTCTGGGCGACATCCCGATTCTTGGCAAACTGTTCCAGTCGGAGATTAAGAACAAGAACGACACGGAACTGATCGTGCTGGTGACGCCGGAGATTGTGTCGCCGCTGCCGGCGGGAACGCCAAGGCCGAACCTGCACTATCCGGATCCGAACTTCATTCCGCCGAATTCGAACATTCCCATGCACCAGCCGGACGCTAAAACGGCAGACAATACACTGCCTGCACCGCCTTCGACGATCCCCGTGGAGACGCTGATCGACAGCATGAAACCGGAAAAGCCGCTGACGATCGAGTCGAATACAGGTGGATTTGGGGCAGCCGGAAGCGGGATGGGTTCAGGCGGTACTGCGCCTGCAACAGGGGCAAGCGGTCCATAGGCGGAATTTTTGCCGCCTGATGGCGCAAGCAGTTGAAGACAGCCGGATGAATTCTTTCCAACGCATAGCGCGGGGTGCGCGGGAGTGGTTTGGCCCGCGCACTTCTGCGCCCGAAAAGCCTCAGCAGGTCCTGAATTTGACGCGGGGCACGGTGCTGGCAGCGCGGCTCGAGAAAGCCCACACAGGGGCCACGCGCAGAAAGGGACTGCTGGGCCGGGAATGCCTCTTGCCGGGCCAGGGGCTGTGGATCGCGCCCTGCGAGTCGGTGCACACTTTCTTCATGCGCTTCCCGATCGATCTTGTCTATTTGGATCGCAAACTCCAGGTGAAGAAGGTTCGCCATCGTGTGGGGGCGTGGCGCTTGTCGGCGTGTTTTTCGGCTCACAGTGTGCTGGAGTTACCGGCCGGTACGGCGCTGGCGACACGTACGGAGTGCGGAGACCGTGTGGAGATTGGGTAGGCCGTTCATCCAATTGGGGCTGTTGGCGCAAGTCGTCAAGCCGCAATGCCGCCGTCTGTCTTCGGCGCCGCCTGTGCGCACCAATGTCTATAGAGTGCGAGGATCACTGACAACAACGTAATTCCCGCCATGGACCGGGTAAGTATTGGATGGGCAATCAGTGTCGCATAGGCGAATCGCACTCCAAGCGACCAGACGAGCGTGAGGGCAAGAAAGCCGCCTGCGCGGCGAAAGTTGTGCAGCCCGACGTTGGAGACAAACACCCCGAAGGCCAATCCAGCAATCAGATCGATGACGTAATGTTCCCCTGTCGATAGAGTCGCCAGGCAAGTGGCGACGAGGAAGAGAAACGCTGCCACCTTCCAGATTCTGCCTGGCGCGAACATGAGAAATACAAAAGCTGTGCCAACGTGCAGCGAAGGAAATGCGTTCGGCATTCCAGCCAGGCGCATGGGAACCGGCGTTACGGCTGGCGGATGCAGCCACTGATTCTTGAACGCATAGATCGGTCCGCAGGCCGGGACGATGATGTAGAGCAACGGGCCGGCAACAAGCTCGGCAATGTAGGTGAGAATGATTGAACCCGCGATCCGCCGGTATCGAATCAAGAGATACCAGGCGATCATCATGGGGACCATCGATTGGTAGACGGCCTCAAGGAAGATATGCGCAGGGCCTTCCAGCGTTCTGGCGATAGTGGCGGCCTGAACGCCCAGGGACGAGTCCAGGCTAAACAAAATGCGATCGAACTTCCAGGGGGAAATGGCGCCTTCGCGGGCCATGAAGATGTTGAGGAGTACGCCGTAGAAAAGATTGAGCACAAGCGCGAAGACCAGTTCAACCCGGACCTTGTCTTTCTCGTCTCTGAGCATCCAGATCACGGAGAGGAAAAGGGCCATGACGGCGATGGTGGGGGGACTTAAAAGGAAGTTGATTGCGCGCATGCGAAGCCTTAGTGAGAGGAGTTGTCCAGCGGAGAAGACGAAGCCGGTATCGGCAAAACGATTTCTCGATGAGATGAGGCGCGGGCAAACAGGTACCATGCAAGACACGCCGGGGCGGGCCAAAGATAAGCAGCAGACGCCAGGGGAAAGTGTGAGACAAGCTGAATTTCGATCGCGATGTAAAGGAGGGCGAGCGTCGAAAGAGCGGAGCGCGAGGGTGCGCGGGAAACGGCAAAGAGAACAGCAGGAATCGCCAGCGATTGATCGAAGATCCAACCGAAGGGCGCCACGACGAGCGAAACCAGCATGAGCAGGCTGCCGTGTTCGATCCAGTCCCAGCCGTGGCGGCGCGGCCAGAACCACACCAGAGCCCACGCGCAGCCGAGAATCGCCGGCACAAAGGCGAGCCACTCCCATGCAGGATGAATGGAATCGCGCAGCAGGTCGCCGAGATTGGCGGTGAACTCGCGCGCTATGCCCGAGGTGTGCATGTAGTGCGCGTACTGGCGCCATGCGGCGGGATCGATCCATGCCGTGACGAGATTACCGGCGATCATGGCGGCGATGCCCCCGGCAAGAATGCGATAGCTGCGTGTGACGACAATCCAAGCCAGCAGCACGAGGGCAAAGGGAAGAAAGAGATGCGGCTTGAGGGTACAAAGCCAAAGCGCCGCTCCGGCTGCGAACGGGCGATTTTTGTGGAAGCGCAAAAAAAGCGCCAGGCCGAAGAGCAGGAAGATCGAGGTCTGGCCGAGGATCACGCAGAAGAGCGCCGGGGGAAAGCAGTAGCCAAGCCATTCGAGATGGTTTCCGGGCGAGCCAAGGAGCTTCCAGACGATGCGGACGGAGGCGACCAGCAGCCCAAGAATGAGCAGCGACCACGGAAGAGCCGCCACCACGGGCTTCAGGTAGCCGAGCGGTAGCGCCAGCGGTAGTGCCCAGGGCGCGTTGCGCATATAAAAGGAGGCGCGGCCTGGAAATCCTGCGTCGTGCTCGATCTTGTTAAGAGCCGCGGGATCGTATGGATTGCCGTGACGGGCTAACTGACGGCCGGTAGCCCAGTAGACGATGAAGTCGCGGTTGGCCACGTTGCGGGGGTTGGCTGGCAGAACGCTGAGATACAGCACCGTGAAGAGAATCGGCAGCGCGCATGCGATTGCCATCAGAAATACAGCGAAGTTGTGCTGATTCTTCACAGCAAAAAAGCCTTTCTGTCGCGGTTCATCGCAATTATAAAGGCAGAAGAACTGGAGCCCATGGCCTGTGAAGTTAAGTTAGCAGGTCAGAGGATCGGCGGCCTGGTTTGGACTCATGCATGGTTGCAAAGAGGTACCAGATGAGCCACGCCGGGGCGGTCCAGAGGTTGAGGAGGCCGATAGGCGAGACGAGCTGAACAAAACAGACTTCGACATCCATGACAAGAATGGCAAGAGCCAGGACGGCCAGGAGCTTCCTTGAGCGCGTGACGCAGGCGCCCTCAAAGAGGGCTGGGATGGCGAGGCACTGATCGTAAAACCAGCAGTAGGGGGCGGCGACGAGAGAGACCAACATGAGCAGGCTGGCGTTCGTCTTCCAGTCCCACGCGGCGCGGAGGCGCCAGAAGTAGATGAGGGCCCATAGGCAACCGAGCGCGGCGGGCAGGTACTGAAGCCAGATGGCGTGGGGAGCTGTCCATTGTCGAATTGTGCTTGCCAGGCAGGGATGAAATCGTTTTCGACGGCGGGAGATCGCATGAGATGGATGTAGTCAGGCCAGGCGCGAGGATCGATCAGAGTCGCCACTGCGCTCGAAAGCGCGAGGGCCGCGGCAGTGCCTGTCACCAGCTTCCAGGCGCGGGCGACGACGATCCATGCTGCGAGAGCGGCGGCAAAGGGTAGAAATAGATGCGGCTTGAGGGCGCAGAGCCACAGGGAAGCTCCGGCAGCAAAGGGACGGGAGCGATGCCAGCGCAGGAACAGAACCAGCCCCAGCAGCGAAAGGAGCGCGGTCTGCCCCATCGTCAAACAGAGGAGAGCCGGCGTGAAGGAGAGCGCAAGCCAGTGAAGTCGATTGGGAGGGGATCCAGATCGGA
>JAJYFA010000176.1 GCA_021790995.1 Acidobacteriota bacterium
CACACCGACATAATGCACGCCCTTTTCGTCCTGTGCAGCGGCTGAGTGCCTGGCGTCTACCATGGTGGCTGCTACATCATCGAGCTGGGCCGTTCCGCCCAGGTTCATGCCGATGGTCTCCTGAACGCCTTTGCCGGCGATGTAATCCGCCAACTCGTAGATGGCTACAACCGTGGAACCGTGCTTCTTCGCCACTGGGGCGGCGTCAGAGATGTGATCTCCGTGTCCGTGCGTCAGCAGAACGTAATGGATCCTCGACGGAAGTTCGAAATCCTGCGGGTATTTGGGGTTGTGCGCCATGAAGGGATCAATCAGAATGTTGGTTCCCTTCGCCGTCTGAACGAGCACGGTAGCGTGCCCAAGCCATGTAATGCGCGTAGAAGTGGAGTTGCTCATGATAGCACCTCAGTGGTTAGTGGTTAGATCGCGCGCGGCAGCTTTGTTCACTGTTCCCTGTCCTCGGTTCCCTGCCTTTATCACCGCGTGATGATCACCTCTGAGACGCTGTCTTTGGCGAGGAACTGGCGGTGACCGGACCAGCCGGTAAACAGGCGCTCGATGCTGCGGTTGGTGAAGGCGCGCTGAATGGGAAACTGCTGCGTCAACTGCATCTCAACGTCGTTGCCGGGAGTCAGATGATACCGGTAGCGCACCACATCCTCGCCGTGCGTCTTTGTGTGGAAGAAGGCCAGCACCTGGCCGCCGGGATTCATCGCCCCGCGCAGACGCTCCACGACCGGCGTCACCAGCGGCTCGGGCAGGTAATCCAGCGCCGTCCACAGCAGCACCACATCAAAGGTGCGTCCTGCGAAGTTCAGCGAGTGGTTGAGATAGCCCGCGACGTTCCACACGGGATTGCCCTCTTCGTCTTCGCCCGTGCGCCAATCACCGGTGCAGGCATCATGGACAAGATCGGCGAGAAAGACGCTATGGCCGAGGCTGGTCAGGTAGTTGATATTGGTGGGCGAGGTGTAGCCCGTGTCGACGATGTGCAGTCCTGGCTCCGCCTCCAGACGCTTGCGCAGAACCGCCCATCCACCGGAGTGACGGGGAATGCGAGGCCCCGCAGTCCCTTCTGCGGGAGAGGACGAAGCGGTATCGTGTTTTTTGTCGAACCAGCGTCGCAGCACAGTCGTTTCCTTGCCGGGCCGGGCCAAAGAGGACGCAAAAGGAACCACCGCCAGGCACCGAACCCTCCGTCCTACAGAACCCCGCCGGAGCGATGCTGGACCGCATCGTCGTGCCCTTTGGCGACCGATTGCGTAAGGTCAACCTTGCCGCGGAAGATCGCGTTGTCTTCGATGGCCAGGCGCAGCGCGCGGATGTCGCCCTCCAGGTTGCAGCCAGTACGTAGTTCGACACGGCCGCTCGCCACGATGTTTCCTTTGACGCGGCCCAGGACCAATACGTCTTTTGCGGAAAGGTCAGCCGCAACATCGGCATTGGGGCCGATGGTCAGGCGGTTCTCTGCCAGACTGACGGTCCCTTCCACTCGTCCGTCAACGACCAGATCCTCCTTGCCCTTGACTTCGCCGCAAATCACGATGGTTTTCCCGATGCGCGCCGGAGAGTTTTCCACTGTCATAGTGTTCAATCCCTTTCCCAGTACCTTTAAGCCCTGCCCGCACTATATCAATCCTGCCACGAGGGTTCAAAGCGCGAGTTCTGCATAGCCGATTCCGCGCGGCGTTCTCGAAGAGAAACTTCTGAGGAGTACGCTGGAAAATCTCCGTGCCGCTTGCCGGAGCCTTAGACTATCTTTGTGTACCGATTGGCTTGCCTTCTTCTGTTGATTCCCTTGACCAATACGGTCCAAGGGCAAACCGCCCAAGGCAATGCGGACGCTGCGCCTCCGCTGACTGGCCAGGCGCTGGTGGATCGCGCGCTGGCCAACGAATTGGCGGCGGCGCAGGACCGGAGCCACCCCATGCGCTTCCGGCTGCGCAAGTCCAGCCCGCGGCTGACCACGACCAAGGAGATTGTGGAGACCAGTGACGGAGACGTGGCGCGGCTGGTCGCGATCAATGACGAGCCGTTAAGTCCGCTTTACGAGCAGCGAGAAGAGGCGCGGCTGGACGCGCTCGCCGTCAATCCAAAGAAACAGCAGCAACGCAAACAGGCCGAGGAAGACGACACCGAACACGTCCTGAAGGTGATGCGAGTCCTGCCCAGTGCATTTCTCTATCAGGATGCCGGGCCGGCCGAAGGGCCGGCGGGAAAGGTGGAGAAGTTCACCTTCCGTCCCAATCCGAAGTTCGAGCCGCAGAATCTGGAGACCGAAGTCTTGCCGGCCATTGCGGGTGAAATCTGGATCGATCCCGTGCATCTTCGCGTGGCGCGCCTTGAGGGCCACGTCGAGCAGGATGTGGACTTCGGATGGGGAATTCTGGGCCGGCTCCACAAAGGTGGCTGGATCGAGATCGAACAGGCCGATGTGGGCAACGGCCTGTGGCGGACCGTGCGCTTCCAAATGCGGATGCGCGCGCGGGTCGTCTTCAGGACCCGTGTCTTCAATACCACGCAGGAACAGACGCAATTCACGCCCGTGCCCGTGGGCTTGAGCTACCGTACAGCGATTGAGTTGCTGCTCGCGGGCAGGCAGGACTGAGAATGTCTGCGCGAAAAAGCGGCCCAGAGCGATCGCCCTGAGCCGCCGTTTGTGGTTGGATCGACGCTTTACTTGATCTTGAGGAAGACCATGGCAAAGGTGAACAGGGTGAGAGACTCGATGAACGCCAGACCAATGATGAGGAAGGTCATCAGGCCTGCGCGGGTTCCGGGGTTGCGCGCCAGAGCTTCGGTGGTCGAGCCAACGGCCCGTCCCTGACCCAGGCCGCAGAGACCGGCCGCCAGGCCCATGCCGAGTCCGACGCCGATCGGCGCCATGTTGATCGCGGCCGAGCCGCTATCGGCAAACACCGGCATAGCGAAGCAAAGCGCCGCCAGCGCCATCAATACATTTTGCAGTTTCCGCATTGTTCTCCTGCTTCCCTTGAGAATTCGCCGCAAGTGGGTGGTTGAGGCTCACCGTACCGGCCCCCTCACGCTTGCAACCTTCCGTTGATCCGGAGCGGAAGCGATCCCCGGCGGAAACTTTTTCACTGCTCAGAGGTCAGTGATCTGGACGCTTCTCCCACGCGAACTGTTTGCCGCGTGATTTGAACACCGATCGCTGGCCACTGCCTTTAGTGCTCGTGCGAGACCGCCATTCCCAGATAAATCATCGAGAGCAGCATGAAAACGTAAGCCTGAATGATGGCAACCAGGGCGTGGAGGCCGAGAAACCCAACCGGCGCAACAACCGGAATCATGGAAAAACAGATCAGCGTCAGCAGGTCGCTGGCCAGCATGTTTGCATAAAGACGGATGGTGAGCGACATCATGCGCGCCAGATGCGAAATGATCTCCACCGGGAACAGCAGCGGCGATACCCACCAGATGGGCCCTGCAAACTGCTTCATGTAGCCGACAGGCCCATGCACGCGCACGCCGTGAAAGTTGTAGTACAGAAAGGTAAGGACCGCAATTCCCAACGGCACGGCCGGCTGGCTGGTGGGCGTCTCGACGCCGTGAAAGCCGATGAACAGACCGATGAGGTTGTTGAGCAGGATGAAGAGAAGCACGCAGGTGACGAACGCCTGAAATCGCTCATATCCGTGCCCAATCACCGATTCAGACTGGCCCCCCGTAAACTCGTGGATCATCTCGGCGATCTGCTGCGCAGGGTTGGGATTCTCCACCGAAAGCATAAGGCGCACGAGGACAAAGAATGCGATCAGCACGAATGCGACCAGCATCTCCAGCGCGAAGGAGTCGTCGATTGGCGCGTTCGGATGCACGGGATGCAGGCCGACCAATTGCATCAGCCAGCCGAAAAACGCGCCGAAGACAAGATTGAAGAAATGCGTGATTCCAAGTACCTGCATGGAAAAGACAATTCCTTCCGTTTCCAGATTCCCGGGCACACGCCGCAAACGCCGCACACCACGCTGAACATCCGTCGCGCCGCTGGTTACACCAGTGAGTCGCGCTCAGGTCATCGCTTCAGTTGCGTAGCAGGCGCAGCGCCTCCCAAACCAGCGTGAGAACGGCTAAAGCCAGCCCGCAGAGGAGCGCTGCCGCGGAACCCCGGAAACACTTAAGGCTAACATAAATGGCCCCTGCAAAGATGGTGAGTCGAATCAGAAAAAAAATCACCGCAAAACCCGAACCACGGGGCGTCTGCTTCTTATCCATCTTGGCGGCGATAAAGCGGGACAAGCGGCGCCATTCGAAGATGCTGGCGGCTGAGATGGCGGTTCCTGTGGCCATCATCGCGGCGTCGCGCCAGGTTGCGGCCTTCCAGAGCGCGAGCGACACAACTACACCAATAATCAACGTGTTGCGGATCGCTCGTTGAAGCAATCCCTCAAGGTCTGCGTCGGTTATTTCCGAGAATATCTGCGGTTCTTCGCTCATCGGGCCGTGCCTGAGTCTCCAGTCTTCGCGGACTTACCGGTTTCGCTCCCATTCTTGTCTGGTCGGTTCAAGGCGGGATCGGCGCCGTAGAACATGGCCATGCGGATGGCTCCCACCAGCCCGGCGACGATGCCAAAAATGATGCCCGCTGTTGCCATCCATGTCTGATGCAGCCAGCGATCCAGCCCGTAACCGGCCAGCCAGCCAATGAAAGCCGCGGAGGGCAGCATCAGGGCGATCTGAATCATCTTTTCCGCCTGCACCCAGGCGTTGAGCAGGCCATCTCCAAGCCCGCCTTTGGCTGAATCGCCAGCGCCTCCGCGCTCTCTCCGCTCCGGAATGGGACGATGGTAAGCCACCATCGTGGTTATACACGAGGAGCGTACAGCCAGGCGAATGGACGTTCCTGGGTGGCCGTGCCAGGGTAATCGCATTTCAATTCGCCGGACGTTTTGCGAACCATGCTCTTCGCTCTGTCATTCCGAGGAGCACAGCGACAAGGGCTTTACGGTTGCTTTTCGGGTTCACTTCCCACGGTGGGTGGCCACGGTCCCGATCCTTCTCCAAACCGAACTGAGGGTGCCACCGGGCCCTCGCACTTGAGGACCGGTGAGGAACGCGATTCCTAATCTTTGCAGAGTATTTCTCCTCATCCGCTACCATGGTTCCAGGCGGAATCACAAGCGTCGGGTGCGTGCGCCTCGGCCTTCGCGCTTCCGGCGTGGGCCACGATCCGCGTAACTCCTTCGCCATCACGATTCTGGACGCAGGTCATTGAAACAAAGGAACTTGTCCCGATTTGAACCTGTCAGATTATTGAAAATAAAGGGGTTATTTACAGAGACCGTAGAGGGGGGCCCCCAGGGCGATCGCATGAACAAATTGCTGTTCACCGAACCGGTCCGCTTGGTGCCATTCTTCGCTTGCCTGGACTTTCGTCCCAGAGGGTCGAGTCGAAAATAGCCCAGGGCGGAGCCCAGCGGAGCTCTGGGAAGGTGAAGAAATGAATCGTTCGCGCCCCGTAGGGGCATGGCGATCCCTTTGTGCGGTCGGAATTCATCTTCATGCGATTGCCCTGGCACGCAGCGCCGGGTGATCGAGGCGCGCCACACGCAACCGCTATACTGGCGGTTGGACCTTTGTTTTCGGGAAGAAAAGCCATGGAGTTCGAGTCGGAATTTGAGAAGAATCTCTTTGAGCTGCGTCAGTCGAAGCTCAAGGAGATCGAGAAGCTGGGGCAAGCGACGTACCCTAACCGCTACCCTGTCCGGGAGAACGAGTCTGCGGCCTCGCTCGCACAGGTGCGCGCCGAATGGAATACGGCCACAGGCGAGGAGCTTGAAGCCAAGCGCGTGCAGGTCGCCGTTGCCGGACGCATCATGGCCATTCGCGCCCAGGGCAAAGCCGGCTTCGCGACGCTGCAGCAGGAGGGTGCGCGGCTCCAGATCTACGTGCGCCTCGACGCGGTGGGCGAGCAAGGATTCGCCATTTACAAGCTGCTCGATTTGGGCGACCACATCGGCGTCACGGGCTACCTCTTCCGCACGCGCACCGGCGAGTTGACAGTCCACGTCGAGACGCTCACCTTCCTCGCGAAGGCCATGCTCGCGCTGCCCGAGAAGTACCACGGCCTGGCCGACGTGGAGTTGCGCTACCGCCAGCGCTACGTCGACCTCTTCGCCAACCTCGAAAGCCGCGAAGTGTTTGTGAAGCGCGCCAAGGCGCTGAAGTCCGTGCGCAAGTTCTTCGACGACCGCGGCTATCTTGAGGTCGAAACGCCGATGATGCAGCCCATTGCCGGCGGCGCGGCGGCGCGCCCCTTCCGCACGCACCACAACGCGCTCGACATGGACCTCTACCTCCGCATCGCGCCCGAACTTTACCTGAAGCGGCTGGTTGTGGGCGGGCTCGATCGCGTCTACGAGATCAACCGCAACTTCCGCAACGAGGGCGTCAGCACGCAGCACAATCCAGAATTCACGATGCTGGAGTTTTATCAGGCCTACGCGAACTTCCACGACATGATGGACCTGACCGAAGAGCTGTTCAAGTTCGTGGCCCGGGAAGTCAACGGCAAAACAGTCACGGAGTTCAATGGCAACCGGATCGACCTTGGCAAGTGGCAGCGCCTGACAATGCGGGAAGCGATCGTTCAATTCTGGCCGAAGGAAGCCGGGCACAAACCGCGCATCGAGGAGTTGACGGCAACGGAACCGCTGCAAAAGCTGCTGCAGGGGACCGTCGACCGGCTGGAACAGGCGGCCGCCGAGGCCGAAACAAAGGCTCTCAAGGAAGAGACTCCCGGCGAAAACGCACAAATCCTGGCGCGATTGGGCACCTTGAGCCGCGCCGTGAAGGCGGTCTTCGACGAGTCGCTCGCCGGAGCTCCCATCGGCAAATCCGTCTACAACCTCTTCGAGGCCGTCGTCGAGCCATTTCTCATCCAGCCAACGATCATCTACGACTACCCGACAGTCGTTTCTCCCCTCTCGAAACAGAAGCCCGGCGACCCGGACCATGTGGAACGGTTCGAGGTCTTTGCCGGTGGATTCGAGCTGGGCAACGCATTCAGCGAGCTGAACGACCCGGTGGAACAGCACGCGCGATTCTCTCAGCAGCTTACCGAGCGCGCCCGCGGCGACGAGGAAGCGCACGCAATGGACGAGGACTACGTCCGCGCCCTGGCTTACGGATTGCCGCCCACGGGCGGCGAGGGCATCGGCATCGACCGGCTGGTGATGCTGCTGACCGGCTCAAAGTCGATTCGGGATGTCATACTCTTTCCGCTGATGCGGAAAGAACAGGGACTAGGGACTAGGGACTAGGGACAAAAAACAGGGACTAGTACCGTGTTTTCGGAATTTCGTAATCGTAATCACGACGTTGGGTGCCCCAGGCCGGGGCCCCCACGGATAGGTCTTCGTCCGTGAGGTGGGGATGCCTCGCTTTCCGGCACGTGGGAGACTGCGAAACTACACAGACACGATCCTTGGAAAGGAAAGAGTGACAGCTATGGGCGCCTCATTTCGAGACCGGGATGTCTGGCAACGTGCTGTTGAATTGACTTTGGCGATCTACAAACTGACCGCAACGTCTCCCGATGTGGAAAGATTCGGGCTGACGAATCAACTGCGCAGGGCCGCGGTTTCAGTGGCCAGTAACATCGCGGAGGGGTATGGGCGAGCGACTAAGGGAGAATATATCCAGTTCCTTGGTCACGCGCGCGGTTCCATTTCCGAGGTTGAGACCCAGCTTGTTATCGCGAGTGCGCTGAGCTTCGG
>JAJYFA010000177.1 GCA_021790995.1 Acidobacteriota bacterium
CCCCGAGGCGTGCACCAATTGCAACCGCTGCCTGCTCCACTGCCAGGGCGGCGACGATCCGATTGGCGGCGTGCCATGGCACAAGTCCGAGTGCCTGATGTGCATGAATTGCATCGGGAGTTGTCCCGAAAGCGCGTTGACGTTCCGCTTCTTCCGCCCCAGGTCCGAGACCGCCAAGGAAGTGCCCTCGCCCGACCTGGGACGCCGGCGTACGATCACAGGCATTGCCGCCGGGGCCGTTGCGGTGCCGCTGATGCGCGCCAATACGGGCCTGGGCAAGGACCGCAAGGAACGGTTGCTGCGTCCGCCGGGATCGCTCGACGAGCAGGATTTTCTGTCGCGCTGCATCCGCTGCGGCGAATGCATGAAGGTGTGTCCGAACAATGCGTTGCAGCCGGCGCTTACGCAGGCAGGGCTTGAGGGCTTGTGGACGCCGACGCTGGTGCCGCGCATTGGCTACTGCGAGCCGAGTTGCGTGCTCTGCTCGGAGGTTTGTCCCACCGGGGCCATCTGGCAGATTACGCCGGGCGAAAAAGGCTGGGTGGTGGGCGTTGGTTCGGCACAGGATCGGCCCGTCCGGCTGGGCACGGCATTCTACGATCGCGGGCACTGCCTGCCATGGGCCATGGCTACGAGTTGCATCGTCTGCGAGGAGTGGTGCCCGGTCTCGCCCAAGGCGATTTATGTAGTCGAGGCCGAAGTGGTCGATTCGTCGGGGAAGACCAAGACGGTGAAGCAGCCGCACGTCGATCCCAGCCGCTGCGTGGGCTGCGGCGCCTGCGAATACGCGTGCCCGCTTCAGGACCATCCAGCCGTCTATGTGACCAGCATCGGCGAAAGCCGCTCGCCGTCGAGCCAGGTGCTGCTGGTGAGAGAGAAGCAGAGTTAGAGGAGTTGGCGGGACCGGATTGGCGAGCGCAGGCGATCGGGCTTGAGCCGGAGCGGCGCAAGTGAGCCTGACCAAGATTGGAAAGGAGATGGATTTGAAAACGTTTGAGCTTAGCAGTTGGAAGCGATTTGCCGCGGTAATTGCCATTGCGATCGTGGCGGCGGGCGCGGGGTGCAAGAAGAAAGCGATCGATCCATTTCCGCCGTCTGGCGCTGTGACGGGATGGGTGAAAGCGAGCGACACACGCGTCTTTGCCGCCAAGGATCTCTGGCAGTACATCGACGGCGATGCCGAGCACTATGTCGCCGCGGGAGTGGTCTCGACCTCGACGTCGGACTACAAATACCAGGGGCAGTTGGATGCAACCGTGGACGTTTACACTATGGGAGATTCCGCGGGGGCGCGCAAGATCTTCGATGCGGAGGGGTCGAGCGGCGCGAAGAGCGTGCAACTGGGCGATGCAGGGCTGGCGTTTGCGCAGAGTGTAACCTTCCGCAAAGGTCCGTACCTGGTGCGGATTGTGGCGTATCAGGCCACGCCCGGTGCGGAGCAGGCGCTGATGGCGCTTGCAGCCGGCGTGGAGGCGAGGCTCTAGCGCATCCATGCACACAGGAGTGAAAGGGCCGAATGGCGCACTGTCCGATGAAATTTCGCCTGGCGCGCGCGCGGCTCACCGTGCCTGCGCCGCGTATTCTCGACATCGGCTGCGGCAACGGCTCGCCGACGCTGACCAAGCACTGGTTTCCCTTGTGCCACTATGCGGGCGCCGACATCCAGCGCTACAGGTTGAGCGACGCGGACATGGCGGCGATGGATACATTTTTTTCGCTCGGCACGGATGGGACGGGCTACGACGCGATTCCCGATGCGAGCTACGACCTGGTGATTTTGAACCACGTGACGGAGCACATGCGGAACCCGGTGCCGGTGGTGGCGGCGCTCTGCGCCAAGCTCAAGCCGGGCGGATATATCTGGATCGCGTTTCCTTCGCGGCGCAGTTTGTCGCTGCCGCATTCGGCGGACGAGACGCTGCAATTCTGCGACGATCCGACGCATGTGTATCTGCCGGACGTGCGCGAGATGGCGAACGTGCTGCTGGCAAACGGAGTGGCCATCGTCCATGCGGGACGGTCGCGCGAGGGATTCTGGACGACGCTCGCCGACAGCTTCAAGCTGGCGAAGCGATGCGTCAAATGGCTGTTCACGGGCCGGTTTTCCGGGCGCGGAATGTGGTACCTGCTGGGCTTTGAGGATCATGTGTTCGGACAGCGCAGGATGAACGATTGAACCCGCTGACCGGCGGAAGGAATGAGAAGGCACGATGAAGAGTCGCAGAGAGTTTTTGAAAGAGGCAGCCACGGGCGCGATGTTGCTGGGCACGGCGTCAGCGGCGGAGAGGCTCGCGCTCGCGAGCTCGCAGGCAGGCAAGTCCAAGGTCGTAATTGCGCGCGACGCGTCGTTGCACGGAACGAGTGCACAGCCTGATGAGCAGAAGGTGCTGAATCTGCTCGACAAGGCGATGGCCGCCTACACCGGACGCCAGAAGCCTGTCGAGGCGTGGAAGAGCATCATTCCCGCGCACATCCTCGCCGGCCAGACGATCGGCCTCAAGGTGAACGGTCTGGGTGGGCGTGGCATTGCCACGCACCCGGCGTTGACCCTTGCGGTCGCCGAGCGGCTGCAGCAGGCCGGCGTCAAACCGGGCAATATCGTGGTGTGGGATCAGAACGCCCACTTCCTCCAAGCCTGCGGCATGACGATCAATACCGATCCCAGCCGCATCCGAAGCTACCCGGCCGACTCCGCCGGCTTTGACGACCAGGAGTCGTCGTGGGGCGTGGCCAAGATTCGCCTCACCAGGATTCTTACCCACGACTGCGCGATGGTGATCAACCTGCCGATCCTCAAGGATCACGAGATCGCGGGCGTTACCTTCTCCATGAAGAATATGTACGGCGTGGTGGACAAGCCCTTCCTGCTGCACGCGAACGGCTGCAACCCAGGGGTTGCCGACCTGAACTCAATTCCCGCCATTCGCGAGAAGGTCTGGTTCACCATCGGCGATGCGATCTCGTCGGTGTACGACGGCGGGCCGACCTTCCATCCCGAGCGGCTCTGGTATCCGAATGCGCTGATGGTGGGCGAGGATCGCGTAGCACTCGATTACACAGCTTGGGGCATGATCGACCGGCAGCGCGCGGCCGTGGGAATGCCCTCGCTCGAAGCGGTGGAGCGGAAACCGAATTACATTGCCACGGCGGCGGATGCGGCACACCGGCTGGGCACGTGCGATCCGAGCCGCATCCGGCTGGTCGAGGTGTAGCGAGGAGGGCGAAGATGGCGGACGAAAACGAGAAACGCGTGAAGCTCGAAGCGGGCGCGGCGCCGTCTGCGCCGGGCATGACGCGGCGCGAGGCCATGTTACAGGTGCTGCGCGTGGGCGGTGTGGCCGCGGGCGCAGTGGGCGCGGGGGTTTGGCTGAGCGAGCGCAGCCGCCGCCCCGTTCCGGAGCAGGCCGAGGAGGCGCGGCGCGATCATCGCGTGGCGGCCGATCCCAAGTGGCCCGCGATGACGGTTGTCCAGAACGGCGAGCCGCAGGCTCTGGTGCGGCAAGCCCTTGAGAATCTCGGCGGAATCGCGCGATTCATCAGCAAGCAGGATGTGGTGGTGCTCAAGCCGAATATCGCCTGGGATCGCACGCCGGAGCAGGCGGCAAACACCAATCCGGATCTGGTGGCAGAGGTTGTGCGGCAGTGCTGGCAGGCAGGCGCCAAGCGCGTCGTTGTGACAGACGTGAGCTGTAACGAGCCGCGGCGGTGCTTCCAGCGTTCGGGGATCATGGCCGCGGCGCAGGCCGCGGGCGCCGATGTGATTCTGCCCGATCCGGACCGCTTCCGCCAGGTCGACATGCACGGCGTGGTGCTGAAAAGCTGGCCTGTCTACGCGCCGTTTCTCGAAGCCGACAAGTTGATCAATCTGCCGATTGCAAAGCAACATGCGCTGACCGGCGCTACGCTGGGCATGAAGAACTGGTACGGAACCCTGGGCGGGCAGCGCAATCGGCTGCACCAGCAGATCCACCAGAGCCTGGCCGATCTCGCCAGCTTCATGCTGCCCACGCTCACCCTGTTGGATTGCTACCGCATCCTGTTCCGCAACGGTCCAACCGGCGGCAATCTGGAGGACGTGGCGCTCAAGAAGACGCTGGTGGCGGGCACCGATCCGGTGGCGATCGATGCCTACGCGGCAAAGACCTTCTGGAACCTCAACGCCGATCAGTTGCCCTACCTGGCGATGGCCGAGGCGCGCGGTCTGGGAACTGCGGATTTTGCATCGCTGAATGTGAAGATGAGCCAACTGGGGTGAATGGCGGGCTCAGTCCTCATGCGGGAGATCAGGCCGCGTCGTCTTTGCCGCCGGCACGGTGAACCGGAAACAGCTTCCCTTGCCCGGCTCGCTCTCGGCCCAGATGAGGCCGCCGTGCATCTGTACGATGCTGCGGCAAAGCGCGAGTCCGAGGCCGGTGCCGCCGAGTGCCCGCGAATCCGAGGCATCACCCTGATGGAAGGGCTCAAAGATGCGCTCCAGCTTCTCCTGCGCAATACCGCGTCCCTGGTCGGCAACGCTGAAGCAGATCTCCTTCGCCGCGGCGCCCTCCGTGGAGGATTTACCGCCCAAATCGTGGGCGCCAAGCGTGATCGTAGCGCCTGGCGGCGAAAATTTGATGGCGTTCGTGACCAGTTCGTTGAGAACCTGCAGGAGGCGTTCGGAGTCGGCATAGGCTGGCGACGATGCATCGGCATCGATGCGGAACTCCATGCGCGCCTGCGTGGCCGCGTTGTGCGCCACGTCGGCGGCCCGACGCAGCAGATCGATGGCTTCGACCGGGGCGCAATTGAGCGGCAGTTGGCGCTTTTCCGCACCGTCGAAGTCAAGGATGTCATTCACAAGCCGGATCAGACGGTCCGTATTGCCGATTGCCACGTCGATCATCTGGCTCTGCTTTTCCGGCCGCTTGTCGAGCGCGCCCGACTGGATCAGGCCCAGCGAAGCCCGCAGCGAGGTGAGTGGAGTGCGCAGCTCGTGGCTCACGGTTGAGATGAACTCATCCTTCATACGTTCCAGGCGGCGCCGTTCGCTCACGTCCTGGAAGGCCACAACCATCCCTGAAACCCGGCCGTCATCCAGAAGCGGGCTGGCGCTGTACTCGACCTCGATCGCCGTGCCGTCCCTGCGCCAAAAGACCTCATCTCTCATGCGGACGGGCTCTGCGCGGCGCAATGCCTGCAAGATGGGGCTGGCCGACCGCGAATAGGGCGGCCCGTCAGCGGGGCTGGGGTGGATGAGTTCGTGCAGGTCGCCGCCTGTCAACTGATCGGGAGTGTAGCCCAACATCCGCGCACCCGCTTCGTTAATAAACGTCAACTTGCCTTCGAGGTCGATACCGAAGATGCCGTCGCCCACCGATTGCAGGATCAACTCACGCTGCCGCGTGGCCATGTGCAGCGCCTCTTCGGCTTCATGCTGCTCGGTCACGTCCATGCCATGAACGATGACAAAAGAGCGCTCGCCGGGAAGTTGCAGGCTGCGGCTGTGCACGGCGATGCGCCGGAAAACGCCATCGCTGCGCCGCAGCAGCAGGGCGCCCTGCCAGTCTTCGCCAGTTTCCATAGTATTGAGACAATCCTGGAAGATGGCAACTCCTGAGGCGTCCATCAGCTCTGTCGTCATGCGCCCCACGAGATCTTCCGGCCGGTAGCCGAGAGTCTCCGCGGTAAAGGCATTGAGCGAGGTCAGCCGTCCCTCCAGCGAACAGGTAAAGACGAAGCCGAGACTGTTCTCAACCATCTCGCGATAGCGGATTTCGCTGGAGTGCAGGGCCTTTTCCATCTCGCGCTGGTCGGTCACGTCCTGCCCGCTGACGATCAGGTACTGGATCTCGCCGCTCGGTCCCTGCAGGGGCCGCAAGGTCCAACTCACGCGCCGCGAGCGTCCGCCCACTGCCCGCCATGCGGTTTCATGAGGCCCGCTCGCCACGCCCGCAACGGTGTCGCGCAGCCGGATTGCAGCCCAGGCGCGGTCTTCGTTTTCGAGAAACTCCTCAACAAACTCCCGACCGATCGCATGAGCCAGGCTCAAGCCCGTCAGTTGCGAGCAGGGATCGTTCATGCGCACGATGCGGCCGGCCGTATCGAGCACCGCGACCAGCGCGGGAATCGAATCGAGAGTAGCGGCAACGAAGCAACGCTCAATGGCAAGCGCCCGCTCGGTTCGCTGGCGCTGCCGCTGCGCCTGTTCCTGCAGGCGAATGCGATTGGAGAGCTCCAGGTGTGTGACGATCTGCCGGCCGAGGACCTCAAGAAGCGTCAGGTACTCCGGCCTGAAGCGATCCGCCTCCCGCGCCAGCACCGCCAGCGTGCCAACGGTCTGTTGATCCGCGGAGAAGATCGGAACTCCAGCATAGGAAAGGCACGGACTGGCGTTCGGCAGTGGAATGCCATTGGGCGGAAAGCGCGGATCCTCTCCCGCGTTCGCAATCAGCAGCGGCTGGCCCTTTTCCAGCATCCAATGGCAGGCCGAGGCCCTGCGCGGCTGCTCGGCCGCCCGGAATCCGTAGCGGCATCGGAACCATAGACGGTTGTAGTCCAACCAGCCCAGATAAGCGTAATCGGCATTACACAAGACCGCCGCGAGCTCAGTCAGCTCGTTCAAACTGGGGTCGGAGTTGTGTTCGAAACCACTCAACTCCGCCTCCACGCCAGCTTCCTGACTCTCTTTAATCTGGGAACCGATTACAGCGCACATAGATACACGCACCCAGTTGTCAGTATCAGGGAGATAGACAAAGTTTACCCTTCCACAAAATAGCTAACCGTGTGCAAAAAAACTACAACGCAAGTACCCGCGGGTTCCCGCGCATTCGGATTACCTGGGATGTTACCGTAGGAATTTGCGCGGGGTTACTATTACCTCCGCCTGCGGCAGGAGGCTGCGAACAGCGATCAGAGCATACCCGAGATCGCTCTGCGCCATCCCCTCGCAGATGACCTTTTCTGTTCCCTGTCCCCTTGGTCCCCGCCTTTTACCGTCCCGGCAGTTTGCAGCAATCCTCCGAGGTTGGGGCGTCGTTTGCGCCGGCATCAAGGACCACTTTCCATGTGCCGTCCGGCTGCTTGCGCCACATGGTGATATAACGACCGCTGGTGAGCACAGGATTGCCATTGGCGTCCTTGCTGCGGCCTTCGTAGTGTCCCCACGTATAGCCCATATCGCCGGAGGGGCCCATCACGGCGTCCGTCGGGGTCCAGGTGAGCTGATAGTTGCCGGGCAGCCAGTTGGACGCCTTGGCAATGGCAACCTTTCCGATCTCCGGCACGGCTCCGTTGCCCAGTACCACCCCGTCGTCGGCAAACCAGGCGGCAAATCCAGCGCCGCCCCGTTCCAGTACGTCCTTGGCAAAGCGCTTTTCGAGGTCGAACAGGAGTATTTTGCCTGGCTTTACCGTGGCATCGGTCAGAGGATTTGGAGTCTGCTCGGTCATTCCGGGCTCCGGCAACTGCCCCCACGCGGCGCTCGCGCTCAAACCTGTCGCCAGACCGGCGATCAATAGCAAAGATGAAAAAACATTTCGTATGATCCTCACTTGCATTCCCTCCGAAGTAGCTCGAACTCTCTTCAGGCCCATCCTACAACGCGCGGCCACACAGCCGCCTTCCCTGGGGTGCGCGACATAAAAGTGGAATCAAGCGGCCCGGCGTGCCTCCCAGTAGTCCTCGAATTGTCCGTTGAGGTGGCAGCACCGGAGGGCCACGATGGCGTTTGCCCCTCGGACGG
>JAJYFA010000022.1 GCA_021790995.1 Acidobacteriota bacterium
CCCCAGTAGTTCCGCAAGGACCGCCCCATGAGCAAGTCTCCTGGGAAGCGGCTGCAAATCCTCACGGCCCTCTTCGCTGCCGTTCTTTTCCTCTCAGCCGTATCTGCCACAGAATGCCACGCCGCTGTCTCCTGCGCCACGCCAGTAATCACTCGGTTGTTCCGCGCGTGTGGGGCGTTGGCCAAACCATCAATGTTACGATCACTGGCGCCAATTTTTACACGCCGAATGGATTTGGGTGCAATACTGCTCGATCGTGGGTGACCGAAGACACTGGGCCGGTCGCGTTTTCTCAAGTGGATGTGATCAACACCTCGAAAATCGATGCCGTGGTAACGGTGCCGGCCGCGGTTCCCGCCGAAACAGCGTGTGTCGCGGTTGTGGGTTTTGGGCCTTTATGTGTTTTCCTCATACCACGCCTTCTCTTCTCGAGTCGCCATTAACGAACATATTTACGTCTGGAATTTCCGGCTGGCTATCCCGCGCCGCTCAGCAGGCCGCGCTTGCGCATTTCGGCCATGATGCGTTCCACCTTCCAGTCGAGCGCACCTGTGCCGTCTACGATGAGGTCGGCATTGGCTGCCGAAGGGCGCACAAATTTCAGGCTCGAGGGCCGCACGCGATTCTCCCACTGGTAGCGCACCGACTCCTCGCTGCGCCCGCGGTCTTCGATGTCGCGTTTCATGCGGCGCTCGAAGCACAGCTCGTCCGGCGCGTCGACATAGATGCGCAGATGATAGAGCGGGAGCAGTTCCTCGATGCAGAGCGCGAAGATGCCTTCGACGATCAGAAACGGACCGGAGGCGACGCGCTCCGTGCGGCCTTTGACTCGTGTATGTGTAGCGAAGTCGTAGATGGGCCGGTCGATCGTCTCGCCGCGCGCCAGTGCGGCCACTTGCCGTGCGAGCAGCGGCGTTTCAATCATTGCCGGATCGTCGAAATTCTGCTGCACGCGCTCTTCAAGCGGCATGTGGCCGAGATCGAGATAGTAATCGTCGAGATGGAAGCGCAGACCGCGCAGCATACGCGCCATTTCGTTGGCCAGCGTGGTCTTGCCCGACCCGGAACAGCCGGCTATGCCGACCACGGTGGGCGGAAAAGGCAGCCGCGGAAGCTGGGCGGCGGCTTCGCGTTCTGATTTTGTGCTCACGATTCCTGGTCCGCCTTCGTGGCAATGCGCGCGGCGATCTTCGGCGCAAGACGCTTGAGCAATGCAGCCAGTCGAGTCTCGACCATGCGGCCGGTCTCCTGCACTTCTTCGTGGCTGAGCGGGGCCGCGCCCAGTCCCGCAGCGAGGTTGGTCACGCAGGAGATGCCGAGAACCTCGATCCCCATGTGGCGGGCCACAATCGCCTCGGGGACGGTGGACATGCCAACCAGTGTGGCTCCCAAGGTACGGAAGGCACGAATCTCGGCCGGCGTCTCAAAGCTCGGGCCGGGCGTGGCCAGATAGATGCCTTCATCGAGCGTGAAGTGCTCTTCAAGCGCGGCTTCGCGGGCCAGCTCGCGCAGGGCCGTCGAATAGGCCTCGGTCATGTCGAAGAAGCGCAGGCCCGCGCCAGGCCGCACGGCGAAGCGAGGCTCGTTGGGCCCGGTGAGCGGATTCCAGCCCATCATGTTGATGTGATCGGCGAGCAGGACGAGTTGGCCTGGACTGAGACCGGGCGCAATGCCGCCGGCCGCATTGGTCAGCACCACGGCGCGGATGCCGAGGGCGCCCAGGACGCGCATGGGGAAGGTGACTTCGCGCGGGGAGTAGCCCTCATAGAAATGGACGCGGCCCTGCATGATGGCCACCGGGGTCTCCAACGACGGGTCTTTGTCGTTGGGGTGGTCTACGGGCGCGCCGTCGAGCAGCCCGGCAACAATCCGGCCCGAATGGCCTTCGACGGTCGATTGCGGGAAGTGCGGAATCTCGTTGTATGGTACGACAATTGGATCGGCAACCGCCCCGGCTACGGCGCCCAGTCCCGAGCCGAGCACAATGCCCAGACGCGGCACGAACGCGCCCAGCCGCGATTTCAACGATGTTGCCGCCTCTGCAACCTGATCGAAGTAGGTCATGCCTCACATTTCCTGCTGCGCTTTCGACATTCTACCGTTCCGTCATCACGACGGCTGTGCAAAGCAGGTGCAGGCAAAACGAACAAAGAGACGGCCATCACATTTTGTGATTTTAAGCCGGGGGTATAATGCCGTCCGGCCTGAAAGCCGGGTTATTTGCGCAGCGGAATTGAAAGACAAATTCGGCAGCGGCGGTACAGGTAGAAATTGGGGGCGATTGCAATGGCAACGCAAGTGGTACAACACGAATTGATTTTGTCGCAGCGTATGGCGCGGCTGGGTACGGAAACGGCATTCGAGGTTTTGAGCAAGGCAAAGGCACTGGAGCGCCAGGGCAGGAGCATCGTCCATCTGGAGATCGGTGAGCCGGACTTCGCGACTCCGCAGCACATTGTGGAAGCGGCCGTCGACGCGCTGCGCGGCGGCTGGACGCACTACGGCCCTTCTGCGGGGCTGCCGGAGCTGCGCGAGGCCATCGCGAGCTATGTAAGCCGCACGCGCGGCGTGCTGGTAGAACCGGATGAAGTGGTGGTGGTTCCGGGCGGCAAGCCGATCATGTTTTATGTCATGCTCGCGCTCATCGACGAGGGCGATGAGGTGATCTATCCCAACCCGGGATTTCCCATCTACGAATCGATGATCCGCTATGCGGGAGGCACAGCGGTGCCAATTCCGCTGCGCGAGGAGCGCAACTTCGCCATGGATGTGGACGAGATGGCACGGCTGATTACGCCGGCGACCAAGCTGATCGTTCTGAATTCGCCGCAGAACCCCACTGGCGGCGTGCTGGAGCGCAAAGACATCGAGCGCGCCGCGGAGGCGATCGGCGATCGCAACATCATGGTGCTGTCCGACGAGATATACACCTGCCTGCAATTTGAAGGCGAGCCATTCTCAATCATGAGCGTGCCGGGCATGCAGGAGCGTACGATTCTGCTCGATGGCTTCTCCAAGACCTACGCCATGACAGGCTGGCGCATCGGCTACGGCGTGATGCGCAAGGACCTGGCCACGCACATTACGCGGCTGATGACGAACTCCAACTCCTGCACGGCGAGCTTTACGCAGCGCGCGGCGCTGGCGGCGCTCTCCGGCGACCAAAGTGAGGTATACGAGATGCGCAGTGAGTTCGAGCGGCGCTGCCGCGTCTTTGTCGACGGACTCAACCGCATCAAGGGCTTCAACGCGCTCATGCCGAAGGGCGCGTTTTACGTCTTCGCCAACATTACGCGCACCGGATGGGAGTCGAAGCCGCTGGCCGACGCGCTGCTCGCCGACGCCGGCGTGGCGGCGCTCTCCGGCACCGCGTTTGGCAGTTATGGCGAAGGGTATTTGCGATTCAGTGTCGCCAATTCCATGGAGAACCTGATGGAAGCGCTTAAGCGCATTGAGGCGTGGGCTAACGCGCATTGATGAAAGCGGACAAGGAAGCGGAGATTCGATAAAGGAGATCGGTAATGTCGTTAAGAGATGCAAAAACCGGCAAGATCGCAAAGGAATATTCCATTGACGAGTTGCGCGAAGCGGCGCGGCTCATGCGCGGCTACAACCTGGTGGCGTTGTGCGCCGCGGGCTCTGGCCATCCCGGCGGTACGCTCTCGGTGATGGACATTGCGGCTGCGCTGTACCTGCGCGCAGCCGAGCACGATCCAAAGACTCCCGACTGGGCTGACCGGGATCGTATTCTGTGGTCGGCCGGACACAAGGCGCCGGCGCTTTACGTCTCGCTGGGCATGGCCGGATTCTGCCCGCTTGAGGACATCGTCACGCTGCGCAAGCTCAACTCGCCTTTTCAGGGGCATCCGCACTGGCTCAAGCTGCCGGGCGTGGAGATCTCCTCGGGTTCGCTCGGCCAGGGATTGAGCGTTGCGGTGGGGATGGCGCTTGCGGCGCGCATCGACCAAAAGAATCACAAGGTTTTTTGCCTGATGGGCGACGGCGAGCAGCAGGAGGGCCAGGTGTGGGAGGCAGTGATGGAAGCCAGCCACTACAAGCTCGACAACATCATCAATATCGTCGACTGCAACCGCCTGCAGATCGACGGATGGGTAAAAGATGTGATGCAGGTGCAACCACTCGCCGCCAAGTACGAGGCCTTTGGCTGGGAGGTGCTGCACATCGACGGCCATGACATGGCCCAGATTGTCGATGCCTTCGAGAAGGCGCGCACGACGGCCGGCAAGCCCGTGGTGATTCTGGCCGATACCGTGAAGGGTAAGGGCGTGAGCTACATGGAGAATCAGCCCGGCTGGCACGGCAAGGCGCCGAACCGCGAGGAACTGACAACGGCGCTGGCTGATCTCGGCCTCACGGGGCGTTTGCCTGTGGATGAACTGCTGGCCAAGGCGAAGAGCTGGCAGGAAGAAAACGCCCAGGCGCTTGAGGAGCGCATGCCGCGCTACTCGCGCAGCTTCTGGTGGAACTCTGGCAGCGTGATGCAGGTGAAGATGGAGCCTACGCGCCGGGGCTTTGGCCGCGCACTGGCCGAGTGCGGCGGCGACGAGCGCATCGTGTGCCTGGGGCTCGACATCTCAGGATCCATCACGATCGCCGATTTCTACGCCGGCAAGCCGGAGCGGGCAAAGCGATGGATCTCGATGGGCATCGCGGAGCAGTCGGCCACGGCGGCGGCCGCAGGTCTGGCGCGCGAGGGCAAGTTGCCGGTGTTGGGGTCATACGCCACGTTTTCGGCGGCGCGCAACCTCGACCAACTGCGCGTTTCCATCTGCTACTCGAACCTCAACGTGATGGTGGGCGGTGCACATGCGGGCGTCTCCGTTGGGGCCGACGGAGCCACACACCAGGCGCTCGAGGATCTGTTTGCCATACTGGGCCTGCCCAACATGACAGTCGTCGTGCCTTGCGACATCATCGAAACGGTCAAGGCCACGCGGCATCTGCTGCTTGAGCGCGTGGGGCCGAAATATGTGCGCTTTGCGCGCGAGGCCACGCCCATCGTCACAAATGAGTCCACACCGTTTGTCTTCGGCAAGGCCAATCTCATCCGGCTGCGCGGCGAGAAGCCTGACTTCGCGGACGCTTTCGAGACGCGCGTCGCCGAGGAGTGCGCCAACGAGGGCGAGGACCTGACGATCGTGGCCTGCGGACCGATGGTGCCGGAGGCGATGCGCGCGGCGTGGATTCTGAAACAGGAGTTCGATCTCGAGACGCGCATTCTGAATGTGCATACGCTGAAGCCCATCGACACGGGAGCGATCGCGCGCGCGGCGCGCGAGACCGGCGTGGTAATCACGGCCGAGGAGCATCAGATCGGTGCTCTCGCCGGCCTCGTCTCAAGAATCATTGCCGGCAGCCCCGGGCTTTGCGGCACTCCGATTGTCGCCGGAGCCATCGGCGTCAAGGACCGTTTTGGCGAGTCCGGCGCGCCGTGGGATCTGGTCAAACTGTTCGAGCTGAGCGCGGAGCATATTGCCGAGAGGGCGCTGGAACTGGTCTCGGCCAGGAGGCACGCTGCTGAGCGCATGGTATCGGCGTAAGACGCGCAAATTGGGCTGCAGGCGGATGTTGACTGCGTGCATCCGCGCGATCGGCGTTGTGATTGAAGATAGGCTGGCGTCCGCCGCCGCAAGAGCCTGCCGCGGCGGACGCCAGTGGCTCTTGATCCTGCAAGTGGCGCGCGACGCCAGCCAGAAACCGACCCTCTATCCCCTTCCACCTCGGAAGAAAAGGGCATTTCAGGACGCTGTTCTGGACGAAATCCCTGACGGAAAATGAGCGATCAGTTTCTGGTTTCCGTTCTCGTCATTGCAGCAGCCGCGCATGCAGAGCAACGAGCGAGTTGGTGCGGGTGAGGGTGCAGGAGCCAGTCTTGTCGCAGCGATAGTGAATGGGCGCGGGAAAAACCTGCCACTCGGCCGTGCGGTTGCGCATACCGGCGGCGCCCAGATAGAACTCCCGCCCGCTGCTGGTTTCGACAGTACCGCGCGAGGGATTGTCGGCAACGATCACATCGTTTCCCTCGATGGGCGCCGCCAGATGCTCAGACGGAATCGAAAGCCGGTGATTGCGTATTCGTCTTCTTGCGCCTGGTTCCCTTGGATGCAGCAGCCATTCGTTCTGCCCGGCAAGAGAGGGAAAATCGGTGGTAAAACCCCAGCTTTTGAAGGTTGTATACGCTTTTGCCGAACATGGCAGCGGGCCGGTAATGTCAATCTCCGCGATTTGCCCGTCTTTGCCAGGCATGTTCTGCACCGTGTCGCCGGTCTCGGTCTTCTGTGGTGCAAGCGCATCGCCGGAATTGGCGTCCGGCGCGAGCGATGCGGACGCGAGAAAAAGAATCTCTTTCTGGCAGGCCACCAACCCATCGGCATTCTTCAGGCGAATGGTGACGGAGAGTTGACGCGGCGGATCTTGCGCCACAGCCGCAAAGCCGGCCGTCTGCGTCTGGCTCTGAGGGTCGAGAAAGAGCTGGTAGGAGGCGCTTTTCTCCCAACTGACGATGAGGCGGCCACTCAAGCCTGCGGGATCGAATTGCCGGCTGCCCATATCGATGTACGGAGCGGGAGAATGGAGCTGAAAGAGATTGGGAAAGGTATAGTAGATGAACGCGCCGCCCGCCAGCAGAATGGGAAGGAGAAGAATTCTGAGGAGATTGACAGAGAAGCCTGCGCCCTGCCTGGGGGCTGGCTCCTCGCGTTCAGACTCCATTACCTGGCGGAATGAGTAGAGATCTTCCTGATTCGTCTCTTTGCCGGGCACGACTTCGAATCTGGAGACGGGAAGCTCATCACCTGAGCCCGCAGACTGGCCGCCCGCCGCCCGTCGCACATTCGAACCTCTTGAATCCGTATCGTTCATCGGATAGAGCCCTAAATACTTTGCTTCCTGGATCGTGCATCATGATCACTGTCATTGAAGCACGATTGCGGCAGTACTGCAACCAACACCTTTGTCCCTTCACGAGGGGCGCCCGTCAATCAGGAAAGATCTCACCTGAGACCGGGGCCAGCAGACCACCCACGCAGCGCTACCGTTATGCTTGAATAAAGGTGTCCCGTTCCTGTCTTCGAGCAGGTGATGTTTCGGGCTATTTTCGTTCCTTGGGAGACACGCATCCACGCTTCCCTTCTATTTGTCCTGGCGATTGTTTTTCTTGCCACGGTCATTCGCTCGGCGTTTGGCTTTGGGGAGGCGCTGATCGCGGTCCCGCTACTGGCCTTTTGCATGCCACTGCGAGTCGCCGCACCGTTGGCCGTGTTGCTGTCCATCTCCATCGCAGCGGTGGTCGTGGCGCAGGATTGGAGACATATTCATCTGCGCAGCGCGGCGGGCCTGCTGGTAGCCACCGTCGCCGGGATTCCCATCGGGCTGCTGGTGTTGACCCATGTGGATCAGCAATTGGCAAAGATTGTCCTGGGCATTCTGATCGTGCTGTTTGCAGCTTTCTCGCTGGCGACGCGACATGTATTCCGTCTGGAGTACGAGCATCGATCGCTGCTCCTCCTGTCGGGATTTCTGGCAGGCGTTCTGGGTGGAGCGTATGGCATGAACGGACCGCCACTGGTGATTTACGGCTCGTTGCGGAGGTGGTCGCCGCAGCACTTTCGCGCGACGCTGCAAGCTTATTTTCTGCCGGCCAGCCTGTTGGGGTTCATCGGCTATTGGAGCGCCGGACTGTGGACCCGCACGGTGACGAAGGAGTTCTTGCTGTCGGTGCCGGTCATGCTGCCGGCGGTATTTCTGGGGCGAGCGATCAACCATCGCTTTTCCGGCGTCACGTTCCTGAGGTACATGTATGGGGGATTGATACTGATCGGCGCGATGTTGATTCTAGAAGCCGCCACGCACCATGCGTGAAAGGGCGTAGAGCGGACAGCTCGAAACATCCCGGGACTTTCCCCGCCTTTTGTCGGGCGGCCGCTTAACCTCGCAAGGGAGCCGGGTCACGGTCAAGCGAATGCAAGCCCACTTGAGATCGGAGCCACACGCCGATCCACCTATTGCCCCCGGTACCACTCCACCGTCCGCCGCAAGCCCTCGGCGAAGTCAACCGTGGGGGTGTATCCCAGCAGCTCTTGCGCAAGGTGAATATCAGCCAGGGAGTGCTTGATGTCGCCTGAGCGCTGCTCGCCATAAGCTGGCTTGCCGCGATAGCCCGTGAGGCCGCAAAGCAGATCAAACGTCTGGTTCAGGCTCACGGCCGAACCGGTGGCCAGGTTCATTGCGCGGCCCGCGACCTTCCCGGCCGGCGCGGCGGCGGCCAGCAGGTTGGCCGTCACCACGTTGTCGATGTAGGTGAAGTCCCGGCTCTGCTCGCCGTCGCCGTGGATTGTAGGCTGCTCGCCAGCCAGCATCTTGCGGCAGAAGATTGCCAGCACGCCGGAGTAGTGCGAAGTCGGATCCTGATAGGGGCCGAAGACGTTGAAGTAGCGCAGGGTCACGTTCTCCATGCCGTAGACACGGCTGAAGGCGCTCAGATAGTGCTCGCCTGCCAGCTTGGCCACGGCGTAGGGAGTAATGGGCGCGGGCAGCATCTCTTCGTGCTTGGGCAGCGTGGGTGTCTCGCCATAGATCGACGACGAACCGGCGTAGACGACGCGGCGCACGCCAGCATCTTTCGCCGCCACCAGAAGGTTCAGCGTGGCATCGATGCAGTTTCGGTTGGTGGAGGCGGGATCGGCCACCGAGCGCGGCACCGAGGCCAGCGCCGCTTCGTGGAAGACAATCTCCACGCCGGCGCATACCCTTGCGCAGACCGCCGGGTCGGCCAGGTCGCCTTCGACAAACTCCATAGCCTCAAGGCCCACAAGATTCGCGTGTTTGCCCGTGATAAAGCTATCGACACCTCGTACCGATTCGCCGCGCGCAAGCAGAGCCACGGCGATCGAGCGGCCGATGAATCCGGCTGCGCCGGTGACAAGATATTTTGGCAATGTCTTACCTCAGAAGAAAGATCAAAAACAGCGGCCTGAACTTCGGCCTTCCCTCCCAGAATATCAACACGACAGAACCACCCCGCTGAGACCGTATAATCTCGCCATGGAACGTCCTACTACGACCCCCATCTCAGACCTCAAACAAAAAATGGAATCGCGTCAGGCCCGCATCGGCATCGTCGGCATGGGCTACGTGGGGCTGCCGCTGGCACTGCTCTTCTCTGGCGAGCGATTTCGCGTCACCGGCTTTGACATCGCCGCCGACAAGGTGGCCGCGCTCAACGCCGGCAAGTCCTACATCGTTCGCATTTCGCCGGAGGCGATTGTCGAAGCGCAGAAGGCTGGCTTCCGCGCCACCTCGGACTATGCCGAGATCGCCGTCATGGATGCCGTCATCATCTGCGTTCCCACGCCGCTCGACGAGCACCACGAGCCCGACATGAGCTTTGTCGTCGGAACGGTGCAATCCATTGCCCCGCACATTCATTCCGGCCAGTTGATCGTGCTCGAAAGCACCACCTACCCCGGCACCACGGACGAGGTCGTCGTGCCTCTGCTCGAAGGCGGCAACCCGCACGGCATCAAGGCAGCCCGCGCCGCCGAGGAAGCCGGCGTGCATGTCGTCTTCTCGCCCGAGCGCGAAGATCCAGGCAACGACTCGGTGAATCGCCGCGACGTTCCCAAGGTTGTGGGCGGATGCAGCGCTCTGGGCGTGGAGGTCGCCGCAGCCATGTATGGGGCCATCTTCCGCCGCGTGGTGCAGGTTTCAAGCCCCGCGGCAGCGGAGATGACCAAGCTGCTCGAAAACATCTACCGCTGCGTTAACATTGCGCTGGTGAACGAGCTGAAGCAGCTCTGCATGCGCATGAACATCGATATTCACGAAGTCATCGACGCGGCCAAGACCAAGCCCTTCGGGTTTCAGGCCTTTTATCCCGGCCCGGGACTGGGCGGGCACTGCATTCCCATCGATCCATTTTATCTCTCGTGGAAGGCGCGCGAGTTTGACTTCCGCACGCGCTTTATCGAGCTGGCTGGCGAGATCAACACGGCCATGCCGTACTTTGTGATTGGCCAGGTATGCGCGGCGCTCAACGATCGCTCGAAGGCCCTGAAAGGATCGCGGATTCTGGTGCTGGGCCTCGCCTACAAGCGCGACATCGACGATCTTCGCGAGTCGCCCTCGCTCACCATCATCGAGCTTCTGCGCAAGGACGGGGCCATTGTCTCGTATAACGACCCTTATTTCCCGACGGTCGGCCACGGCCGCAAGTACGACCTAAGCATGGCCTGCGCTCCGCTCGAACACCTCGAACAATACGACGCGGTTCTCATCGTCACCGACCACTCCAGCTACGATTACCAGCGAATTGTCGACCAGTCGCAGCTGGTCATCGACACCCGCAACGCCACCCGAGGCATTGAATCGCCGAAGATTGTGCGCTGCTGACAGCCGTTCGTCCAATCGTCCCCAAGCTATCCTCTGAGCAGATCGTGTATCTTGGCTTGGGGACATCATGAACGACCTTTTGCGTACCCTCGTCGAGCCCCGGCACTTTGCGCTCTGGGAACGGCTTCTGTTCCCTGCCCTGGCGGCAGCATCCATCTACGGTTTCTATTGGCGTTTTGCGCCCATCCTGCGCAACATCCAGCGCGCAAAGAAAGACCCCGGCTTCCATCTTTTTCCCATCGTCAAACGTGTGGGCGACTTTGTCTGGGAAGTTGCTCTGCAAAGCAAGGTGATTCGCCAGCGGCCACTGGCCGGCATCGCCCATGCATCGGTTTTCTGGGCCTTCTGCGCCTTCGCGCTCGTCACACTGAACCATTGCGCGGCGGTTTTCGGACTGGGCTTCCTCGATCCCGCGGACCGCGTGGGGCGCTACTACTTCTACTTCGCCGCCGTCTTCGCGCTGGCCTGCGCCGTTGGCATTCTGGGACTCTTTGTGCGGCGATTTCTGGTGCAGCCGAAGTGGCTGGGCGAACTCTCGTGGGGATCGGGCGTCGTTGCGCTGCTCATCTTTGCGTTGATGGTGACGTACCTCGCGGCATTCTTCGTCACGGGTCCGGCTGCCGCGGTCCACGCGCTCTGGTGGGCGCACACGCTCGCTTTGCTTGCATTTCTGCCCATCATTCCCCACACCAAGCACCTGCACCTGGTTCTCGGCCCGTTCACCGTCTTTTTCTCGCGCGGCTCATTCGCCCAGATTCCTCCGCTCGCAGGCGACGAGGACTTCGGCATGGTTGCGGGCAAGGATCTGACGCGCATTGTGAGCCTGCAGGCCTACTCCTGCGTCGAGTGCGGACGCTGCATGGAGCATTGCCCCGCCAATAATACCGGCAAAGAGCTCAACCCGAAAGAGATTGTTCTCGGCTTGCGCGGCTACCTGAATGAGTTCGGTCCAGCGTCGGAGGAACCACTGCTCGGCAAGTACGCGTCGCAACAGGCGGTCTTTCAGTGCACTACCTGCGGCGCCTGCGAGTTTCAGTGCCCGGTCGGCATTGAGCATGTGCCCATCATGGTCGGGCTCCGCCGTGGAGCGGTCAATACCGGCGCGTGGGAGGACGACTACGGCAGCAAACTTTTCCTTGCGCTGGAAAAAGGCAGCAACGCATTGGGCATGAGCGCGACCGAACGCGACAAGTTTATCGAAAAGAACGTACTGCCCATCTTCGACGGCACGCAGGAGTACTGCCTCTGGCTCGGCTGCATGGGCGCTTACGATCCGCAGGGCCGCGAGATTGTGCTCGCCTTTGCGCGCGTCATGCGCTACCTCGGCATCACCTTCGGCGTTCTGCGCAAGGAGAAGTGCACGGGCGATGCCGTGCGGCGGCTGGGCAACGATCTCGTCTTCCAGCAACTGGCCGAAGCCAACCTGGAGACGATGGCGCAGAACAAGGTGAAGAAGATCGTCTCCATCTGCCCGCATTGCGTGCGCACGATACAGGAAGACTGGAAGGAATACGGCGCGCCGCCAGAAGTTGAGCATCACAGCGAGTTTCTGGCGCGTTTCGCATCGCGACTGCCCTCCGTCCAAGACCGGAAAAAGATCGTATTCCACGACCCCTGCTACCTGGGCCGCTACCGCAACGTCTATGACGAGCCTCGAAAGGCCGCAGCCCTCGCCGGCAGCCTCGTTGAAGCGCCTCGATCGCGGGAGCGCAGCTTCTGCTGCGGCGCCGGCGGCGGGCTCGCGTTTCTCGGCGAGGAGCAGGGCGAGCGCGTGAGCCATGTGCGCACGGCGGAACTGACGGCGACGGGTGCGAGCGTGATCGCTGCCGCATGCCCCTTCTGCAATACCATGTTTCGTGACGCACTCGCCGCACGAGACGACGCCACTCCCGAGCTGCTCGACATTGCACAGCTTGTCGCGCAGGAGCTGCCCAGGGAGAGCGCAAACTAAACTTTCGAACGCCAGCCCTCGGCCGGCACTCGTGTGAGCCTCCGGGTTCGCACATTTGAATGGAGCACCAGAGAATGAAGATCGTTGTAGCCATCAAACAGGTTCCCGACCGCGATGCGCCAATTCGCATCGCGTCAGCGGGCAAGTGGATCGAAGAAGCCGATCTGCAGTGGGCCATGAACGAGCCCGACGCCTACGCGCTCGAAGAGGCACTGCAGCTCAAGGAAAAGCACGGCGGCGAGGTCGTCGTGGTGAGCGCCGGACCGGAGCGCGTCGCCACCACGATCCGCGAAGCCTTGGCCAAGGGCGCCGACCGCGCCATCCACATCGTCGCGGACGACCTGGGCTCGCGCGACGCACTGGGCGTCGCCAGGCTCCTCGCCGCAGCCATTCAGCCTGAGAATCCCGACCTCGTGCTGACAGGCCTGCAATCGGAAGATATGGGTCTCGGCCAGACCGGCGTGATTCTGGCCGAGTTGCTCAGACTGCCTCACTCGACGCTGATTCTGCACGTCGAGAAGACCGATGCAGGGCTCAGGGTCAAGCGCGAGCTCGAAGAAGGATGGTTCCAATCCATCGAAATGCCCTTGCCTGCGGTGCTCACAATGCAGTCGGGCGGCAACAAGCTGCGCTACGCCACGCTGATGGGCATCAAGCGCGCCAAGACCAAGGAGCTGCGCGCGGTGAACGCGGCGGAGCTCGGCGCCGGCCCGGCGCCGGTGGTCGTGCTTGAACAAATCACCCTGCCGAAAAAGCAAAAGTCCACGCAGATTCTTTCGGGATCGCCCAAAGAAGCCGCGACTGCATTGGTCGAGAAACTGAAGACGGAGGCGCGCGTACTATGAGCAGCATTCTGGTGGTCCAGGAGGCGCGCCGCGACGGGAGCGCCCGCATCTTTCAAGAGACATTGGCTGCCGGCCGCAAGCTGGCCGCGCTGACAGGCTTGCCGCTAGAAGCGGCCGCCGTTGGCGATCCGAACGCGAACATCTTTCGCGAAATCACGGGCGCGCCGCCCAGCGCGGGCCACGCCATTCGCCATCCACTACTTGCGGCCTATACCGCCGACGGCTATGTGCTCGCCTTTGAGCAGTTAATCCGCCAGCTTGAGCCTCGTTACGTCCTGTTCCCGCACACTTACCAGGCGCGCGACTTTGTTCCCCGGCTCGCCGCGCGCTTCGGCCAAGTGCTCATCGGCGATGTCACTGCGATCGAAACCGGGCCAACGTTTGAGCGCCAGCTCTTCCAGGGGCGCATCAACGCGGCGTATCGTCACACGAGCGACGGCCCCTGCTTTGTCTCGATTCAGAACGGCGCGTTTCGTGCCGATGAGCCCAGCGGCGGCACGATGCCGATCAGCGAGTTCTTACCTGCGATCGAGCCCGCACAGATTCGCATCCAGCCCAGCGATCCCTTCCGTGAATCGGCACAGACCGTCGATCTTGGCTCGGCGCAGCGCATTGTGTGCGTGGGCCGCGGCATCAAGACCGCCGATAACATGCCGCTCGTCGAGGCCCTCGCCGGCGCGCTCGATGCGGAGCTGGCCGCCTCGCGTCCCATCTGCGACAACGGGTGGTTGCCCATGGAACGGCAGGTGGGCAGCTCCGGCCAGACCGTAGCGCCAAAGCTCTATCTCGCCATCGGCATCTCGGGTGCGATTCAACACCTGGTCGGCATGAAAGGATCGCAATGCATCGTGGCCGTCAACAAGGACGCCGACGCGCCCATCTTTGAGGTTGCTAACTATGGCATCGTTGGGGATCTCTTTGAGGTCGTGCCGGCGCTGACGGAGGCGGTGAAGGCGGCGAAGTGAATGGCACGCCCAGTTGTCAGGCAGTGCAATTCATCTTGCACCTTTCACAACGACAAGGGACGATGCGCCCCGCTCCCCTCTCAACTGCGCATCTGTACCTATCCGAAGGAAGTTCACTGTGCTCGTTCCAGAAACCTATCTAGCTGCGTTGAGCCTCACGATTCTCACCATGCTTTGCTGGGGATCGTGGGCAAACACACTCAAGCTCTGTCCCAAATTCCGCTTTCAACTTTTCTACTGGGACTACGTGATCGGCCTGGCCGCAGGCGCGATCTTCTGGGGGGTGACGGCGGGCAGCATCGGTCACGCGGGCGCACCGTTCCTGCGCGATGTGGCGCAAACGCCGCTCGCGCCCATGCTTTACGCTATCGCGGGCGGCGCGATTTTTAACGTCGCCAATCTGCTGCTGGTGGCCGCGATTGACGTGGCAGGCATGGCAGTCGCCTTTCCGGTTGGCATAGGTCTCGCTCTCGTCATCGGCGCGGTATCGAACTACATCATCAAACCCGTGGGCAATCCAGGGCTGCTCTTTGGCGGCGTGGCGCTGGTGGTGGTGGCGATTGTGCTCGACGCCGCGGCCTACCGCAAGCGCGAAACCACGGTGCGGGCCGCTACGGCGCGCGGAATCGTCATCAGCCTCACATGCGGTGTGCTGATGGGCTGCTTTTACCCGTTTGTGGCGCGGGCGCTCAACGGCGAGCCTGGGCAGTTGGCGCCGGGGCCCTACGCGGTCACGTTGTTCTTCGCCGTCGGCGTCATTGTCTCTGCCATACCGGCAAACTGGCTGCTGATGAAGAAACCGCTTGACGGGCGCGAGCCGGTCGACGGGGGCGATTACTGGAAAGCGCCTTTCGGCTGGCATCTGGCAGGCACGCTCGGCGGAGCCATCTGGTGCATGGGCAGCGTGGCCAACTTTCTCGCCTCGGGCGCACACCTGGTTGGACCCGCCGTTTCGTATAGCATTGGTCAGGGTGCAACGATGGTTTCGGCCTGCTGGGGCGTCTTTGTCTGGCGCGAGTTCGCGGGCGCTCCGCGCGCGGCCCGGGTGCTTCTGGCGTTGATGTTCTTCTTTTTCCTGGTGGGGCTTGGATCGCTAGCTATCGCACCATTGTATTGAGGTTCTTGCCATGAGCGATACACGCAAGCCTATCGTGGTGGTCGGCAGCATCACGATGGATCTGGTCACGCGCACGCCGCGCATTCCCGCCATCGGCCAGACGCTGATCGGCACAGCTTTTGAGACCACGCCCGGAGGCAAGGGCGCAAACCAGGCAGTAGCGGCAGCGCGCCTTGGCTATCGCGTTGCCATGATCGCGAAGGTCGGCGACGACGCCTTCGGCCCCCAGCTCATCGAGAATCTGCAATGCGCCGGCGTCGACACCTCCGCAATGGCGCAGACCGTCGGCTCCTCGGGCCTCGCACCCATGTTTGTGGCCGATGACGGTCAGAATGCGATCGTCGTCGTCCCCGGCGCCAACGGCAAAATGGACCGCGCGATGGTGGACAGCCACGCCAGCCTGATCCGTTCGGCCGGCATCGTACTTTGCCAGCTTGAAATTCCCCCGGGCACGCTGAGCTACACACTCGACCTTTGCGCCAAAGCGAATGTGCCTGTACTGCTCGATCCCGCGCCGGCGGCCACATTGCCCGATGCGGTGTGGAGTCAGGTCGAATGGTTCACGCCTAACGAAACCGAGGCTGCATTCTATGTGGGCGACGGCGCAAGCATGGAAGAGACCGCCCGGCGCCTTCATGCCAAAGGTCTCCGCGGCGTGGTGCTCAAGCGCGGCGGCGACGGCGCGTTCGTCTCCGTTGCCGGCGGCAGAGCAGAGTGGGTCAGGCCATTCAAAGTGCAAGCCATCGATACCGTGGCCGCGGGCGACTGCTTCAACGGCGCATTTGCCGTAGCGATCGAAGAGGGCAAAGATCCGTGGCAGGCCGCGCGGTTTGCCAACGCCGCGTCGGCTCTCAGCGTTACGCGCAAGGGCGCGCAAGCCTCGATGCCGTGGCGCTCGGAGGTGGACGAGTTTCTGGCCCAAAATTGCTAACATGGTGCTGCGCTGGCTTTGGAGATTTTTGGGAACTACTCTGGAATCCTCCAGCCGGGATTCGCATCCTAATGATTAAAGGACTGAACTTCCCCGTTCGATCCCGAGGTCTGTTTGAGAGTTCTTCCGAGTTCCCTTCCCTTGCTGTTTGCGTCCTTCGTAGTTTGCGCGGGCACGACTGCCATGCACGCGCAAGGCAACTACGAGATTCAGGTTTACGGCTCTGAGACAGTGCCTCCGCGCACCACCATGGTCGAGCTGCACTCAAACTTTACCGCCGACGGCCATCCCGCCTTGGACGGCGTTGCCGCCACCAACCACGCCGAACACGAAACGTTAGAGATTACGCAAGGCGTCAACGACTGGTCTGAGGTCGGCTTCTACGTCTTTACCAGCGAGCAGAGCGGACTGGGCGCGCAGTGGGTGGGCGACCACATCCGCCCGCGCGTGCGCGCTCCCGACCGGTGGCATTGGCCGGTAGGCGCAAGCCTGTCGCTGGAGATGGGTTATCAGCGCGCTCTGTTCTCGCCCGACACGTGGACCCTGGAGATTCGCCCGATCATCGACAAGACAACCGGCCGCTGGTACTTTGCCGTGAATCCGGTTCTCGATCGCACGTGGCACGGCCCCGATGTGAATCTGGGTCTGGATTTTTCGCCTGCGGCAAAGATCAGTTACAACTTCACGAAGGAGATCGCGGGCGGCCTGGAGTACTACTCCGATTACGGCAGCATCACCGGCATTGCAAGCCTGCACAACCAGCAGCAGCAATTCTTTCCCGTGATCGACCTCAACGTGTCGCCAAAGTGGGAGATCAACTTTGGCGTTGGGGTAGGCCCCACCGCGGCTACCGACCACTGGATTGTGAAAGGAATTCTGGGCCGGTACTTCGACTGGCCGAAGCGAAAGCGATAATGCACAGCCGCCTTCAGACTGAGCGCGGCTGTGCACGAGGCGCAATCACCAGACGTGGCATGCGTTGACCGGCATCATGGGCTGGCCCACCTTGCAGCCAAACGCCTTTCCAAATGCAGGCAGATTCTGCACCACGCCATTGGCCCGGAACTCATCGGGCGAGTGCGGATCGGTCTGCGTGAGCAAGCGGATCAGCTCCGGCCGCATGTTCTGGCACCAGTTCTGCCCGAAAGCAAGGAAGAACTGCTGAACCGGCGTAAAGCCGTCCTGCTTTGCGTTGAGGTCGATGCCCTTGCGCCTGGCATCGGCAAGAAACGCCAGATAGGCCAGCCGAATGCCGCCGTTGTCGGCGGTGTTCTCGCCCAGGGTCAGTTTGCCGTTGACCTTTACATCGCCCACCGCGGTGAAGTTATCGTATTCCTTCACTTCGCAATCCGTCATGGCATCGAACTTTTTGCGATCGTCGGCCGACCACCAGCCGGAGAGATTTCCGAAGCCATCGAACTGGCTGCCCTGATCGTCAAAGCCATGCGTCAGCTCGTGCCCGACAATGGCGCCGATGTGGCCGTAGTTCTCGGCGTCGGTCGCGTGGGGATCGTAAAACGGCGGCTGAAGAATTCCGGCCGGAAAGTTGATATCGTTCATTGACGGGTTATAGTACGCATTGATGGTCGGCGGGCTCATGGACCACTCGGTGCGATCGACGGGCTTGCCGATCTTGGCGAGCTCGCGCTTGTTTTCGAACTCCGCCGCGCGGCGGGCATTGCCCAGCGCATCGCCACGCACAACGTTCAAGGTGGAGTAATCGCGCCAGTGATCGGGGTAGCCGATCTTGTCGGCCACCAGATGCAGCTTGGCCTCGGCGGTGCGCTTGGTGGGATCGCTCATCCATCTCTGCGCCTGGATCTCCGTGCCCATCGCCGCTTCGATGTCGTGCACCATCTGCACGGTAAAGGCCTTGCTGGCCGCGGGGAAGTTTTGCGCCACGTAAACCTGACCGAGCGCCTCACCCAGAGCGTTGTCGGTAGCGGAAACGCACCGCTTCCAGCGTGCCCGCTGTTCCGGCTGCCCCTGGAGTTCGTGATTGTTAAACTTGAAGTCCTCCTCGCTCAGCGCCTTGGGCAGCGCGTACTCCGGAACCGAATTGATCAGTTGCCAGCGCAGGTAGGTCTTGATGGTGTCGAGATCGGTCGATTCCAGAACCGTCTGCAAGCCACGGAAAAAATCGGGATCGGTAACATTCAGATCCGCGATTCCCGGCTCGCCGGTGTCGGAGAACAGTTTAGGCCAGTCGATGGCGGGCGTCATCTCACTGAGCTTGACCACGGGCAACAGGTGGTAGATATTCTCGGGCTGGCGGCGCGAAGTTACGTCCATCGAAACCTTGGCCAGCGCGGTTTCGAGCGCCATGACCTTTTGCGCATCGGCCGCAGCCTTGGCGGCCGGCTCGCCGATCAACTGAAGCATGGCCGCCACGTGCGCCACATATTGCTGGCGGGTCTTCTCGGCGGCCGCGCCCTTGCGGAAGTAATAATCGCGCTCCGGCAGTCCCAGCCCGCCCTGATCGACCACGGCAATCTGCTTTTGTGCGTTCTTGAAGTCCTGCTGCTCGCCATAGCCGAAGAACGCGCCCACGTTGATCATCTGATAATGCGCCAGGAGGTCGGTCAGATCCTTCTTGCCCTTGAGCGCCGCAATGCGGTCAAACTCGAACTGCAATGGCTTGAGCCCCCTGGCATCGATCGCGGATTCATCCATGCAGCTCGCGTAGTAGTCGCCGATCTTTTGCTCGTTCGGAGCGCGTTGCGCATTCGTATTGGCGGCCTGCTCCAGCAATCCGCGCAAAATGTCCTGCGTGTAGTCGTAAACGCTCGTAAACGAACCGTACGACGATCTGTCCGGTGGAATTGGATAAAGTTTGGCGAAATTGCCGCAGGCGTACTGATAGAAATTCGTGCAAGCGTCCGCGGTGGTATCCATCAACCGCTTATCGAGACCAGGCAGAAGCTCCACCTTTTGGGGCGGGGTCTTGGCCTCCTGCTTTCCAGATTGCGCGTGAACAAGGGCCACACACGGCACCGAGACAACAATGCCCATCAGCCAAGGCATTGCCCTACGACAAACTCGATTCATTCGCTTGCCTCCAATTTTCAATTCTTTGAGTGTAATCGCCGACGGTAAAAGCCAGTCAAAGATCACTTACGCGCAATCAAGGGAAAAGTTCCCTCGGGGTGCAGCAATTTCAGGAGGAAACAACGAAGCTGGCAGATTCAGCAGGTGGTTGAAGATACGTTGACGAGCAAAAGCGGCAGGTTGGCGTCCGCCTGGCAGACGTGGCAAGTTGGCGAGTTGGACCTTTCATCCACGGCTGACCGGCTGACTCGCTGCTTTCAGCCCACCAGGGCCGCGGCGCGGATCGTCTCCCTGCGCACGGTGAGCTTTTCGATGAGGTCGGTTCGCGCCTCGTAACCGCGGCCTGGGGTATCGGGAATCGCAATTTCCCCATCCTTCGACACCGTGACCGCAGGCTCGACGATATCTTCGGCCCAATAGCGCGACGAGGCCGAAACGTCGCCAGGCAGGGTGAATCCCTCAAGCGTTGAAAGCGCGATATTGTGCGCGCGGCCGATGCCGGACTCGAGCATTCCCCCGCACCAGACGGGAGTGCCGCGCTCCAGCGCCGCGTTGTGTACGGCGATGGCCTCGGAGAAGCCGCCCACGCGGCCCAGCTTGATGTTGATGATCCGGCACGAACCCATTTCGGTGGCGGCCAGCACATCGCGCCGGTTGCGAATCGATTCGTCGAGGCAGATGGGGGTATTGAGACGCTTCTGCAGAACGGAGTGAAAGTAGAAGTCGTCGTGCCAGAGCGGCTGCTCGATCATAAGCAGATCGAAGGCGTCGAAGGACTCCAGATGATCCTGGTCGCGCAGGCGGTAAGCGGAGTTGGCGTCGCAACTGAGCAGAATCTCCGGCCAGCGGTTGCGCACGCGCTCGAAGACCTCAACATCCCAGCCGGGTTTGCACTTGAGCTTGATGCGTTGATAGCCGGCGGCCAGTTCGCGCTCGACGATCGAAAGCAGTTCGGGAATCGAAGCCTGGATGCCGAGCGATACGCCGCAGGGAATCGTCTCGCGCACGCCGCCGATGAGGCGCGAGAGCGAGATGCCTTCGCGTTGCGCTTCGAGATCCCATATGGCGTTCTCAAGGGCCGCCTTGGCCATTGGGTTACCGCGCACGGCGCGAAAGATGCGCGGGCAATCGCCGCCGTGCTCCGGCGATTCGGCGGCCAGCATGGGCGCAAGCTCGTTCAGGAGCACCAGCCAGGCGGTGTCGGTCGACTCGGGGGAGAAGAACGGGTGCTCGCCGGCGGTGCACTCGCCCCAGCCCGTCAGGCCCTCCGATTGGATCTCGGCCAGAACGATCCTCCGGTTGCGAGTAACGCCAAAGCTGGTCTCGAAGGGGCGGACCAGCGGCATGTGCAGTTCGCGCAGGACGATTGCATCGATTCTCATTTGTTCCTCGCCATAGGTCAGAGTTGAGAGTAAGGCCCCAGCTCGTAGACGCCATTGCCTTCGGCGTCGCGAGAGAAACCCAGTACGGCCAATCCCAGGGAAAAAGCCTTTTGAAACTTCTGTTGATTCGCGATCTGAACCGCCAGAGCCCGTTCGCGGGTCGTGTCGTGGGCCTTCCACTTTTCGATGGAGGCCGGAACCACAATGCGTTCTTCCATCGTGCATGCTGCTGCGGGGCGCCGGGCAAGGATGGTCTCAACGCGCGGTGAATCCAGGTCCCACTCGGCTAACAGGCGGTCGGTCGGCAGACCACCCTGCAGTCGAGATGAGGATACACCATAAAAGTCCACGCGATATTCGCGAGCAATGGCCCCCAGCCTGTGGATATTGAGAAAAGCGTTTTTGATCTGCAGCGGATCGAAGGTCCACTCCATGTGCCGGATACCGCGCGCAAGCGCCTCTTTGCGCTGTTCCCATTTGAGTCGCGCGCCGAGGCCGCGATTGCGATGCGAAGGCCGGACCGCCAGCATGTGCGAGTGAATGTACGGCTGAGCGCCTTGCGGCGTCGACTTGATCGCCGGCAACGACATGGCGAAACCTACGAGACCGCCGTCAGGCCCGGCCGCATCGTCCATCACGCCGCTATCGAAGGCGCCAATCACCTGCCCGCCGATCTTTTGCGCCAGCAGAAAGGTCTTGCGGGGAATCACATCGTTTTCGTCATAACCCCAAGTTTCAATCTGGAGCCGGACGCACGCCTCCATCTCGTCCATAGCCGCGCACGAACGAATGCAAATCATGGCTAAGCCTGCTTTACGCCCTGCTTTTCAGATTGCGAAGTGGCGTCCTCGGCTGCGAGCTTTCGCTTGGCCCGCGCCCAAAGGTCTTCAAGTTCGGCGGGCGAAAGTTCTTCGAGCGGACGCGGCGAGGCCAGTTCCATTTCGTGGAAGCGCCGGCGAAACCGGCGATTGCAGGCGCGCAACGCCATCTCCGCATCCACGCCGAGATGCCTGCCTAGATTAACGACCGTAAACAGCAGGTCGCCCAACTCCGCTTCAACTGCTGGCTTGCGCGCGGGATCGTCGGAAGCAGCCTCCGCCTCGAGCTCCGCGGTCTCCTCGGCAACCTTCGGCAATAGTTCGCGCCAGGTCGGCCAGTCGAAGCCGGCTTTCTGTGCTTTGCTGCCCAGTTTTGCGGCTTCAGCCAGCGCCGGCAATCCGCGCACAACGCTATCGAGCCGCGAGGTCATGGGCTTCCCATCTGTGCTCGCATCGTGATTTCCGCCGGCAGGCGCGCGTTTTTCCGCGGCTTTGATCTGGTCCCAGTTGCGCAGAACCGCATCGGCCGAGCCCTCGACGTTTGCGTCAACATCCGCGCGGTTGCCGGCTGCACGCGCCGCCTCGTCGCCAAAGACATGCGGATGGCGCCGCACCAGCTTGCGATTCAGCGCATCGAGAACCTCGGCAATAGTGAAACGGCCTTCGTTGGCGGCCAGTTCGGCATAAAACAACACCTGCAGCAGCAGATCGCCGAGTTCTTCTGCAAGGTGCGGAAAGTCGCGCCGCTCAATGGCGTCGAAGACCTCGTAGGCCTCTTCGAGCGTGTATTTGCGAATGGAGTCGAAGGTCTGCTCACGGTCCCATGGGCAACCTCCGGGCGCGCGCAGCCGCGCCATGATGGCCACAGACTCTCGAAACAGCTCGGCGGCCTGCGCCGGGTCGGTGATGGTTAGCGCCGAAGATTCTTTTGGAACTGCGTCCGCCCGCGGATGGTTCATGCTTCTTCAGTTTACCTTCCGGCAAGCGTCTGAACCGGGCGCGCACGCCGCATGTATACTCTCACTCGAATGATTGTGGCATGGATCACAGTGTTTGCAGGGCTTTTAGGGCTGGCCTTCGGCAGCTTTCTGAACGTCTGCGCCACTCGCTGGCCCGCGGAAGAAAGCGTCGTCCGGGGCCGTTCGCATTGCCGCAGTTGCGGGCGCACGATCGCGTGGTGGGAAAACATCCCGCTGGCAAGCTGGCTGGTGCTCGGCGGCCGCTGTCAGACTTGTAAAGCGCCGATTGGCTGGCGCTATCCATTGGTGGAGCTGGCGGTGGGGTCGCTTTGGGCCTTTGCCGCCTGGCGCGTGCTTGCCGGAGCCGTAGATCTGGCGCTGCCTCTCGACGTTCTCGGCTATCAGATCTCCGTCGCTGCCGGTCTCATGCTGTTTCTCTGGCTGCTGGTTGCGCTCGCTGTACTGGACGCGGAGAATCTGTGGCTGCCTGACCGGCTCGTCTGGCCGGGAATTGTCCTGGGCATTCTCAGCTCGTTCC
The DNA here is from genome assembly GCA_021790995.1 of Acidobacteriota bacterium. Classification (GTDB taxonomy): domain Bacteria; phylum Acidobacteriota; class Terriglobia; order Terriglobales; family Acidobacteriaceae; genus Telmatobacter. The sequence goes on from JAJYFA010000022.1 coordinate 22,965, forward strand.
TTTGGCTGGCGGCAGCGAGCGAACTAAGCGGAAAGCATTTTGAGGAGATTCATCTCTCCGCCCTTCCCATGACGATGTCGATGGAATCGGTGATGAAGCTGGGATATTTTCTGGAGGCCGTTAAATTCCCCGGAGTCGGCAGTCCGATCGCCGGATTTCTGCTCCTCGTCGCCGGTCCTGCTCTCGCAGCCGCATCGATTCTGCTCGTTCGCTGGGTCTACTGGATCGTGCGCCGCCGCGAGGGGATCGGCCTGGGCGACGCCAAGCTGGTGGCCATGCTGGCCGCGTGGCTCGGCCTCGATGGCGCGCTGCTTGCCTTTTCCATCGGCTGCATCCTGGGCGCGCTTACTGCGCTGGTGCTGCTTGCGCTACCTGCGTCGCGCAAGGACGCGCCCGACTGGGCCCTCAGAAAGCTTCCCTTCGGAACTTTTCTTTGCCTGGGTGCGATCATCAGCGTCTTCTGGGGGCGGCTGCTGATCTCAGCCTACGAACGCTGGGCAGGATTCTGACGCAAAATCATTGCTGTGCCGTGGACGATTGCGCAGTCTGCGCTTTGGCGTTGGCAATCTCCGGGGTCTTCAGCGCTTTCTTCGCCTCTTTGGAGAGATGGCCGCCCGGATCGTACTCGATCACCTTCATGTAGTTCGCACGCGCCTCGGCAAACTGCCCCAGATGCCTCTCAGACTCGGCCATTCCCCAGTAGACATCGGGATTTTCGGGATCGAGCACCATGGCCGACTCGAAGCGCGAGAGCGCCGCCTTCCAGTTCTGATTGTCGAGATAGTACTTGCCAACATTCTCGTCGTTGGCCGCCGTCTCATGGAACTGGGGCTCATCCACATCCTTGTCATGGCCCCGCTTCGACTGCTTTTCGCCGTTGACCGGCGAAAGCAGATCGCGCAGTCCGGCTGTGCTCGAGCTCGAACTCTGCTCCCCGCCTTCCGCGGCGGCTGCCGCATCCTCCGGGCTGAGTACCGGGTCAGATTCGCTGGCCGGCATCGGGATGCGCCCAGTGTCGCCGCCCTCGCCATAAATCGCGCTGGGCGTGTTTTGCGATGGAATCACAGGAATATTGCTGAGATCCTCAGGGAATGGGTTCTGGTTATTTTGCTGGCTGGTGGGCTTGGGCGATTGCGCCGCAGGTGGGTTCTGCGCGTGAGCCGGCTGGCTTTGTCCTGCGCCGGGGCTACTGCCACCACCCTGTGCCTGCGCGCAGAGGAGCGGAGCCAGCACGAAAAGGCTGGCCAGAGCCATTGTCATGGCTACCGCCGCTTTCATCGCCTCCGGGACTGTCGCTCGCGCTTCCACTCTGTTATTTTGACTCCGACGCGGCCCGCTTGTCATGTGACACCCGGCCAGTTCAAGATTCTGGAAGCAGAACAGCGATGTACCCACGCTCGCCGGGGCATGGTCTGCGCTGTTCATCGAGGCACACAGCAATTTGCGCCATCCGACGCTCAAACAGCTCGCGCCCTGACTATTCCACAGCACAAAGAGGGCGTTCCCTGTCGCGGAACGATAAAATTTCTCCAGGCTGTTGGTCATCCCCCAGCCGTTGAGGAGCTTTGCTCGTATGGGCTATCAGGTTCTGGCTCGTAAATACCGTCCGCAACGCTTTGCCGACGTCGCCGGCCAGGACCATGTGACACGCACGCTTCTGAATGCGCTCACGCAGAACCGCATGGCGCACGGCTACATCTTCTCTGGCCATCGCGGCATTGGCAAAACGACGATTGCGCGCATTCTCGCTCAGGCGCTCAACTGCCGCGCCGAGATAGGCTCCGCCGAGCGGCCCACGCCGGAGCCCTGCGGTGCGTGCGACGCCTGCGTGGAGATTCGCCAGGGCAACGCCGTGGACGTGATCGAGATTGACGCAGCCACCAACCGCGGCATCGATGAGATCCGCGAGTTGCGCGATGCGGCGCGCTATTCGCCGGCCCGCGACCGCTACAAGATCTACATCCTCGACGAGGCGCACCAGATCACCGAGGCCGCCTTCAACGCGCTGCTCAAGACGCTCGAAGAGCCGCCTGCGCACGTCATCTTCATGATGGCGACCACCGAGCCCGAAAACATTCCCCAGACCATCCGCTCGCGCTGCCAGCACTTCAGCTTTCACGCCGTCAAATTCGACGACATTCTGGCGCAGTTGAAGATGATTGCAGCCGAGGAAGCGGTCACAGCGGAAGACGAGGCGCTGGCGCTGCTGGCCGAAGCTGGCGACGGCTCGATGCGCGATGCGCTCTCCATCATGGACCAGGCGATCGCCTCGGCGCCACTCGAAGACGGTCGGCCAAAACTCTCGATCGAGCAGATTCGCGAGCTCATGGGATCGGTGCCGAACACGGTCTTTGAGAAGCTGCTCGAAGCCGTGGCCGCGGCGCAGAGCGCCACGCTGATGGAGGAGTTGAATCTGCTGCTCAATGCCGGGCATAGCCCCTTGTCGCTGGCGCGGCAAATGGTGCGCTATCTGCGCAACACGCTGATGGCCAGGCTGGGCGGCGAGCAGACGGAGCTGCTCCAGATCTCGGCCGACGAACGGGCACGCGCGGCGCGCACGGCGATGCTGTTCACCGAGGAGGAGCTGACGCGCAATCTGCAGATCGTGCTGCGCACCTTCGACGATTTGAATTTCCGTCAGGAGCAGCGATTCCACCTGGAGCTCGGCCTTCTCAAGCTGATTCATGCGCAGCGGCTGCTGCCCATTGAAGAGCTGCTGAGCGCAGTGGCCGGCGGAGCAAGCGCAAGACCAGCCGCAACAGGCAGCGCGCCGCGTGCAAACGCAAGTGGCTTCAGGCAGGCGAGCACGCCTGCCGCAGCACCAACGCACCAGCCAGGCGGCTGGAGCGCGACACCATCGACCAGAGCCGGCGCCAGTCCTGAACCCGGCGGCATTGTGGGCCGATCGGCCGCGGCAGCAGAATCCGCGAGTGCGGCAGGCGCGGCTGCACGCGATCTTTCGCCCTTCCCTGCCGCCAGCGTGCAGGCATCTGGATACGCATCCGCGGAACCGCTGACCGAAGGCGCGCTGGCCGTGGCTCCAGAGGCCAAAAGCGCGCCGGGGGAATCGCTCAACGCCGACTCGATTCGCCAGCAGGTGGCTGCGGCGCTGGCCGCCGACGGACACGGTTCGGCTGCGCAACTGCTGGGCAACGGCTCGTGGCGGCTGGAGTCAACCAGCGTCCAGGTCTCTGTGCCCGGAATCGGCAAGAAGATGATCGCCCTTACCGTGAATGCTGCCGCGGAAAAGATTGTGCGTCAGGAGCTGCAACGGCTGGGCGCGCCCACGCGATTTGTGGTCTCGCCCGGCGATGGCGCAACTTCGGGCGGGTCTGTTGCTGCTGCTCCTCTTGCACCGGTGGGCAGCGTGCAGGAGGCGGCGCTCCAGCATCCAATGGTGAAGCGCGCTCAGGAGATTTTCAAGGCTGAGGTTCGCAGCGTGGTCGATCTGCGGCAGAAGTAACGGCACTTCGAGGAGAATGGACCAGAAATGATCAACCCGCTCAAGATTACCGAGATGCTTTCCAAAGCCGGCGAGATGCAGGAAGAGATGCAGCGCAAGCTGGGCGAGACGGTCGTGGAGGCCGCAAGCGGAGGCGGCGCCGTGACCGCAACCATGAACGGCAAGAAGGAACTGCTCAAGATCCATATCGATTCTTCTGCCGTGTTAAGCCTGAGCGGCAGCCAGCCCGACGTGGAAATGCTTGAGGACTTGATTGTGGCCGCAGTGAATGAGGCTGGCCGCAAGGCCGACGAGGCCATCAAGTCAAACGTACAGGGATTGCTTGGCGGATTGCAGATCCCGGGGATGAGCTGAGGCCGTGCGCGTCCAGCATTGGCGCGATGTACGGCCGCGACAGGGCGCAGCATCAGGGCATTGTCATCCCGAGCCAGTCTGCCGCAGACGGAGGAGTCGAAGGATCTGCGGTTGCTTTTCCTAATCTGGAGCACGAACTTCTGCGACACCGCACAAGGAGGCAGATACGTCTTCACGCTATGCCGAGCCGATGGCCCGACTCATTGAGGAACTGAAAAAGCTGCCCGGCGTGGGCACGAAGAGTGCGCAACGCTACGCCTTTTATCTTCTGCGTGCGAGCGACGAGGACGCCGTCGCACTGGCAGACGCCGTGCGCGGATTGAAGGCCAGCCTGCGTCTCTGCTCGGTCTGCAACAATGTGACCGATATCGACCCTTGCGCTTATTGCGCGAGCCCCCAGAGAAACAAGCGCATGGTCTGCGTCGTCGAAGAGGCCACGAACGTTGCCGCCGTCGAGCGGACGCAAACCTACCAAGGCGTTTATCACGTTCTGCACGGCACCCTTTCGCCTCTGCATGGCGTGGGGCCCGATCAGTTACGTGCGCAATCGCTGCTCAGCCGCGTGGAGCGCGGCGAGATCGACGAGGTAATTCTGGCCACCAATCCGACTCTCGAAGGTGAGGCCACAGCCGACTGGCTGGCAACTGCGTTGCGCAGGTTTTCGGTGAAGATCACGCGGATAGCCACGGGGGTTCCCGCCGGCAGCGATATAGAATACGCCGACGAGGTGACGATGGCACGCGCGATTGAGGGACGCAGAGAGGTGTAACAGCCTTCGCCACGGGCGCATCTGGGGGAACTACTTCGGCAACTGATCGAGCGCAAGGTTCAGCTCCAGCACATTCACGCGGGGTTCACCGAGGAAGCCTAGCTGACGGCCGGTAGTGTGTTCGGCGACGAGTTTACGGACCGCGTCATCGGAGAGTCCGCGCGCCCGGGCGACGCGCGGAACCTGATAGTCGGCGTTGTCGGGCGTGATGTCGGGGTCGAGACCGGAGCCGGAGGTTGTAACCATATCGATAGGAACGGGCTTTCCGTGGTTCCGCGCCGCCAGCTTGTCGATGTCGCCCTGAATGCGCGTCACCAGAGTCCTGTTTGACTGAGCAAGATTCGAGCCGCCGGAGTTCTCGGCATCGTAGCCGCTGCCCGCGGCCGATGGTCGCGGGTGGAAGTAACGGTCCGAGGTGAAGCTCTGCGCGATCAACTCGGAGCCGATAACCTGACCGTTCGGGAGAATGATGAGGCTGCCGCTGGCCTGATGCGGAAACAGAACTCTGGCAAGGCCCGTCATCAGGAGCGGATACCCGAGTCCTAAGAGAACTGCCGTGATGAGCGTGAAGCGAATCGATGTTTTCCAAACCGAGTGCACGGTGAAACTCCTCAAGAACAGCTTTCAGCGATCAGCGTGTTGAACGTTACGCCAGGTGCAGCGCAACCAGGCACAGATCGATGGCCTTGATGCCGATGAACGGAATCGCGATGCCGCCAAGTCCATAGATGAGCAAGTTAGTGCGCAGCAGAACGCTGGCAGGCTTGGGCTCGTACTTGACTCCCTTGAGCGCCAGCGGGATCAGCGCAACGATAATGATCGCGTTGAAGACGACCGCGGAAAGAATCGCCGACTGCGGCGAGTGCAGATGCATGATGTTAAGCGCGTTGAGCACGGGAAAAACGCCAGCGAACATGGCGGGAATGATGGCGAAGTACTTGGCCACGTCGTTCGAGATGGAAAAGGTGGTGAGGGCGCCGCGCGTCATCAGGAGTTGCTTGCCGATTTCCACAATCTCGATGAGCTTGGTGGGATTGGAGTCGAGATCGACCATGTTACCGGCTTCTTTTGCGGCCTGCGTGCCGGAGTTCATGGCCACGCCGACGTCGGCCTGGGCGAGCGCAGGCGCGTCGTTGGTACCGTCGCCGGTCATCGCGACGAGTTTGCCTTTGCCCTGCTCGCGTTTGATCAGGTCCATCTTGTCCTTGGGCTTGGCTTCGGCAAGGAAATCATCCACGCCGGCCTCGCGCGCGATCACGGCCGCGGTCAGCGGGTTGTCGCCGGTAATCATGATGGTGCGGATGCCCATGGCGCGCAGGCGGGCAAGGCGATCTTTCAGGCCGCCCTTGACGACGTCCTTCAAATAAACAACACCGAGAGCCGAGGAGTTTTCTGCCACGACGAGCGGCGTTCCGCCCAGGCGGGCAATCTCTTCCACGCTGTCGCGCACCTTCTGCGGCAGCGCACTTCCCTGCTCTTCAAGAAAGCGCGCGATGGCGTCCACCGAACCTTTGCGGATACGCGTGCCGGGAAGATTCACCCCGCTCATGCGGGTCTGCGCGGTGAAGGGCACGAACTCGGCGTGAATGCCGCCAAGATCTCGGCCGCGCAGGTTGTACTTGGTCTTGGCCAACACCACGATCGAGCGTCCTTCGGGAGTCTCGTCAGAGAGCGAGGCAAGCTGCGCCGCGTTGGCGAGCCGCTCCTGGCTCACGTCAGGCGCGGGGATAAACTCGGTCGCCTGACGATTGCCGAGGGTGATGGTTCCGGTCTTGTCGAGCAGCAGCGTGTTCACGTCGCCGGCAGCCTCAACGGCGCGGCCGCTCATGGCCAGCACGTTGTACTGCACCAGCCGGTCCATGCCGGCAATGCCAATGGCTGAGAGCAGACCTCCGATGGTGGTCGGGATGAGGCAGACCAGCAGCGAGACCAGCACGAAGACCGTCTGCGGCGCATGCGCATAAATGGCAAACGGCTGCAGCGTGACGACTGCGAGCAAAAAGATGATGGTAAGGCCTGAGAGCAGAATACTGAGCGCGATTTCGTTGGGCGTCTTCTGCCGCGTCGCGCCTTCCACCAGAGCGATCATGCGATCGAGAAAGGTCTCGCCGGGATTGGAAGTGATTTTGACCTTGATCCAGTCCGAGAGAACTTTCGTGCCACCGGTGACGGCCGAGCGGTCGCCGCCGGCCTCGCGGATGACAGGTGCCGATTCGCCGGTGATCGCCGACTCATCCACCGACGCCACGCCCTCGATGACTTCTCCGTCGCCGGCGATGTAATGGCCGGCCTCGACGTAGATGATGTCGCCGGCGCGAAGATCGCCGCTCACCACTTCTTCAAAACTGCCATCGTCCTTGTAACGCATGGCGATCGTTTCGCCCTTGGCCTTGCGCAGGGTGTCAGCCTGCGCCTTGCCGCGGCCCTCGGCCATGGCTTCGGCAAAGTTGGCAAACAACACCGTAAACCACAGCCAGAGCGTGATCTGCAAATTGAAGCCAAAGCCTGCGCGGTGGTGGATGGTGTTGTCCATCAGAAGCGCCGTGGTGAGCACGCTGCCGACCTCGACGACAAACATGACGGGGTTTCTGACCATGCCGCGCGGATCGAGCTTGCGAATGCTCTCGACCAGGGCCGGGCCAACGATCTTTGTATCCCAAATGCTGATTTTCTCTGCCATATTTCTCAGCCTTCAGCTATCAGTCCCCAGCTTTCAGTTCGTTTTGCAGTGGCGAACTGCGTTCAAGTTGCTGCCGGCCTGCATCTGAGATGCTGACGGCCGATTGCTCAGAAGAGTTTTCCCGCGTGCAGCAGCAGGTGTTCCAGAACCGGTCCCAGGCTTAGCGCCGGGAAAAATGTCAGCGCGCCTACAATCACGATGACGCCGACCAGAAGCACAGCAAAGAGTGGCGAGTTAACCGGGAATGTGCCGGGCGACGGCGGAATGCTCTTCTTTTGCGCGAGACTTCCGGCCAGCGCAAGGACCGGGATCATCATCAGGAAGCGGCCGATGAGCATGTCCCAACCGAGACAGACGTTGTACCACCAGGTATTGGCGTTCAGACCTGCAAAGGCCGAGCCGTTGTTGCCAGCGCCGGAGGTGAAGGCATAAAGAATCTCGGTGAATCCGTGCGGCCCCTGATTGGCAAGCGACGCGAGGCCCACGTTGGGCAGCAGCACAAAGACGGCGCTGAAGGTGAGGATGGCCAGCGGAAAGATCAGCGCGTAGAGCATGGCCATCTTCACGTCGTAGGACTCGATCTTCTTGCCCAGATACTCCGGCGTGCGGCCCACCATGAGCCCTGCGATGAAGACCGCAAGGATCACGAAGATCAGAATGCCGTACATGCCAGCGCCCACGCCGCCAAAGACCACCTCGCCGAGCATGATGTTGGCCAGGGGGACCATGCCACCCAGCGGAGTGAAACTGTCGTGCATGGAGTTGACTGCGCCGCAACTGGCATCGGTGGTGACGGTGGCGAAGAGCGCAGAGTCGGCAATGCCGAAGCGTGTTTCCTTGCCCTCCATGTTGCCGCCGGGCGCGGCTGCGGTGCGCATCTGCACGGCGCCGTGGATGAGCGGATGAGGCTGCGATTCAGCCCAGTAGCAAACCGTGAATCCGGCGGCAAAGAGCACAAACATGGCGACAAGGACTGCCCAGCCATGGCCAGGCGAGCCGGTCATGCGCCCCAGAGTATAGGTGAGTCCAGCGGGAATGATGAAGATGGAGAGAATCTGAAAGAAGTTTGTAAGCGGCGTTGGATTTTCAAAGGGATGGGCGCTGTTGGCGTTGAAAAATCCGCCGCCGTTGGTGCCCAGCATCTTGATAGTCTCCTGCGAAGCCACCGGCCCCTGTGCGATGGCTTGTGTCTGGCCTTCGAGCGTGTGGGCTTGCGTATAGGCGTGGAAGTTCTGCGGCACGCCCTGCCACACAAGCAGCAAACCGTAGATGACGCAGGCCGGCAGCAGTACATAAAAGAGCGTGCGCGTCATGTCGACCCAGAAGTTGCCGATGGTCCCGCTCGCGGTGCGCCTGATACCGCGAATCAGCGCCACGGCCACGCAGATGCCCAAGGCCGCCGACCAGAAGTTGTGCGTCGCCAGACCCGCCATCTGCGTCAGATAGCTCATCGTCGTCTCGGGCGTGTACGACTGCCAGTTGGTGTTGGTGGTGAAACTGGCGGCGGTATTCCAGGCCAGATCGGGTCTAACGGCGGGGAGATGCTGCGGATTCACCCAGCCCGCGACCCATCCCTGCATGCGTTCGAGCGCGTAGGTCAGCACCAGGCTTACGGCGGAGAAGCCCAGCGCCGCGAAGGCGTACTCGCGCCAGTTCATCTCCTTACCGGCGCTCACGCCGCAGAGCTTGTAGAGGAGCCGCTCGACGGGGCGAAGCACTGGATCGAGCCAGGTGCGTTCGCCTTCAAGAACTCGCGCCAGGTAGATGCCCACTGGACGAACAGTTGCGAGCAGAACGAGACAGAAGATGGCGAATTGCAGCCAACCGTTGGCGGACATTTCAGAATCTCTCCGGGAAAAGCAGCGTGAGCGTGAGATAGCCCAGCAAAAGAATCGACAACACGAGCGCGGCGGCTGAGATCCAATCGAAGTGCATCGTCTACCTCAACTTCTGGCACGCCTTGACGTAGAGAAACGCCAGGACGAAGAAAATGATTGTGAACAGCAGCATGACTCCATCCTGCATGGAGGATCTCCTTGTGCCGGCCAAAATCGAACCGGCTCGATTGCTCAAAAAAGCGGCTTGCGTTCGTTATGCATCCGTTCCGCCTCGGCAGGCACAGACCTTCGCATAGCGATTGGCTCCGGCCTCACTCGACGCCCGAACAAAACCCATTCTGCGTTCCGACACATTTGAGTATCGAAAAGAATTCCTAAATAAAGCGTAAGGATTGAGATCGAGCGGCGATAAGTTTTTTAAGGAAATCGGAGGACGCAACGGTCGCGGTTCGCAATGCAATACACAAGACACGGAAAATTCATTCTTCGCTGCCCGCCCATCCCTCGGGGACGAAGCGGTATCCTACCCAGGGCTCGGTTTGAATATATTGCCGCCCGGTCTCGCTTTCGAGCTTCTTCCTCAACTGGCCGACAAACACGCGCAGATACTCGGGCTGATAAGCCGATTGCGCGCCCCAGACCGCGGTAAGCAGCGCACGGTGCGTCATCACTTTGCCGGCGTTGCGCGCCAGGTGCAACAGTAGATCGAACTCTTTAGGCGTAAGATGAACGGGCTTGCCCTGCAAGAGGATGCTATGCGCCTCGGAGTCAACCACAAAATCGCCCACCTCGATGGCGGCCGCGGTGCGCTCGGGAGCGCGCCGCAGATGCGCCCGCACGCGCGCCAGCAGTTCCTGAATGCCGAAGGGCTTGGTCACGTAATCGTCGGCGCCGGCATCGAGCGCCTCCACCTTCGACCGCTCATGCTCGCGTACCGAGAGAACCACAACCGGCGTAGCGCCTCGCGTGCGAATCTGGCGGCAAACCTCCACGCCGCTTACGCCAGGCATCATGAGGTCGGTAATCACCAGGTCGGGAGCCCACTCGCGAAAGACGCGCAATCCCTCCTCGGGATCGTTGGCCGTGCGCACATCGTATCCCTGTGCTGTCATCGCCGCGCGCAGCACCCGTGTAATCTGCGGCTCGTCATCGATCACCAGAATGCGTTCCGGCATTGTCTGCTTCTTCCCACCGCATCTTACATCAACGCGGCGCGCAGTTTCGCAAAACGCGGAGGGCGATTATGATTCCCGAGAGGAAGCCGATGCGCCTACGCGCCTATTACGGACAGGTTCTCCGCTGGCTTCTGGCCAGCGGCGCGGCGGCGCTCACCACGTTTCTGCTAGCCTGGCTGCATACGAATTCCACCACGGCGGGAATGGTCTTTCTGGTTCTGGTGGTGTGGTCGGCAAGCCTTGCGGGGATCGCGCTCTCGCTTTATATGACGACCCTTTGCGCGCTCTCTTTCGACTATTTCTTTCTGCCCCCGGTGCACACCTTTCAGTTGGTGGGCGCTCAGGCGTGGGTAGCGATGCTCTCCTTCGCAACCGGATCCCTGATCGTGAGCCGGCTGGCCGAGCGCGCGCGTCGGCAGACTCTCGAAGCCGAGCAGCGGCAGACCGATGTCGGGCGGCTTTACTCACTCAGCCAGGAGATGATGCTCTTTGAAGACGCCGACCGGCTGATCCGCAGCCTGCCCGGACTCATCGGCCGCATCTTTGCGCTCGAAGGCGTCATTCTTTATGTTTGCGATCACGACCGCTTCTATGCTTTGCGGGGCGAGACGCCGCCCAGCATTCGCGCGCACATGCAGGCCTTGACGGAGGGCATGAATCCGACGCTTGTTCCACTGGCCGGTTATCGCTCCACGTCGCTTACGCTGGGCATGAGGCCCGTGGGCGCGCTGGCGTGGCGGCCCGACACACTCTCGCGCGAGGTCTCCGTGGCCATCGCCGCCCAGGTCTCGATCGCCGTGGCGCGTTCGATTGCCATGGAAACCGCAACCCGCGTGGAGGCAATCCGCGAGGGTGAGCGGTTGCGCTCGGCACTCATCGATTCCCTCACCCACGAGTTGCGCACCCCGCTTACGTCGATCCGCGCCGCATCAACAACGCTGATTGAAAGCGGCGGCCTGGACGAAGCCGCGCGCATCGACATGGCACGCATCATCGACGAAGAAGCTGCGCGGCTCGACATGCTGATCGGTGACGCCGTCGAAATGGCCGAAATCGACGCCGACGTGGTGAAGGTCAAGTTGACTCCGCAGAATCCGCGCGCGCTTCTCGACCAGGCCGTGGAAGAGTCGCGCAAGGCGCTCGCGGCGCACAAGGTGAGCATTGCAGCCGGAGAGAATGATGCGAGCGCGCCGGCGTGGTTCGATGCGCATCTGCTGGGCCGTGTGCTGCGCCACCTGCTCGAAAACACTGCCGGCCACACGCCACCCGGGACGCGACTGAAGCTGGGTTGCGCGCGCAACGGCGACCGACTGGAATTCTGGGGGGAAGACAACGGCCCCGGCATCGATCCGCACGATCTGCCGCTGATCTTCGAGAAGTTTTATCGCGGCAAGCGCAGCGCTGGCCAGCACAAAGGTTCGGGAATGGGCCTGGCCATTACGCGCGCCATTCTCAAGGCGCACGGCGGCGGCATCGAGGCCGCGAATGTTCCCGGCGGCGGCGCGCGTTTCCGCTTCTGGGTGCCATTGATCGAACGCGAACCGAGCCGGCAGTGAACGGCCGGTCGACGAACGGCCATTCCGGCAGTGGTGCAGTCTCAGGATTGGCCACTATCTGCTCAAAGCCATTTATATAGACGATCTGCCTCTTCACGTACTCCTTACCTGCCCTCAGTTATCAACTATTTTGAACAACGCTACTGGGGAATAGATGTCGCATGAATAACCTGGAGCCTACCGTCTTCTTCGCGCGGC
>JAJYFA010000178.1 GCA_021790995.1 Acidobacteriota bacterium
TCCGGGTGAAGCGGCCCGATGCGCCGCGACCGTACAAAGCCTTCGGCTACCCGTATCTGCCCGCGCTCTACATCGCGATGGCGACCGTCATCTGCGCCGCCCTTCTGCGCTACAAGCCGCAGTACACATGGCCGGGGCTGATCCTGGTGCTGCTGGGGATTCCGGTGTATCTCTATTGGTCGCGGAAAGAGACAACAAAGGCGTAGCTGTCTTACTCCTGCTTTGCGTCGCCCAGCGCTCTCAGCTTCTTCACGTCCAGCAAGTCCTGTTCCCGGCCGCTGGCCAGTTTGTTGCGGATCAGATCGTCTCTTGAGATCACACTGGCAGGGACTTCGCCATCCACCGAGCCTTCGATACGGTTCGCCCATGCTTCGTCGAAGCTGATCCCGTCAATCTGTTGCAGGAGGTCGATGCGGTCGGGTTCCTGGCCGATCTGGAAGGTTGTACCATCGGCGAAATCCGCCGGGCTCATCCCCGTTAGTGGGGCTCCGAACTGCGCCAGTGCCCGATACACAGCCTTGGCGTTCTCCTCATCGGAGCGAATGAAGAGGTCCAGATCCTTGGTCATACGCGGCACGAGATGCACGCCGAGGGCGTGGCCGCCAATAATAAGGTACTTAACTGCGTTTGCGTTCAGCGCGCGAAGGAGATCCTTGAAGTCCTTGGTCATCATGAGCCGGCGCTCCTTTGAAGTTAGCAACGAATGCATATGCGGCCTCGCTCAGATCGCAGACTGCTAAAAGTCGATCCCCGACTGGCTGGCTCTGCCAATAGCGGTAGGTTTCGGCTTGCTGCTCCTCGATATCGGTTACGCGACGAACAGTCTTATCCATTTGGCTCGCTCCGCTTGCTTTCATCCTACTGCAACAGCGTCCCCTGCTCGCCCTCGTGATTGCCGTTCCCGTTGCCGTTCAGCTCTTCAGGCGGGATGATCACCGCGGCGGCGACCTTATCTTCGGGATCGAGGTTCAACAGCCGCACGCCCTGCGTGGCGCGGCCTGCCGAGCGGATGGTCTTGGTATCGATGCGGATGATCTTGCCGAACTGGCTGATCACCATCAGCTCGCTGTTGTCGTCGACAAGTTGGATCGAGCTCACGCGGCCCACGCGCTCGGTAACGGAAAGGTTCTTGACGCCCTTGCCGCCGCGTGTCTGCAGGCGATACTCCTCGACATTCGTGCGCTTGCCAAAGCCGTTTTCCGTGACAGAGAGAATACGGTACGCGCCCGCAGCGTGCTCCTTGGGCGTGACGGCAACGCCGACTACGTAGTCGTTCTTGACCAGGCTAATGCCGCGCACACCGTGGGCCGGCCGCCCCATCGAGCGCACGTCGCTCTCTTCGAAGCGAATCGCCAGGCCCATGTGCGTGGCCAAAAAGACGACCTGCGATCCGTCGGTGATGCGCGCCACCACCAGTTCATCATCGGTATCGATGCCGATGGCGATGATGCCGCGCGACATGACGTTCGAGAAGTCCTTGAGCGGCGTCTTCTTCACCGTGCCCTTCTGCGTGGCAAAGAAGATGTATTTACCCTCTTCTTCGAGATCGCGCACGCCGAGAATCGCGCAGCATTTCTCGCCCTGCTGCAGATCGAGAAGGCTCTGGATGGATTTGCCTTTGCCGGCCGCGCTCACGTCGGGAATCTCGTAGACCTTGAGCCAGTAGACGCGGCCCTTGTTTGTGAAGCAGAGCAGGTAGGCGTGCGTGGACTCGATGATGAGCTGCGAGACGAAGTCCTCCTCGCGCGTCTTCATGCCCATGCGGCCCGTGCCGCCGCGCCGCTGCTGGCGATAGATGGAGATGGGCGTGCGCTTGAGGTAGCCCTGGTGGCTGACCGTGACCGCAACCTGTTCGTCAGCGATCAGGTCTTCAAGCTGGAGCTCGGCGCTCTCGTCCACGATCTCGGTGCGCCGCTTGTCGCCGTACTTCTCGCGAACCTCTTCAAGCTCCTTCACGATCACCGCGCGCAGCTTCTTGTCGCTGCCCAGAATCTCTTCGTATTCGGCAATCTTCTCGCGGATCTCTTCCAGTTCACTCAGAATCTCGTCGACCGAAAGCTGAGTGAGCCGGTAGAGTTGCAATTCGAGGATGGCGTCGACCTGGCGCAGCGTGAGGCCCTTTTCCTCGTGGGGACCGGGCTCGCGGTCGAGCTTGATGACGATGTCCTTGCCCTTGCCCCATGCGTACAGGTTTTCGCGGGCGTCGGCGCGGGAGTTCGATGCGCGGATGATCCGGATCACGGTATCGAGATTGTCGAGCGCGATCTTCAGGCCTTCCAGGATGTGTTCGCGCTCGCGCGCCTTGCGCAGCAGAAAGACCGTGCGCCGCTGCACCACGTCAACGCGATGGTCGATGAAGACCTGAATGGCATCGGCGAGGCCCAGTTCGCGCGGCTGGCCGTTGACCACGGCCAGGAAGATCATCGAGAAGCTCTCCTGCAACTGCGTGTGCTTATAGAGCTGGTTGAGCACAATTTCAGGCTGCGCGCCGCGCTTGAGGCCGATCACCATCCTCATGCCGTCGCGGTCGCTTTCGTCGCGCGTCCATTCCGTGCTGGTTTCGACGTCTGTAACGACCTTGTTTTCGGCCAGCTCAGCGATGCGCTTGAAGATCGAGGCTTTGTTCACCTGGTAGGGAAGTTCGGTGACGATCAGCGCCTGCCGGTCTTTGCCAACATTTTCCGTAGCCACGCGCGCGCGCATCAGAAAGCGGCCTCGGCCCGTGCGATAGGCATCGACGATTCCGCTGCGGCCATAGAGAATGGCGCCGGTGGGGAAGTCGGGCCCGTGTACGTGCTTGAGCACTTCGGCCAATCCGCCCTTGGGGTTCTTCACCAGAGCGATCGTCGCGTCGAGTATCTCAGTGAGATTGTGCGGAGGAATGTTCGTGGCCATGCCTACCGCGATTCCATTGGACCCGTTGACAATCAGCGTCGGAATCCGCGTCGGCAGCACTGCCGGCTCCGTGGTGGTCTCGTCGAAGTTGGGAACCATGTCCACGGTTTCCATCTCGATGTCGGCCATCATCTCTTCGGCGATACGCTCCATGCGGCATTCGGTGTAGCGGTAGGCTGCCGGCGGGTCGCCGTCCACCGAACCGAAATTGCCCTGCCCATCCACCAGCGGATAGCGCAATGACCAGGGCTGCGCCATGCGCACCAGCGCGTCGTACACCGACGAATCCCCATGCGGGTGGTATTTCTTCAGGCATTCGCCTACCACGCCGGCGCACTTCGAATACTTCTTGTTGTGCTGCATCCCCTCGCGGTCCATCGCCGTCAGGATGCGGCGGTGCACGGGCTTCAACCCGTCGCGGGCATCGGGCAGCGCGCGCCCGATAATCACCGACATCGAGTAATCGAGATAAGAACGGCGCATCTCCTCTTCGATGTTGATGGGAATGAGGTTCGTGCCGCCGGGAGGGTTGGTGCCGCCGAGAGGAAGCTCTGGGTTCTGATGGTCTGCCATAGTCTTGTGAGGGCGTGCAGGAGGGCGCAAAAGTCCGGAAAAAGCGAGGCCGGGTCCGCAGGTCCTGCATCTATTTTAGAGGCTGGGAGGGGATTTTAGCAAGGCAGAGGGATTGAAATAAATCCTTATTTTTCTTTGAATTACCCTTGAGGCGCTGGATCTTCCTGCGCGGCTGCCTGCGGTGAATGTCTGGTTTTGAAAGAGCACGACTTTCGTCGTGCCAGTAAAGCCAGCAGAATGAGTGGAGCGTCAGTATCCGAGGGACGGCTGTTTGTGGACTTTTAACTTTCGCCGCAGGCTGCCAGTCCCGCCAGCTCCGCTCATTCTTTCTGGTCCGTTACGTCAGTGCTGGCAAACTCAACGCGCACAGCACTGCCTGCAGCGCCATCACCGCCGCTGCCGCGCCGAGCGCCCAGCGGCTGCGCGGGCCTTCATAGGCATCGGCGAAGACTCCGCCCACAAACGTGAGCAGGAAGGGCTGCGCCCAGAGCCACGGGCTTCCCGGTGCGCCCGTCATCACCAGCACCATGCAAAACAAAGCGCAAAACAACGGAGTTGTGTTGCCGAAGTAGCGTGATCGGCGTGTTCCCAGGTACAGCATCAGAGTGGCGCCCGCGGCAATCGTGATACCGCCATTCGCGAACGCGCCAAAGAACCGCTGCGCCGGATCGAGCGAAAGCCCCAGGAACCCTGCCGACGAGCGGAAGACGTAGCTCGCGGCATCAGGCGAGAAGCCGTAACAGGCAAAGACGATTGCAAGCGCGCCGGCCGAAGCCATCAGCATCACCGGCAGCGCCTGGCTCCTGTGGCCCTCGGCGACCCAGAGCATCGCCGCCAGGCCCAGCAGCGCCGTCACCGGCAAGGCCACAATGTGCGCGGCCGCCGCCACGCCGAGAATCGCTGTGAGCAGCACGATGCGCGGCCGCCATTTTCCACCCCAGCAACGAAGACCTGTCGATGGGGGCCCCGGTTTGCGCCGCGGTCCCTGCATGGCGTGGGCCACGCCGATGCATGTATAAACGCCGCCGTAGACACCCAGAGCCGCCAGCACCTCGGAGTTCGGCGAAAGGCAGGCGCGCAGCACCGCCGGCGAAAAGCAGTAGAGCGCCAGCGCCGTGTAGCCGCCTAGGTTGCCGTAGAGCCGCCGCGTAACCCACCAGATGCAGCCGCCCAGCAGAAAACCGGCAAACAGAAACGGCAGCCGCAGCAGCAGGAGAATATGCGTCATCTGATGGCGCAACTCCCACGTGCTGAGCTCGCCACCCTCTTGCACCACGCGATCCTCCGGCTTGCGCACCCGGTCGAGCCCGCGCTCGACCAGAAGATTCAACGTCAGTGGAAGCCCTGCTATCCGGTAGGCCAGAATGCCGTCGCGAATGTTCCCGCACGATGTGTAGTAGCCGGCCAGCGGCGAGGGCTTCTCCCAGGTCTCCCGCCCGCAGCGTGCGTACTGGTAGTCGCGGTCGCTCAGCGTCTGGCGGCTGACGACCCAGAACCCCTGAAGCAGAAACAGGCCCAGCAGCGCCGCCGCAATGCGTTGCGGCCGATTGAAGCGAAACCGGCGAAGGGATTGAAGGCGGTGGGTCATGCGCGTCGAGGGAACCTTACCAGTCTAAACGCCGCTTGCGGCCTTCGTTCCGCGAAGCTGTCTTTGCCGACAGGGCAATCGCATCGTGTTTCTCCGGCGCAAACAAAAACAAGAACCTCTGCTCTGGCTGCCCACAAAGGAGCGCGCGAAGGCGATCCGCAAGCAGAAAAGAGCGAAGAAGCACTGCGCAAAGAAGAAGATGTAGCGCGGGTGGAACCTGGCGGCGCGCATTTCCGTAGAAGAATCTGGATGGGGCCGATTGGGCATTCGCTCGCAAGGAAGGTGCAATCATGGTCAAGTTTCTCTTGTGGTGCATTCTGCTTGTCTTGTGCTGGCCTCTGGCGCTGGTGGCCCTGGTACTTTATCCGCTGGTATGGCTGGTGCTACTGCCGTTCCGCGTGATGGGCATCGCTGTCGGCGGCGCGCTGGAGCTGGTGAAGGCCATCATCCTGCTGCCCGCGCGTGTGCTGCGGGCGGTGTGACACCTGCGAAGCACTCGACATCGCTTCCGGCAATCGGGTAGCGTGGGCCTATGGCGTTAAGTCTGGCTCTGGACGGAAAAGTTGCGCTCGTGACCGGCGGCTCGCGCGGCATTGGCGCGGAGACGGTGCGCCTGCTGCGCGAGGCTGGCGCGCGGGTGGCCTTCAGCTTCCGCGAGGCGCGGCCGCGGGCCGAGGAGCTGGCGGCAGAGTGCGGCGGCGCTGACGCAGCGGGCAATCCGTTATGCCTGGCGATTGAGCAGGAACTCAGTTCGCCGGCAGATGGACGGGCGCTGGTCGAAAGCGCGGTGAGAGCCATGGGGCGGCTCGATATTCTGGTCGTCAACCACGGCGTATGGCCGCCCGAAGACGCACCCATCGCACGGATGGATGAAGCGCAATGGCGGCGCACGCTTGCGGTCAATCTGGATGCCGTCTTCGGGCTGGTGCAGGCGGCGGTGGCGCGGTTCGAAAATCAAATCGACGGCGGGAATGGAAAGATACGCGCAGGCCAGACAGCCCGTACGGCAGCCGGTCTGGACGCCGGCGCCACGAGTTGCGGCGCAAAGGGCCACATTGTTCTCATCAGCTCCACGGCCGGCCAGCGTGGCGAGGCCTTCCACGCCGACTACGCCGTGACAAAGGGCGCTTTAATCAGTCTCACCAAGAGCCTGTCGACGGAGCTTGCGCCCAAAGGCATTTTGGTGAACTGCGTGGCGCCGGGATGGGTGGCAACCGGCATGACAGCCTCGACGCTGGCCGACCCCGCGGCAGGCCCAAGGATTACCGCCGCCATTCCGCTGGGCCGCGTGGCAACCCCGCGCGAGGTCGCCGGTCCAGTAGTCTTTCTTTGCACACCGCTCGCCGGGTTCATCTCGGGTGAAGTGCTGAACGTCAACGGCGGCGCGGTGCTGATGGGATGAAAGACAGCGCAGCAGACAGCCGGCAGTGCGGTTCCGTGATGATGGAAGCCGAGTGCTCTTGGCTGTTTGCTGCCTGCTGTTCACTGTCTGCTGTCACGAGGAACCGATGAGAATCGCCAAACTCGCAACCATGTTCATCCTGGCCCTGGCGTTCGCGGCGCCGCACTTGGCTCATACGCAAACGCAGACGCCCGACGAAGATGCGCGGAAAAACGCCCAGCAGGCGCGGAAAGCTCTCAACGCCATGGTGAAGGCGCTCGGCGGCGAGGCTTGGCTCGACATAAAAAACCAGATGCTCCAGGGGAAGGTCGCCGCCTTCTTTCACGGCAATCCAGACCCCGGCACAACGGAGCTCTTCGAGTTTCACCAGTGGCCCGATCACGACCGCATCGAGGTCACCAAGCACCGCGACGTGGTGGAGTTCTTCGTCGGCCGCCAGGGCTGGGAGGTGACATACCGCGGCAAGAAGGCCATCGACAAGGACACGCTGGACGACTACCTGCGCCGCCGTGACCACTCCATCGAGACAGCAGTGAAAGTGTGGATGAAGAATCCGCAGACGCTTCTGCTCTACGAGGGCCAGCACATGGCCGAGCGGCACCTGGCCGAGCAGGTGACGCTGATCTCGCCCGAGAACGATGCCATCACCATCCTCATCGACAACGACACCCATCTGCCTCTGCAACGCATCTTCAAGTGGCGCGATCCCACCTACCACGACAAGAACACCGAGGTGGAGGAGTACGACGACTATCACACCATCGACGGCTTCCCAACCCCGTTCACCATCACGCGCCTCAAGAATGGCGACACCGTCCGCCAGTATTACATTACGCGCGCGGTCTACAACCAGAACCTGTCCGCCAATTTCTGGGACCCCGACGCCGAAGCGCGCAAGGTAAAGAAGTAGTGGACGCTTGCCGGTTTACCTGCCCCTGGGGGCCCCCCTCTACGGTCTCTGTAAAGAACTTCTTTCTTTTCAATCGCATGGCAGGCGCAAAGCAGGACAAGTTCCTTTGTTTCAGTGGCCTGCGGCCAGAATCTTGATGGCAAAGAAGTTACGC
>JAJYFA010000179.1 GCA_021790995.1 Acidobacteriota bacterium
AAAGCTCAAGGAATTCATGCAGGGCGGAATCCGGCTCGTATACTGCCTCCATGCAGCCTGTGAGCATTGTGGCCACGGTTTTGAACGAGGCCGAAGATATTGGCCGCGTGGTTCCGAGCCTGCTCGGACAGGAGCCTTCGGCGGCAGAGGTGATCGTGGTCGACGGCGGTTCGACAGACGGCACCTGGGAGTGGCTGGAGGCCGCGGCGGCTCGGGATGAGCGTCTGAAGCCGATCCGCGACGAGACGTGCAGTTTGAAGTACTCGCCCGGACCGGTGTCGCGCGGGCGCAATGTCGCGATTCGCGCGGCCAGGTCCGAGATCATCGCCTGTGCCGATGCCGGATGCACCTACGCGGCAGATTGGCTCAGGAACCTGACCGCGCCGATCGCCGCCGGCGAGGCAGAGTACGCGCTGGGCGGCTCGTGTCTCGATGCCAATGGCTGCACGGTGTGGGACGTGGCCTCGGCGCCGTTTTTCAGCATCCGGCTCTCACCGGCGGAACCCACCAAGTCGTGCACGGCGCGGTCGATGGCCTTCACCAAATCGCTCTGGGAGCGGATCGGCGGCTTCCCCGAAGAGGTGCTGGTGGGCGAGGATACGCTCTTCGATCTCGAAGCGCGCCAGCGAACGAAGCCGGCCTTCATCGCTAACGCCAAGGCGCACTACCGGCCGGGAAACAGCTTCCGCTCGGCCACCCATCAAATGGCGCGCTACGCCTTCAGCGACGGTCAGGCCGGAGTGCGCTGGGCCCGCATGTTTCGCAATGCCGCCCGCTGCGCTCTGGAGGTGCTGGCGCTTGCGAGCCTCGCGTGGACGCGGGTTCCGCTGCTGGCGATTCTGGCGCTCGAATCGTGGTACGCCTTTCACCGCGACTGGCGGCATCTGGGCCGTTTTGGAGCCAAGGCCGTGCTGGCCCGGTTCGCCTTCTCGGTGGCCGTACCCTGGGTGGTGGCTGTGAATCACGTTTGGGGACGCTTCTCGAAGAAGCCGCTTACGAACTGGCAGAATGTGGGAGACAGGCAATAGGCAATAGGGACCAGGGAAGCCTAAGTGCGGGGCGGGACAACATAAAACAGGATGGCGAAGTAGTGGGCGGCGCTGCCGGCGAGCACAAAGAGATGCCACGCGGCGTGGAAGTAGCGGATACGGTCAAGGGCGTAAAAGATGACACCGAGCGTGTAGGCAAGTCCTCCGGCCGCCAGCCAGCAGGTGGCGTGCCAGCCGATGGCGTGAAAGAGCGAGCGCGCCACGAAAACCACGAGCCATCCCTGCGCCAGGTAGATCGCCGTCGAGAGAAAAGCGAGCGGGCCGTGCGTGAAGCGGTCCATCGCGATGCTTTTGGCCACCACCCCAATGATGGCCAGCCCCCACACCACGCCAAACAGAGTCCAGCCCAGCCGGCCGCGCAGTGAGACCAGCGTGAAAGGCGTGTAGGTGCCGGCGATGAGGATGTAAATCGCCGCGTGGTCAAGGGCATGAAAGACCGGCCGGGCGCGGGTGCGCACCAGCGCATGATAGAGCGTCGAGGAGAGATAAACCAGAATCAGCGAGCCGGAAAAGACCGCGCAAGCGACGACGACCCGCGCCGAGCCGTGCGTCGAAGCCACGATGAGGCAGATGGCCCCGACAATGGCCAGCGCGGCGCCGATGCCGTGGGTAATCGAGTTGGCCAGAATGTCGCCGAGATGGGGACTCGCAGGCACAAGTCGATCATAGCGCGGACGCGCCAGAGTGAACGCCGCGTCCGGCGCGGTCCCAAATTGGAACCGGCGATGACTGTGGGAATCTCAGCCGCGACTTGCCTCCGTCGGACGCGCGCCGCTCTTGAGCGCGGCTTCCCGCGGAACTAGGTTCAGTGCATGACGTGCAAGTTGGACCCTTTGCCGGCAGGACGGGCCTGGTCGATTGCAGACGCGATTACGATTTCGGGCAGCGCGGCGTCCCAGCCTGTTGCGGCCCATGGGCCAGCGCCGCCGGATCTTTGCGGTTGCCTGACGGCGGTCGCGCGCGGCTGCCAGCAGACGCTCGCGAAGAACCCGATGCACGCCGACGCACTCGCCGGCATGTGCCTGGTGGCGATGGCCAGCCGGCAAACCGAGGCAGCCGTCAAGATGGCTTCGGCGGCGGTAGCGGCTGCTCCGGAGTTCGTGCCGGCGTGGGTTGCGCTAGGGCAGGCGCTGGCGACGGCAGAGAGACGCGAGGAGGCGGCAAAGGTGTACGCGCAGGCGCTGCGGCTCGACGGGACAAATGCGCTGGTGCGGCTGGGACTGGGCGAGTTGAAGATTGCCGCGGGACTGCCGCGGGAGGCGCTGACCGAGTTCGAGATGGCTCTCCGGCGGCAGCCGGGGATGGCCGCCGCGCATTTAGGATTGGGCAACGCGCTGGCCATGCAGGGCCGCAACGAAGAGGCGCTGGCGTGGTACGAGGCCGCGCTGGCGCTGCGGCCGCGGCTTGCGGAGGGTGAGTTTGCCGCCGGGTTCGTGCTGGCTCGGTTGGGGCGGCAAGACGAGGCGGTGACACGCTACCGGCGGGCCGTGGCCGCGCGCCCCGACTTTGCCGCCGCGTGGATCAACCTGGGCAGCCTGTTGCGCGAACAGGGGCAGGACATCTTTGCCGAAGCGGCGCTGCGACGGGCCGTGGCGCTGCGGCCCGATTTGATCTCCGGCTGGGTCAATCTGGCGATTCTGGAGCGCGAGCGGATGCGCCCGGAGCCCGCCGAGGACTGTCTGCGCAAGGCCTTCGCGCTGAATCCCGCGCAGGTGGAGACGCTGGTGGCGTGGTGCCAGTTTCGCATCGCCGAGCGGGACCTGGCCGGTGCCTGGGGCTGGCTGCGCTGGGCGCTGGCGCGAGATCCCGAGTTCGACGAGGCTGTCAACATGCATGGAATCCTGCTGCACCTCGACGGGCGGCAAGAGGAGGCAATCGAGAGATTCGAGCGGGCCGAGGCGCTGGGCAATCAGGCGGCGGCCTCGAACCGCGGCAACTCGCTGATCGATCTGGGACGGATGGACGAGGCGCTTCGGGCGCATGAGGAAGCGGTCGAGCGCGACCCGGAGAATGCCGGCGCCCGGTATAACCTGGCGCTCACCGAGTTGCGGCTGGGCGACTGGGAGCGGGGATGGGCCAACTACGAGGCGCGGTGGGGCTTTCGCGAGGTGCACCGGCGGCGGCGGTTCAGGCAACCGCGCTGGCGTGGCGAGGCGTTGTGCGGCGAACGGGTGCTGCTGCACGCCGAGCAGGGGCTGGGCGACACGATCCAGTTCTGCCGCTACGCCGCGCTGGTGGCGGCGCGGGGCGGAGCGCCGATTGTGCAGGCACAGCCGGCGGCCGAGAGGCTCATGCGTTCGCTCGCCGTGGTGCGCGCGGGGTTGGCGGAGACGGCGGTGCTGGGCGCGGACCCGGCAGAGTTCGATCTCGAATGTCCGCTGCTAAGCTTGCCGGCGGTCTTTCGCGCCACCGTCGATATGGTTCCGTGGGATGGTCCGTACCTGGGCGCGGACCTGGAACTGGCGGCGGAAAAGCTCGCGCAGTTTCCCAGCCGCGGCCCAGGGTTGCGCATCGGCCTCGCGTGGACGGGCAATCCGCGTTACAAGGCGGATCATTTGCGCTCGATGCGCCTGGCTACACTTTTGCCGCTGCTGCGCGGAGCAGGCCGGGAGATTGGCCCGACGTGGGTCTCTCTGCAAAAGGGCGAGGCGGCTGAACAGTTGGCTGACCTGCCTGTGGAGATTTCCCTTTGGGACGGGTCGAGCGGCGACCGCGATCTGGCGGAGACGGCGGCGCTGGTTGCCGGACTCGATCTGGTGATTACCACCGACACATCGATCGCGCACCTGGCCGGGGCCATGGGCAAGCCGGTGTGGATTCTGCTGCCGCACCTCGCGGACTGGCGCTGGATGGAAGCCTCGGAGACGACGCCGTGGTACCCCTCGGCGCGGCTTTTTCGGCAGCTGACTCCGGGCGATTGGCCGGGCGTTCTGGACCGCGTGGGCGAGGAACTAACGAGGCTGGCGAACTCTGCGGCGCGCGGGCGAGGTTCTACCCTTCGATCGGTCTCTCTAAAGAGGTGTGAACCTGGGCTTTTTGCAGTTTGCTGACTACGGCCTGCTGCTGGCTTCAAGATCCGCGCGCACCTGCCGCATGATGCCGAGGTAGAACGCCAGATTGTGGATCGTGTTGAGCGTGCCGGAGAGCGCTTCGCTGGACTGCATCAGGTGGCGCAGGTAGGCGCGGGAGTAGCGCCGGCAGACGGGGCAATCGCAGTGGGGATCGGGCGGGTTCTGGTCCTCTGCATGCTGGCGGTTCTTGATGTTCAGGCGGCCTTCGCTAGTGAAGAGCAGGCCATGGCGCGCGGCGCGCGTGGGAAGGACGCAATCCATCATGTCGACGCCGAGGCGCGCGTACTGTTCGATCTCGTCAGGGTAGCCGACGCCCATTACGTAGCGAGGCTTGTCTTTGGGCAGCAGCGGCAGGGTCTCGGCGATGATTTCGAGGGTCAGCTCGCGCGGCTCGCCCACGCTCAGGCCGCCGATGGCGTAGCCGTCGAAGTCCATCTCGATCAGTTGCTCGGCGCACTGGCGGCGGAGGTCACGGTACATGCCGCCCTGGACGATCCCGAAGAGGCGCTGCGTCCGCCCTCCGAACTCGTCCAACCATGCTACTTCGTGCCGGTGGGCGCGGAAGTGATCGAGCGACCGCCGCGCCCAGGCCATGGTAAGGCGCAGGCTCTCTTCGGCACGAACGCGATCGGCGGGATATTCCGTGCACTCGTCGAAGGCCATGACGATGTCGGCGCCGAGAGCGATTTGGACTTCCACGGAATGTTCAGGGGTAAAAAAGTGTGAACTCCCGTCGAGGTGGGAGCGGAAGCGCACGCCGTCGTCAGTGACCTTGCGCAGTTCGTTGAGAGAAAAGACCTGGAAGCCGCCCGAGTCGGTGAGCAGGGCGCGCGGCCAACTGATGAACCGGTGCAGGCCGCCCATGCGGCGGATGGCCTCGTGGCCGGGGCGCAGGTAGAGGTGATAGGTGTTGCCGAGAATGATCTGGGCGCCGAGAGCTTCCAGCGTCTCTTGCGGGACGGCCTTGACCGTTCCCTGCGTGCCGACGGGCATGAAGACAGGGGTTTCGACGGTCTGGTGCGGCAGATGGAGGCGCGCGCGGCGTCCGCCAGTTGGGGTAGTCTTGAGCACCTCGAAGGGATTGTCCACGGGACGATTCTAAAGCGTCCTGGCAGACCACGGTTTCGAGACGCGGGCAAGACGGGCTGGGCCAGGGACGGACAGAGCGATGCAGGAATGGGCGGGTACCGAGGAGCACGCGAGATTCCAGCCGCGGTAGGTTCCGGTTGGACGATTCCGGGTGTTTTGGCGACGAAGTCGAGATGCAGATGCCGCGGACTTCCCGTCTTGGTGTTGGAATTATTTTACCCATTTTCCCATATTTACATGCAATATTATGCACATTACCATCGATTTAATTTCCACAGACCTTGATTTTTCAATATGTTAGAGGTCCTTGCTTTGGAGGCAAACGTGCAGCTGGCGTTAGCAATACTTCATCGTTAACTTCTGTCTGTAAACAAGACGGGAGGAATCTGTCTGAAACGCAAACTTGGAAAGCAAGGAGATTTCATGCGCAAGATTATCGTTCTGGCAAGTATCGTATTACTGATGGGAAGCGTGGCGGCATTCGCCGATTATCCACCACCGGCGGGAGCAATTCTGGATCTGAATGGTCAGCCAATCCCGTACAGTGCGCAGCTCTACACGGTCGACTTTACGGCGGCTCTGGCGAACACGAATATTACCTTCGCCTTTCGCGACGACCCGGCATTTATCTCCTTTTCCGATGCGTCGCTGGTAGATCTCACGACATCGAGCGGAAACCTGCTGCTGAACGGCGATTTCTCCAGCGGTACCTCCGGCAGTTCGAATATCCCCGACTGGACCTATGCGAACATTTACGGCGCCAGTTCCGGTGGACAACTGAGTTCAAGCTGCGGGTATAACGGCTCGAACTGCTGGTACGACGGAGCGGTTGGGGCGTATGACGCGATCAGCCAGACGGTTGCCACGAACGTTGGCAATCAGTACCAGGTCAGCTTCTATCTGTCCTAAGACAGCGGGAATGCGACCTTTTTAGCAACCGACCCCACCGAAAACAGCGCAATCGATGCGCTCGTTTATGCGCAGGCCGGACTGCCATCGGCGGCCACTCCTGAGCCATCGTCTATGGTCCTGCTGGGAACGGGCCTGCTCGCGCTGCTCTGGTCGATGCGGAGGCGGTGGGCGCGGGGATAATTGCATGACCGGTCGCGAGTCGCGCCAATAGCGAGTACGGACTACGACAAGAGTTTTATTCGCTGGAATCGGATGGGCCGCCTGCGGGCGGCTCATCTATTTTCGGCGCCGATCTACCGCCTTATCAAGCGAAGGCGGCCCAGCGTTCACACTTGATTCTTACCACTCCCTCGGGCGCGCTGGGCACTGGCAGTTCTGCGAGCAGTTGGGAGATGGTTTTTCCGGAGCGGGGATCGCGGAGGTCCGGCGCGATCTCGTGGAGCGGGACGAGGACGAAGGCGCGTTCGGCGAGGCGCGGGTGCGGGAGTTCGAGGCCGGATGCGGCAAGCACGAGGTCGTCGTAGAAGAGCAGGTCAAGATCGAGGGTGCGCGGGCCGCTGGGCCGGCGCGGGTCGCGTTTGCGGCCGAAGTCGTGCTCGATGGCGAGGAGGGTTGAGAGCAGATTGCGCGGCGAAAGATTGGTTTCGAGGGCCAGGACGGCGTTGACGAAGCGGGGCTGCTTGGCGAAGCCGACCGGCGCTGTGGAGTAGAGCGAGGAACGCGCGGCGATGTGGCCGCAGGCGGCGAGGCGCTCAGCGGCTGCGGCCAGCGTGGCTTGGGGCGGGCCTGCGGGGATCGAAAGATTGGCGCCGAGGGCGATATAGGCGAGCGGCATTCTCTTAAAAGAGTAGCGGAGCGGGTAGGGATAGCAAATCCGCGAGTCAGCAGGTTGGTTGGGCTCTTTGCCTTTTGGGGATGAGCCTGTGAAGCGCCTCGCAGTTTATTTGCGCATGATCTGGTAGCATCTGACTTCGGAGAACTTGCATATGGACACACTGACGGGCGCAGGGCTGGGAGCTCGGCGCAATGAAGATATTGCACTCGACCTGATGAAGTTTGTGGCGGGTACAACGGGCGTGGGCAAGCAGGCTGCGCCTACGACGGGTTTCAGCGGCGCCGGCGCGGCCAAACCTGACGAGCACGTGAATCAGTTGCTCGATCTCTACAGCCGCTGCCTGAAGGCGGTCGAAGGGAACGGCTAGGAAAGAGGCGCGGCATCGGTAGCAAACAGCAAATTCGCGTGGCGGTGGTGGGCGCCGGCGCTTTTGGGCGCAACCATCTGCGCGTCCTGCGCGAGCTTGAAGCAGAGCAGGCGGGCGCGGCTCTGGTGGCGGCCGTCGAGCCCGACGCGGCGCGCGCCGGCGCGGC
>JAJYFA010000180.1 GCA_021790995.1 Acidobacteriota bacterium
TTGGCTCCGATGTCTCGCCAGTGTGGAATCCGCGCACGGGAACGCAACTGGCCTTTGTCAGCGGCCGCACGGGTGAGCCGCAGATCTACCTGATGAACCAGGACGGATCGAATGTGCAGCGCATGACAGACAGCGGCTACGCCATCTCGCCCACGTGGTCATCGACCGGCATGTTGGCCTTTAGCTGGAACCGCAAGTACGGCCCCGGCGATCCCGGCGGGCAGGACATCTACGTGATGGACCCGGTCAGCAAACAGTGGTTGCAGGCTACGCACGAGGCCGGAAACAACGATTTTCCATCGTGGTCGCCGGATGGGCGTCACATCGTCTTTCAGCGTCAGATCAATCATCGTACCCAGATCTGGACGATGCTGGGCGACGGAACCCATCAGCAGCAACTCACATTCAAGGGCGACAATACGATGCCGAACTGGAGTTGGAAGTGAAAAGGCAGCGAATCAACGAACTGCCGCACCATCCGAGATCCAAAGATCCGGACCCGGGGAATCTCGCGATGCGCTCGCTTAGCCTCGTGAGGCAGATCGGGAGATCGGTACTTTCGAATTAGGCCGGCGCGCGGAAAAGAGCTTGATCCGGGGCGCAATGGACTATGATTTTAATTGGCACATCAATCGGACATTGGCAAACACGGGGACAGTAATCCGAATTGCCCATAGGACCGACGCGATCCATCGAAAAAAAGGAGAACTCTCTTGAAACGACGGAACTATCTGTTCACCTCTGCATTGCTCTTGATTGCCTTGACAGCCGTTACTGGCTGTAAGCATAAGAAACCACTCCCCCCCACGCCTCCGCCTCCAGCAGCTGCTCCGGCGCCGGCCCCAACCGCGCAACTGACCGCGACACCGACCGTCATTTCCTCCGGCGATCAGGTGCAGTTGTCCTGGCGCACCATGGACGCCACTTCGGTCTCGATTGACGGAATCGGCGACGTTCCTACCTCTGGTGTAAAGACGGTGACCCCGACCACGTCGACGACCTACCATCTGGTTGCTCGCGGCGAGGGAGGCACAGCCGAGGCTTCGGCGCGTGTAACCGTCAATCCTCCGGTCGTGGCCGCAGCTCCCGCGCCTCAGATGAGCGAAGAAGAGGAGTTCAAGGCCAACGTACACGACATCTTCTTCGACTACGACAAATTCGACATCCGCACGGACGCACAGAGCGTTCTGGCGCAGGACGCCAATTACCTGGTGAGCCACCCCAACATCAAGATCGTGATCGGTGGCTACTGCGACGAGCGCGGCTCGAACGAGTACAACCTCGTGCTGGGCCAGAACCGCGCGCAGTCGGCAAAGACCGCACTGGTGGCAGCCGGCGTTGCCGCCGATCGCATTCGCGTCATCAGCTACGGCAAGGAAAAGCCGTTCTGCACGGAGTCAACCGAACAGTGCTGGCAGTTGAACCGCCGGGACGGGTTTGAGATCGACCGATAGAAGCCTTCAGCAAGCAGGAAACAGCCGGCAGCAAGCAGCGATCAGCTCTCAGCTTTTGACTGCTTGCTGCTTGCTGTTTTCTGTCTGCTGTCCGCTATTCTGTAATCAGGAAGGTTTTCTCATGCACATTTCTGTCACAGCTCGCAAAGGCTTGTTCGCTACCGCCGTTTTGAGCTTCGTTCTTCTTTCCTCCGCGCCGCGCGCACATGCGGTCTCAAAAGAGATCGTGCAATTGCAGACGCAGGTGCAGCAGTTGCTCGATCAGGTGCAGCGGCTGCAATCGACGCTGGATGCAAAGATGGGCGTGCTGCAGAATCTGGCCCAGCAAACGACCGACGAAGCCAACCAGATGACAGCCGCGGTGAGCGCGATCCAGAAGAGCCTGAACGCGCAGAGCGAGGCGACGAACGGCAAGCTGGATTCGATCTCCGGGCAGGTGCAGTCCTTAAACGATTCAGTGGACGAGCTGAAGGTACGCATCTCCAAACTGGACAAGAAGCTCCAGGATCTGCAATCCCAGGTGCAGGCCATGCAGGCGCCTCCGGCGCAAGCACAACCGGGCATTGCCCAGCCGGGCACAGTGCAGCCAGGAACCGAGACCATGCCTGGAATGGCACCGGGGGCAGGCGCGACGCCGGGCGCACCGGCTGCACCCACGGCACCCGCGGTTCAGCAGGCGCCGCCGCTGAAGGAAACGCTCGATGCCGCAGAACGCGACTATGTGGCGGGCAAGTATAGCGTGGCGCAGGGCGAGTTCCAGGACGTAGTGCACTACTATCCGCTCGACAACCAGGCGGGAACAGCTCTGTTCTACCTGGGCGAGATTGCCTA
The DNA here is from genome assembly GCA_021790995.1 of Acidobacteriota bacterium. Lineage (GTDB taxonomy): Bacteria > Acidobacteriota > Terriglobia > Terriglobales > Acidobacteriaceae > Telmatobacter. Next base: position 2,286 of record JAJYFA010000180.1, read on the forward strand.
TCAGCAAAAGGACTACACGACTGCGATTGCGGATTATAACCAGGTGATCGAAGAGTTCAGCGGCAACCCTAAAGCTCCTGCGGCGCAACTGCACAAGGCTTATGCTCTGCTGGTCAAGAATAAGCGCGCTGAAGCGATTCACGAACTGCGATCGCTGATTCAGCGGTATCCGCGCACACCGGAGGCGCGTGCGGCGCGCACCAAGCTGGACAGGATGGGTGTACCGGTTGCCGCGCACGCGGCAAGGTAACAAATCGGTCAATTTGCGAATTTCCGCTTCGCAATTAAAACCACGCGCCGTTCCTGACCGTGCCCGCCTCGGATCGGCGCTACTGTGTAGGGGGCGCACTTTTCGGATCGGATGGAGAAGAATCCACCCCCTGCGAAGCTGGAGCGGGGGGAGTTTCGTGGATGGGGGTTGCATTTGCCGCTGCGGCAGCCACAAATTTGGCTACGCTCTTGGCGTGGCGTACATCATCGCCTTGCACCCAGAAGATGACGTCCTCGGCGATGTTGGTGGCGTGATCGGCAACGCGCTCCAGGCTGCGCGAGATCATGAGCGCGTTCAGCGCCTGTGGCGCAAGATGACTGCTTTCTTCCATCACGTGAGTGAGCGTCTTGTAGGCTGAACGATTCATCTGGTCGACGGCATCGTCCATGGTGAGCACGCCGCGGGCCTGTTCGGCATCGCCCTCGATAAAGGCCTGCAGGCTCTTGCGCACCATGTCGGCCGACATGGCCGCCATGCGCGGAATGTCAACCGGAAGATCGGCATGCGCCATGCGCTCCATAAAGCGGACGCGGTCGGAGATGCTCTTTGCGGCGTCGCCCACACGCTCCAGGTCGGCGTTGATCTTGATGACGCTCAGAATGAAGCGCAGATCGACGGCCATGGGCTGCTCCATGGCGAGCAGGTCGAGCGCGGCCTGATCGATGTCGCGCTCCATGCGGTTGATGGCAACCTCGCTGCGGCTGACGAGGTCGCAAATCGAAAGGTCGCGCGTGCGGTAGGCCTCGATGGCGCGCTGAATGGCCTGCTCGGCGAGGCCGGCCATGACGAGAAGATTCTCCTTGAGATCTTCAAGGCTCTGCTGAAAACGAATGCGTGTCATCCGAACCTGCCCGTGATGTAATCCTCCGTGCGCTTGTCGGAAGGATTGGTAAAGATCTTGTGGGTCGAATCAAACTCGACCATGCGGCCGTTGAGAAAGAAGCCGGTCTTCTCCGCCACGCGCGCCGCCTGCTGCATATTGTGCGTAACGATGACGATGGTGTACTGCGACTTCAGTTGAAAAATCAGATCCTCGATCTTGGCGGTCGAGACGGGATCGAGAGCCGAGGCTGGCTCGTCCATCAGCAAGACCTCGGGGTCGACGGCAAGAGCGCGGGCGATGCAGAGGCGCTGCTGCTGACCGCCGGAAAGACTGGCGCCTGACTTCTTCTTGAGATCGTCCTTTACCTCGTCCCACAGCGCGGAGTTTTTCAGCGACCTCTCCACAATCTCGTCGAGGCGCTTCCTGTTGGAGTAACCGTTGAGCTTGAGGCCGGCGGCGACGTTGTCGTAAATCGACATGGTGGGAAAGGGATTGGGACGCTGGAAGACCATGCCCACGCGGCGCCGGATCTCGACCGGCCTTGCGTCGGCGTAGATGTCCAGTCCGCCGATGCGCACCGTACCGGTAACGCGCGCAATGGGATTGGTTTCGTGCATGCGATTGATGCAACGCACAAAGGTGCTCTTGCCGCACCCCGAGGGACCGATCAGCGCCGTGACGTGATTGGCGGGAATGTTCAGGTTGATGTCCTGCAACGTGTGGTTCGAGCCATACCACGCGTTCAGGTTCTGTACCTCGATGCTGACGCCCACGTGGGAATTTCTCCTTCCGGTTAACTGTTGCCCTTCAGCACGCCGCGGCTGGTAACAAATCTCACCAGCGATACGGCGAGCACGATCAGCACGATGAGCACCAGCGCCCCTCCCCACGCCATGCGGTGCTGATCCTCGTAGGGCGAGATGGAGTAGTTGAAGATCTGCAAAGGCAAAGCGGCGATGGGATCGTTGACGCTCGTGCTCCAGAACTCGTTGCCCAGCGCCGTGAAGAGCAGCGGCGCGGTTTCACCGGCAACGCGCGCAAAGGCCAGCATGCAACCGGTAATGATGCCGGGCGAGGCGGTCTTCACGGTAATGGAAAGCGTGGAGCGCCAGTTCGGCACGCCCAGACCGAGAGCGGCTTCCCGGATCGAGTGCGGCACCATCAGCAGCATCTCCTCCGTGCTGCGGCAGACAGTAGGAATCATCATGATCCCCAGCGCCACGCCGCCGGCAAGCGCGGAAAAGTGACCGAGAAACGGCAGAAAACGCACGCGAGGAAAGACGATCAGCGCATAGGCGGTCACTCCCATCACGATCGAAGGCACGCCGTTGAGAACATCGGCAGTGAAACGCACAGCGTTGGCCAGCCTGGTGCCGCGGCCGAACTCGGCCAGAAAGATGCCGCTGCCAATGCCGAGAGGAACGCCGATGAGGCTGGCGATTCCCAACAGAACGCCCGAGCCGGCAATCGCATTGGCCATGCCGCCGCCAAGTTCGCCCTCCGGCACGGGAACCTTGATGAAAAAATTCAGGTTGAGCGAACTTGCACCCTTGATCAGGAGATAGCCGAAGATGAACGCCAGCGGCAGAATCACCAGAATCGTGGCAAGAACGGCCAGCGCCGTGACCGCGTGGTCAGTGACCATCCTCATTTTCGATCGAAGCTGGAAACCACCTGAATTCACTCGAAACCCCTCAATGCGCCCGCGATGGCGTGCCCCGCGTAACGGCCCAGATCAGCAGCTGAGCGAAGATGTTGACGATAATCGTGACCACGAAAAGCGCCAGACCAATCTCGACCAGAGCGCTGCGGTGCAGATCGCTAAATGCCTCGGCAAACTCGTTGGCGATGACTGAGGCCATGGTTGCGCCATTGGCGAGAAGCGACTTGTGAACCTCCGGCGTGTTGCCAATCACCATCAGCACGGCCATGGTCTCGCCAAGCGCGCGGCCAAGACCCAGAATAATGGCGCCCACGATGCCGATGCGCGCATTGCGCAGAACGCCCATGCGAATCATCTCCCAGCGCGTTGCGCCGAGGGCCAGCACAGCTTCGCGCTGCGACTGGGGCACGGCGGTCATCACCTCGCGGGTGAGCGAGGAAATGATGGGCAGAACCATGATGGCGAGAATGACGCCCGAAGCAAGATAGCCCAGCCCGGTAGGGTTGTCGCTGCCGAAGAGCCCCGTCCAGCCAAGCGTCTTGTTAAGGACAGGGTTCGCATATTGGCGAAGCAGCGGGACAAGAATAAAGAGCGCCCACAAGCCGTAGATGATGCTGGGAATTGCAGCCAGCAGCTCCGTCAGAAACGAAAGCGGCGCGCGCAGAAAGCCGGGGCACATTTCGGTAAGGAAAACAGCCACACCAACCGCCAGCGGAACCGCAAAAAACAGAGACAAAAATGAAGTCACCAGGGTGCCATAAATAAATGGGATGGCGCTGAAGTTGCCGTTGACCGGATCCCAGTATTGCGGCTGGCCTGTCACTGGATCTTTCACGGCCGTATAGAAGAACTTAAGCCCTGACCGCGCCCAGTTCATCTGCGATTTGTCGACTAGTTGGTATGCGATGAGCGCAACGATCAAGAAGATGCTGATCGCGCAAAGCGTCATCAGAACCTTGAACAGGCGGTCTGCTCCGGCCGAGTTCCCGCGCGCCAGCAAATAGCGGCGAATCTCGGAATGCCCTGCCACAGCCGCAGCCTGGTGCTCTGGCGAATGCACCGCTTCTGGTTCAGGCAGGGATTGGGCGACTCGGATCTCTGGCACAGTCCTGTCCACACATTTCAGGCTACCGGGCAATTGTGAAAGGCAGGTTACAGCGATGAAAAATAAGATGCATACGAGCAAAAATTCGCATGAATCGCCGGGCTTCCCCCACTGAAGCCGCACCAGTGGTCTACCCAGAACCCAAAGCGTACACGCGGCTCTGTGTGCCATTTACAATAAACCTTGTTTGGGAAGGCCAATCGACAGAGTTCAAAAGGAAGATGTAGCCGCAGCCATGGGGCGAGTGGTACTACTCAAGAGATGACAAAGGGAAGCAGTCGAACGCTATCCGGGCACGTGAATCTGCGCATGTTGGCCGAACATCTCGAACTCTCCCAGACCACGGTTTCCCTCGTGCTGAACAACTCGCCTTCGGCCAGGTCAATTCCCCAGGAAACGCGGAAGCGGGTCGTGGAAGCAGCCAAGCGGCTCAATTATCGCCCCAACTATTTCGCCCGCTCACTGCGTCGCAACAAATCCATGAGCGTGGGCGTACTGACGCCGGACCTGAGCGAGGGATATTTCACGCGCGTGATGAGCGGAGTGATGCAGGAGTTGGACCGCGCACACTACTTCTTCTTTACCGCCTGCCACAATTGGAACCAGGAGCTTCTGGAGCAGTATCCGCGCATGTTGATCGAGCGGGCGGTGGACGGATTTCTGCTGCTGAACTCGACGATGGACGAGGTGACGGCGCCGGTGGTGGGGATTTCGGCGCACTGCGCGGCTGCGAATGTGACCAATCTCGTTCTGGACCACACCCTCGCCGCCCGATTGGCGCTGAAGCATCTATACGACCTGGGACACCGGCGGATCGCCTTTATGCGCGGCCCCGGGGCGATTCCCGACTCGGGGTACCGCTGGGCGGGAATCCAGAAGGCCGCAAGGGATCTCGACCTGAAGATTGATCCCGCGCTGACATTTCACCTGGACGCGAGCGGCTGGCCGATGAAGACCGGCCAGCAACCAATGGATCCACAGATTGCCTACGATCTGACGCGCGCCCTGCTGGGAAGAACCCACGATTTTACCGCCATCTTCTGCTTCAACGACATTGCGGCGATGGGCGCCATTCGCGCCATTCGCGATGCCGGTCTCGACGTGCCAGGCGACATCTCGGTGGTGGGCTTTGACGACATCACCTCCGCGGCGTTTTCGGTCCCATCGCTCACCACCGTGCATCAGCCGCTCTTCGAGATGGGTCAGAAGGGCGCACAGCTCCTGCTGGAGCGAATCGCCTACCCAAAGAAGCAGTTTCCTGCCGAAATCGAAATGATCCCGGAGC
>JAJYFA010000181.1 GCA_021790995.1 Acidobacteriota bacterium
GCGTGAGGGTGCTCGGGACGCCGAGCACAAGGACCGCCGCGAAGAGTGCTGGAAAGATGGCGTCGCGATGGGCGAGGATGGGCGGAAAGAGCTCTTTCATGCCGAGATTATCCCAGGCGAGTGTCACGGCGGTGCCCGTTCCAATGGCGGCCACCGCGCCCCAGGCCGTGGCGCGTTTCGAGTAAAACGCCGCCAGCACCACCGGCGTGAGCGCGGCCGAGTAAATGGTATAGGCGTAGAGCATCTTGGCCAGAATGCTGGGCGCGTAGAGCGCCTGGTAAAGCGCCCAGCAGCCCAAAATGATCACCGCTGCCCGGGAGAAAACGAGCACCTGCCGGTTCGTAGCTTGCGGAGCAAGGTAGCGCACAAAAACATCGTTAATGAGATTGGTGGCCGGCGAAAAGAGATAGTTCGACGCGGTGGAGATGACCTTGGCGAAGACCGCGCCCAGGAGCAGTGCGCCCATCAGCGCGGGCAGCCCGTGGCGGGCGGCGTAGGGAATGATCTCGTAAGGCTCGGCGGCAACCTCGCCGGTCTTGTAGAGGGCCGAGCCAAAGACCGCAATGGCGACGATCAGCGTTTCCAGCAGCACCGTGCCCACGGTCCAGCCCACGACCGACACGCGCGCGTCGCGCTCGCTCTTCGCCGAGAAAAACTTCTGGTACATCACCTGATTGCCGAGCATGAGCAGCATGGTGGGAACCAGGAACTCCATGGCGCGTACGAAGCTGAGGTTGCCGAGAACCTCGAAGTGCGTCTGGGGCAGCGCCGCGTGCAGTCCCGGCCAGCCACCTGCCTTGGCGAAGAGCATGGGCGCGGCCACGATGCAGATGACTGTGACCATGGAGCCAATGGCCACATCCATATAGGCAACCGACGACATGCCGGCCATGGCCGTGGCGACGATGACGAAGATGGCGACAATCCAGGCGCCCATCTCCGGCGTCACCGCATCGGGGAAGATGAGGTGGAGCACGTTGCCGCCGCCCTTGAACTGGTAGCTGGTGATGGCGACGTAAGCAAAGAGGATGGCGATGGTGCCGAGCACGCGCGCCGTCTGGTTATAGCGCGCTTCGAGCAGGTCGGGCAGCGTGAACTGCGCGAACTTGCGTGCGCGCGGAGCGATAAAGTAAATCAGCAGGAGGCCCAGCCAGCCGCCCGCCGGCTGCCACAGCGCGGCAAAGCCGTTGCGGTAGGCGTTTTCCGCGCCGGCAAACAGCGATCCTGCGCCGATCCACGAGGTGAGCAAGGTGAGAACCAGGACGATGGCCGGGAGCGAGCGGCCGGCAACGAGGTAGTCGGCTTTGGTTTTGACCCGCAGGGCGCGATGTACAGCCACCGCCATCAGCGCGGTAGCAATGACAACCAGAACAACAATATAGAGCAGAGACATCCGTGTTCCTTGGAGAGGTTCCAGAAAGTTCTAGAGCAGTGTACCGGACTGAAGTTGCCTTTAGCCGGCCGTCGCACCGGGCTTCGAAGCCCCGCAGCGTACCCGCCTCGACAACTGTTGCATCAAAAGTAACTGCGCGGCGGTTGACGCACCGCGCCCTCCGCGCTACTCTCGCATTACAGGATTTGGTACTCAAACCCAATCCGCGCCGCGGCAGGACAGCCCAACCCATGGACAAGGGCCTATCCTGCGCTCTTGCGATCCCTTCACAATCTGCTGTTTGCCTCGAAGCGTTCCGGCTGCGCCCGCGCTCGCCTGGCGCGCCGCCGGCTCACCTCAACTGCAATTCACCGTCCCGGAGGACGTTGACGCTTTGAAGATCACACTGGAGATCACGCCTAACCTCGAGCCCCTGTTCGGGACCCGCGATGAAAACCTCAGGCTGCTGGAAGACTCGCTTGGTGTGCACATCGATCTTCGCTCAGACGCCGTTCACGTGCAGGGCCCGGAAGAGAGCGTGGCGCGCGTGCGGCGCATCTTCGAGGATTTTGAAGCGTTGCGCCGGCAGGGTATCCATCCGCACAACGGCGAACTGAACGGAATGCTGCGCCTGGTGGTGGCCGATGCCGCGACCACCCTGCGCTCCGTGGCCGAGACCGGCAAGCAGCGTTCGGTGGGCATCAAGCGCGCGGTGCAGCCGCGCTCGCTCAACCAGCGCCGTTACGTGGAGGCCATCGATCAGAACGACATGGTCTTCGGCGTCGGTCCCGCCGGCACGGGCAAAACCTATCTGGCCGTGGCCATGGCTGTCGCGGCCATCAACGCCAAGCGCATCAGCCGCATTGTGCTGGTGCGTCCCGCGGTCGAGGCCGGCGAGCGGCTGGGCTTTTTGCCCGGCACGCTGCAGGAAAAGATCGACCCCTATCTGCGCCCGCTCTACGATGCGCTCTTTGACATGCTCGACATTGAGAAGGTGGACCGCATGATCGAGCGCGGCATCATCGAGGTGGCGCCGCTGGCCTTCATGCGCGGGCGCACGCTCAACGACGCCTTCATTATTCTCGACGAGGCCCAGAACACCACCACCGAGCAGATGAAGATGCTCCTGACGCGCATGGGCAACAACTCGAAGGCGGTGATTACGGGCGACATTACACAGATCGACCTGCCGAATCCTCGCAGGTCGGGCCTGGTGGAGGCGATCAACATTCTCGACGGCGTGGAGGGCGTCGCCTTCTGCCACTTCGAGGAAACCGATGTGGTCCGCCATCCGCTGGTGCAGCGCATCGTGCGCGCCTACGAGAGCGCAAGGCCGCAGCAGCAGGAACTGCCGCTCGAAGGCGCAATCCCGGTGGATGTGCCAGCGCTCGAAGAGGCAAAGGCGGTGAAAGCGCCGAAGCCGCAGTGAGTCTCAAAACAGCGAGCTGGGATTAGATCCTATCCCGTTAGCAAAATGTAACATTGACGATTACCAACGGATATTCTGTTTGGACATGTAGCCTCTTGCTTGATATTGAGATCGTAAAACAGCTAAGTTCTGGCTCGTAAATCTCGACAACGCTGAAATCCGATCCCGCCCGACTGAGTGAAGGGTCAGGTGAAAAGCATGTCTTCGACCAATGTAAAGCGGCACAGCAGCTTCTGGGCGTGGCCAGGACCGGCTCGCCTATACGAGATGTCACTTATGGCGGCGATTTATCTTCCGTTGTTCTATTTTTTCGGAAAGTCGGGATTTGCGATCGCCGTGATCACCGCTCTAACCATCTGCGCCACGTTTGTTTCTGCCGTGTTGCGAACGGATTTAAGCGCAGAGGATTGGAAGTCCCTTAATCATTTTTCGGCCACGGTCATACGAGTTGCCGCGCTGGGCACTGCCTATTGGCTATTTTCCGACGCGCCGACAACAGTGGTCCGTTACGTAGCGGTACTTGTGTATGCAGTGCTGTACGTCTTCTGCGAAAATGCGGCATGGCGCCGTAAAGGAGCAATTCAAACAGCGGCAAAGCTGCAACCATAATCAGAAAAAACTCCTGTACATGTTCATCCTTCAACACCTTCTCTGCGGCGGTTGTCTGATCGCGGTTTCGACTGTCTACGCGATCCGGATCGCGCGCGAGTGGCGTGAGTACAACCCAAAACGAACAGCAGAGAGCACTTCGATGCCTGCCATCGAAACCTGCCAGTCACACCTGTCAACTGCCTCTTGAGGGTGCAGTCTCGGTGAATGTGCCGCCGCTCGAAGAGCGCGCCGTGGACAAACAAAGGATCCAGCCGGGGGCGGTGAAGCAGGATCTGGGGCAAGCAGTAGCGAGTGGAAGTCTCGCCTATTACTACAGTGTTACAAACTTGAGTCCAGATCGGAGCGCAACGATTTTCGCCAGTGCTTACGCGGTTTGCAGCAGGCAGCGTTCCGTTTCTGTTAACCCTCATGATTCGACGTAACCTGCTGATCCTGCGTCGTTTGGATTTTTGTAACACTGTAGTACTAAGCCTTCACCGCAGGATGCTCCGCATGGTGCAGCAGGACGGCGACGGCGCAACTGGTGAGCCGGGTTTCAGCCGAGTCGGCGCGGCTGGTGAGGATGGTGGGAACGCGCGCGCCGAGGACGATGCCGGCCAGTTGCGCGCCGCCCAGGTACTCAAGCTGCTTGGCCAGCATGTTGCCGCTTTCAAGGTCGGGAACCACCAGAATGTCCGCCTGGCCGCAGACCGGCGAGACCAGTTTTTTGATCGAAGCGGCCTTCTGGCTGACTGCGGTATCGAAGGCCAGAGGCCCGTCGAGAATGCCGCCCGCAATCTGGCCGCGGTCGGCCATCTTGCAGAGCGCCGCGGCGTCGAGGGTGGACGAGATCTTGGGGTTCACCGTCTCGACCGCCGAGAGCAGCGCCACCTTGGGCTCGGGAATGCCCAGCGCCTGCGCCAGGTCGATGGCGTTTTGCACGATGTCGACCTTGGCTTCGAGATCGGGCGTGATGTTGATGGCCGCGTCGGTGATCAGCAGAGTACGCGCGTAGGCCGGCGTATCCATGATGAAGACGTGGGAGACGCGGCGCGCCGTGCGCAGTCCGGTGTCGCGCTGCATGGCGGGCTTGAGGAGTTCGTCGGTGTGGAGGCTGCCCTTCATGAGCGCCTGCGCGTTGCCGGCGCGGCAGATGGCCACAGCCGCGGCGGCCGCCTGGGACTCGGTCTCGGCTTCCACGATGGGAAACTTGCCGATGTCAACGCCGAGCTTTTCCGCAAGCGCCTTCATTTGGGCGCCGGGGCCAATCAGCGTCGGCACGATCAGACCGGCTGCGGCGGCTTCGACCGCGCCCTTCATCGCCACATCGCTCAAAGGCCACACAACGGCCGTGGTAATGGCGGGCAGGGTCTTGCACCGCTCGATGAATTGATGAAACACATGGTAGTCCGCAGGGTGTTCCACGAGCGGGTCAACGGCAACACTTTCAGCGAGCGGGGCAAGATCATCCACGATTTGTCTCTCCTGGCCCGGCAGAACGGAGGAACGCCGGGGATTCACAGAACTATTTTCTCGTGCGCCTGGCAATGCGCTTGTGCCTTTGGTCACAGTGCGGGCGTCAATCTTTTAATGCGGGACAAGAGGCGCGATTCTGTCCGTATGCTCCGTTCGTACACGGGTACCTTTCCAACCACAATTTTCCTCCTGCCTTCCAAAAAACAAACCTGCATGGAGTTGCAAATACGTTGACGTGGCAAGAGCGGCAAGTTCGCGTCCGCTGCCGGGACGTGGCAAGTTGGCGGGTCAGCACTTTCATCCACAGCAGACCGGAGACTCCAGTGAGAGACTTTGCTGTGGATCTTATGGGTGGAGCTTCGCTCCCTGGTGGCGCCAAGCCATTCCGCGTTACCCTGATCTCTGATGGGCCGCATTCGCGTTCTTCCCGACCAGGTTGCCAACCAGATCGCCGCCGGCGAGGTGGTGGACCGTCCTGCGTCGGTGGTCAAGGAGTTGCTGGAGAATGCACTCGACGCAGGGGCGACGCGCATTCGCGTCGAGGTGGAAGGCGGCGGGCGCAAGCTGATCCGCGTCTCCGATGACGGGCACGGGATGAACCGCGACGATGCGCTGCTGGCCTTCGAGCGCCACGCCACGTCGAAGCTCCGCACGGCCGACGACCTGCTTTCGATTGCGACGCTGGGCTTTCGCGGTGAGGCGCTGCCGTCAATCGCGTCGGTGGCACGCGTGGCGATTGAGACCGCGACCGGGGCCGTAGCGGACGGCGAAGCTTCTGGAGCGGGGACTCGCATTGAGATCGCCGGCGGCAGGATTCTGCGCGTGGAAGACGCGGCTCTGCCTCGCGGAACCATCATCGCTGTCTCCGATCTCTTCTTCAATACTCCGGCGCGGCGCAAGTTTCTCCGCGCGGAATCGACCGAGCTGGCGCACGTGACGGCGCTGGTGACACATTACGCGCTGGTTCACCCGGAGAAACACTTCGAACTCGTCTCAGCGAGTCACACGATCGTCTCCGCGCCGCCCGTGGCGCGCACAGCGGAACGAATTTACCAGGTCTTCGGCAAGGAGACACTGGGCCAACTGCTGCCGCTGGCCGCCGAGGCGCCGCTTGCGCACGCGGGGCTGCCCGAGCCACCGCCGTGGAAAAAGTATCCGGATGAGCCAGCGCGCACGCCCGGCACGCTGCGACTGAGCGGCTTCTACTCGAAGCCCGAGTTGCAGAAGCTGAACCGCAACTCGATCTACATCTTTGTGAACAAGCGGCTGATTCGCGACCGGCTGCTGATGCACGCCATCACTGAGGCTTACCGCAACGTCATTCCACCGACCAGCTTTCCGGTGGTGCTGCTGTTTTTGGAGATGCCGCCCGAAGAAGTGGACGTGAACGTGCATCCTGCCAAAACCGAAGTCCGCTTCCGGCAGCAGAGCCTGGTACACGACTTTGTTCGCGACAGTTTGCGCACGGCACTCATCAAGGCGCGGCCAGCGGCTGGTTTTCTGGCGGCACTCGACTCCCAGCCTTCCGCGAGCCCTTCGCTGATGCCTCCAGCGATATCGCCGATCCCTGGCCCGCCCGGCAATTCAGCGCCTATGCTGCCGCCCGACTCCGATCCGGAGGCATTTGCCGGCGGAGCCGCTGCGGCGGAGCCGTTCCGGCTCAACCCGGCAGTTCCTCCGCCGGCTCCTGGCAGGCTGCCGTTCGTCAGCCAGGGCGCGATGAGCGGAGAGCGATTCCCGGCCGGAGGCTTCAACCACGCAGCCTGGGGTGAGGCTGCCAAGGCGCTCTTCACAGCGGCAGATCCAGACGCCGGCATGAGTAGAATAACTTCCAATGGTACAACGAGTTGCATGGAAGATTCCGCAGCTGTAGCGGCTGCGGTCGAGGCCGAGCAGACGGACGGAAATCTCAACCGGCTTGCCTCGCTGAAGCCACTTGGCCAGTTGCGGGAGTCGTTCATTCTGGCTACCGGCGACGATGGCTTGTGGATCATCGACCAGCATGTTGCACACGAACGTGTGCTTTTTGAGAAAATTTTGCGCTCACGCCAAGTGGAGCAGGTCGAGCGCCAGCGGTTACTCATGCCGTTGCTGGTCGAGCTCAAGCCCGAGCAGATGGTGGTCTTCGCCAGCATCGCCGAAGAGCTTGAAAACAATGGGTTTGAGGTGGAACCCTTCGGGCCACGCACTTTGGCTGTCAAATCCGCGCCGGTGGGGCTGGAGGGCAAGGAGCTCGAACGCACTCTGAGCGAGGTGATCGAGCAATCCTCGGCAGATTCCGACGAATCCCTTCCGAATGAGTCACTTGGACGGCTACGCACGCGAATCGCCGCCTCCATTGCCTGCCACTCTGCCATTAAAGTGAATACACGTCTCGATACAAAACGTATAGAATGGTTATTGTTGGAGCTTGCGAAGACCGATCACCCAACCAGTTGCCCGCATGGACGTCCAATAGCTTTGCTGTATTCTTGGAAGGAGATCCAGCGGGCCTTCCATCGTCTTTAGGATTTTTGGAAGGCGGTCGGCGTGCTCTCAGGAGCAG
>JAJYFA010000023.1 GCA_021790995.1 Acidobacteriota bacterium
GCGCAAGCTGGCGATTGGCGCCCGCGACGTCGCCCAGGGAGCGCAGAGCCTTGGCCAGCTCGAAGTGGACCTGCGGCTCGTCAGCGCCCAGAGAGATGGCCTTTTCAAGCTGCCGCCGTGCCCCGGTGGCGTCCTTCATGTCGACCAGCACAACACCCAGGTTGACGCGGGGATTCAGATCGTTGGGGTTGAGTGCCACGGCCTCTTCCAGATGCCTGCGCGCAGCAGCAAAGTCGCCGTTCCTTTGCTCGATCATGCCGTTCAGGTTGAGCAGATCGGCGTCGTGTGGCGCCTGGGCGAGGAGCTTTTTGGCCAGAGGCGCGGCGGCGGCGTTGTTGCCCGTGAGTACCAGCGTGCGCAGCTCGATGCGCTGCGCGGCGAGGTCGCCGGGATGGGCGGTGGCGAACTTCGCAGCCAGGGCGGAGGCGGCCGCGAAGTGGTAGAGGTCCATATCAAGCGAGACCAGGGCTGCGGCAATGGCGTCGGAACCGGGGCGCGACTGAAGACCATCGCTGAGCGTCTTGACCTCCTCATCGTACATGCCGGCCTTGCGGTAGGCGGTGGCGAGATCGAGGGTGAGTTGCTCATCGAGCGGGGCCGAGCGCAATAGTTGAATGGCGCGGTCGTACTCGCCGGCCGAGACGAGGCTCTTGACAAGGCCATCGAGCGCAGGCAGGGAGGTGGGATCGATGGCGATGGCCTGTTGCCATTCGCCGAGGGCCTCCTGGTTGCGGCCCAGACGGGTGAGCGCGGTGGCCAGCAGCAGATGCGGCGGCAAGACGCCAGGGGCAAGACGCACGGCCTCGCGTAGCGGCGCGAGCGCCTGCTGGGCACGGCCCGAGGAGTAGAGGCTGAGACCGAGAAGATAGTTCAGGTGAGCCGAGCCAGGCGACTGCTTCAACCCGGCGCGGATGGCCTGTTCGGCGCATTGCGGCTGACGCTGTTGCCGGAACCACTCGCCCAGCGCCGCCCAGGCTTCATCGCCGGGATGAGCGCGGAGCTGCGATTCGAGCGAAGGTGGCCCAACGCAGGCCGGAGAGCGTAAGTTCTGGGCCGAGGCGGCGAGCACGGCGCAAGGTAGGACGCCAGCCAGCAGGCCGGTCCTGCACAAATCGAGAAAACTAAGCATGGGCACAGTCATCCTACCTGCGCGGGCAGAAGTAAGGCTCTGCCGGGACGGATTCAATGCTTCTGTCCATTTTAGTGTAGTGCGCGGCAGAATCGGTGCGGCTTCAAGCTGGCTAGCTAGGTTCCAGTGCCGCAAATCCGCAGAAAAATGTACACCTTGCACGATCTGCACGGCAAAATCCCCACTGCCCTTCGTGTGATCAGCGGCAAGGCTCATGACCTCACCATCCTCGATGACACTTTGATAGAGACAGGAGCCTTCTATGGCGTGGATCGCGGTTCCATCCATTTCCAACGGTTCTATCGATTTACCTCGGCGCCACGGGAAATGGCGATTGAACACCACGTGCTTCTCAGCGACGGCGACGATCAAAACTGTCGCGCAAGGCGAAGAATGCCTGTTTCGGCCGGTAATTGCGGTCGAAGGGCAACGAGCGCTGGGGACGATTGGGCTGTTTGCGATGGTGCGTTGGCCCGTTGTTGAGCCAGGTGAAGCGATCGCTGAGATCCCAGGTGAGCACGAGCTTAACGGCTCGATTGGCGAGGGCGACGCGGAGATAATCGGTGTAGGTGCGCGCAATGATCGCATCGCGTTCGGCGGGATCGTTTGTGGCAATGTCATCTTCGTTTACGTCGAGTTCAGTCAGGTAGACATCGAGGCCCATCTGGCGAATGGCCTCAATGTAGTCGGCCAAACCCTTGCCGAAGGCGTAGTGCTGGACAGCCTTCAGGTGGCTCTGGATCCCGACAGCATCGAGCGGAACATTGTTCTTCTGCAATTTACGCAGCATCTCGAGGATCAGGCTGCGACGCTCCGCGTCTTCCTCGCTGTCGTACTCCACGCCGTAATCGTTGTAGGTGAGCCGCGCGTGGGGATCGGCAGCGCGCGCGGTACGGAAGGCAAGCTCGATGTAATCGGGACCGATTTGCTCGTACCAGAACGACTTGCGCAGCCCTCCCGGCTGGCCGTCGGCGGGGAGAATAGCCTCGTTGACTACGTCCCACGAGTGCAGACGGCCGGCGTAGTGCTTGCACACAGTGGTGATGTGATCGATGAAGATCTGCCTCGTATGCGGACGATTTGCAGGGCTCTGAATCCACTCCGGTACAGAGTTGTGCCAGCAAAGAGTGTGCCCGCGCATCAACATGCGATGGCTCTGTGCAAAGGCAAGAAGGAAATCGGGGCGGGAGAAATCGTATTTGTCTGGCGCGGGGCGCAGGGCGACCCACTTCAACTCGCTGGTCGGAACGACGATGACGCATTGCTCGGCGATCAGCTCGGCGAACTCGGGATCGTCCTCGACATTGCGCACAATCACAGCCGAACCGAAGATCAGTCCGTGGCGCCAAGCGTGGGCGCGGAGCGAACGCGCGCCGGCGACGTCGCCAAATGAACCCGGGAGAGCAGACGAACCCTGAATGCGATGCGTCCAATCGGCCAGAAGCGAATCCGCGGGCTGCACTGCAGCTGCTACTGCGGCCGCTGCTCCGAACCTTGTGAATTGTCGCCGGGTAATCATTGCCTAACCTCAACCTACCAGGGATTGGGCGCCAGTGCGCGATAGTGAGCCCAGTCGAAATCGACGGCGCCGGGGTCAGAGGCGAGCGTAGTGAAGGCAAAAAGAGCGGGACGCGAGCCTTTCCACCAGCTGAAGTGGATGGGCGTGGCCCCACCGAGGTTGTGGAAGGTCTTGCCCTCATCGAGGCTGTAAGAGTAACGAGCCCGATCGGCGCGGACGCGGACGCGAAGCTCGATCGCGGATTGCGTTAGCGCAGGGCCCTTCACGCGCTCTTGCAGGTAGAAGTAGCTCAGCCGGCGGACGTTGCCCGATTGCGCGACCGCGAGGCCGCTCGGGAACTCCTCGAACATGGCGAGGCCGGCGTGGACGCCGGACTTCATCGCGGTCAAATCGACACGGATGGTGAACTGGAAGGCGTTGTCCTGCATGCACTCGGTGAGCGTGTTGCGCGCCGCGAGCAGTGCGTCGGCCCGCATGGGGACGAGGCGCAGCGATCCGGGCCGCGCGGTGAGCGACCAGTGCGCGTCGTCGGGATTATGGTTCCACTCCCACTGCGGCGCGAGGACGGTTTCGTTGAAGTCGTCCGAGGTTTGCGGATGCAGATCGGAAGGCGCGGCGGTATGGCCGGGAATGGGACCGGAGGGAACGGGCCAGCCAGTGGTTTCCGTGTCGGGATCGGCGCCGACGATGGGCCAGTCATTCTTCCAGCGCACCGGTTCGAGGTGCACGATGCGGCCGTGAGCGCCATCGGATTGGAAATGGACAAACCAGCCCTCTCCGCCGGGAGTCTCAACGTATCCACCCTGGTGCGGGCCGTTGATGGGGGTTGATCCCTGGGCCAGCACCACGCGGTATTGATACGGCCCGTAAATATGGCGGGAGCGCAGGACGGCCTGCGCGCCGCCGGCAACGCCTCCGAAGGGCGCGAAGATGTAATAGTAGCCGTGGCGCTTATAGAGCTTGGGGCCTTCGAGCGTGGGCAGGTGGACGGGATTCCGCACCACGATCCTACCCCGGTCGAGCACGTGCTTTCCATCAGCGGACATGTGGTGCAGGATAAGCGGACCGGCCCCGGTGACGGAGTGGATCAGATAGGCCTGGCCGTCGTCGTCCCAGAAGGGGCAGGGGTCTTCAAGGCCAGGACCGGCGATGACGGCGGCGGGCTTGCTCCACGGCCCGGTGATTTGGGGCGCGCTGCTCATGAAGATGCCTTCATCGGGCGTGGGAAAGTACACGTAAAAGATCCCGCCGTGCTTGCGGATCGAGGGCGCCCACACGCCTTTTCCGTAGCGGTTGCCGCCGGCCATGCTGTAGCGCGGATCCATGGTGAGCCGATCGACCACGTGGCCGAGGATGGTCCAGTGCACAAGGTCGGTGGACTCGAGGATCGGAATTCCGGGAACGAAGTGAAAGGTCGAAGCGATGAGGTAGTAGTGAGCGCCGTCGCGGATCACGTCGGGGTCGGAGTAATCGGCGAAGAGGACGGGATTGTGGTAGACGCCCTGTGGCGCCGGCGTTGCCGCCGGCTGCAATGCCTGCGCCGCCACCGGAACGGCGCGTGCCGCGAGACAGACCGCGAGCACCCTGCTCAAGAGCTGGTTCTCAAATTTCCATCGTGCCGTTGCGATCATCGATTGGCCTTTAGATTTTGTCTGAATTCCTTCGGAGATAGAAGCGGCCTCCCGCTGCCGTTCGATGCGGCACTCGACCAGAGACAAACTGTTCGAGTGAGCGATAGATACCGAGGCTGAAGCTCTTGAAAGCGGTGGGGGGTGCGGCGCTCAGCCGCACTCCCCTGTCAACTAGAACATCAGCTTGAGCGACAACTGCGCGATGCGCGGATCGTTCTGCGGCGCCGTGCCGGCCCAGTTCTGCGGGCTGGTGCTGGTGATTTTCCCGAACGAACTGGAGCCAACGGTGGTTCCGGGATCGCCCAGGTTGGTGTGGTTGAGCAGATTAAAGTAGTCGGCTTCGAAGCGGAAGGCGACCCGCTCCGTCACGGGGAACTTGCGCACCAGGCTTCCGTCCCAATCGACGTAGCGCGGACCTGTGAACGACCCTTTGGCCACGTTGCCGAATCCGCCCGGGGCGGGATTCGAGAAACTGGCGGCGTTCATCCATCCGACGCAGTTCGCGGCGCCCACCGCGCAGGCGCTGCGGCTGTAAGCGCCGCTGCCCGAGTACACGGCGCGATCGCGGTTCTGTCCCGATCCATCGAGGTTGCTGTTGCCCGAGAAGACGGTCAACGGATCGCCGCTGCGGAACTGGAAGATTCCGTCAAGCTCCCAGTTGTTAACGATATAGCGGGCAACGCTTGGGGCATCGTTGAGGAACTTCGGAATGGCGTAAACATATCCGAGCGTTGCCACGTTGCGGTGATCGAAGTCCGCCGGGCCGTAGTCCAGGGCCTTGAAGTTCGGCATGGTGATTGGGTAAACGAAGGAGTTTCCCGATCCGATTGAAGTGGCGGCCTGATTCCAGGGCATGTTATTCATGGCCTTCGACCAGGTGTAGTTAAAGAGCATGTTGAGGCCGTAGCGGACACGCTGCTCGGCCGAGAGCTGCAGCGAGTTGTAGCTGGTGTTGCCGCCGGTGTTGGCCGCCGTGATCGGCTGGCTGTAGCAACTGTTGGTCGCCGCGCAGCCGGAGGGATTGAAGGCGCGCGTCCCATTCACGAATGGGTTCAGCTCCATATTCTGCCACTGGTGGCTGCCGTGGGTTGCCACGTAAGCAGCCTGAAAGGAAAGGCTGCCGGTGACTTGCTGCTGGAGGGCAAGGTTCCATGCGTAGACGAGAGGATCGTGGAAGCCTTTGTAGGGATCGTAGGTCAGCCAGGACTGCACGGGAATAGGAGTCGTGGAAGGCGGCGGCTGCGGAGCCGGAAATGGATTGGCGATTCCATAACTCGAGTAGGGATTGGCGACGTTGATGACGGTTCCCGGAGCGCTGTTGTTAAAGCCGGCGGCCGTCACGAAAGGCGAGCCGTTCGAGTAGATATTGAACAGCGTGCTGTTGATGCGGCTGTCGAAGAACATGCCGGCGCCGCCGCGCAGGCTGGTCTTGCCGTTGCCGAAGACATCGTAGGCAAAACCCAGCCGGGGCATGAAGTGGTTGTAGGCCGAGGCCACGCCGTTGGGATTGAAGCCCGTATCGCCGGCGAACAACAATCCCGCCGGTGCCAGCGGATACATCGTCGAGTGCGTATGCGATGCCCAAAGGCTGGGGAAGAAGCCTCCCATGCGCCCCTGCAACTCGTGCCAGGGGATGAAAGGCTCGTAGCGGACGCCGTAGTCGAGCGTCAGGCGGGAACTCGCCTTCCAACTGTCTTGAATGTAGGCCCCCTGAAATTTGCCCCGGGGATTGAAGTACTGTCCCGATGCCTGCGTGAAGGAGTAGAGATACCCGAACAGGAAGTTGGCCGCCGGATCGCCGCCCGTGTTGTTGCCGTTGAAGGTGAATTGGCCCGGCGTCTGGAAGAGATTGTTCACGTCCACCTTCGAGACTTCCCCGTGGTACCCGGCATCGATATTGTGCCGTCCCAGCAGGAAGTGAATATCGTCCGTGAGCGTGTAATTTGCCCGGCGGAAGAACGCCTGCGGGTTGTCGCCGATGTTGAAGTAGTTGACAACCTGAATCTGCTGAATCTGCTTGAAGGCCGGCTGCCAGATGTTCACGCCCAGATCGGCGGCGTCGACGCTGCTTGCAACCGGTCCGCGGGAATCGTTGTCGAGCTGATAGCTGAGGATGAAGTTGTTGACGATGTGGTCGCTGAAGGTGTGTGTCTCGGAGATCAGCGCGTTGTAATAGTGATTCTGGGCCCCGTCGGCATAGGTGAGCAGATCCTGCGTGTTGAGGACACCCTGAAGCACGAAGGCATCGGAGAAGTAGCGCAGGGTCAACTTGTCCTTCGGCGTCATCTCCCGATCCACGCGGGCGGTGATCTCTGCTTCAGTGAAGATATTCGGCTTCACGACGCTGCCAGGGTTGCCGGTCGTGGTAAGCGCAGGAAGGTAGGTGAGCAGCTTGGCCGCCACCGGACTCAGCGCGGCCGAACTCCATACATTGGAGTAGTTCGACGCGCATCCCGCGATGGTGGGGGCCAGCATGGCCGACGGGTTGATGGGGTCGGTGACGCAATCGGTAAAGACCAGACTGTTGGTGCCGGGCGAGGCGCCCGACGAGTTGGCGCCGGCCTGCGCGATGGTGGGCAGGAACGTTGCGCCTGCGATATTCGCCGCTGCGTGATTGATGGTTCTCTGGTAGCCGAAGAAGCCAAACGTCTTCTTGTCCTGAAAGACGTGGGGAATCTCCAGCGGGCCTCCGACAGTGCCGCCGAACTGATTTCGTTTGAGCGGGTTGAGATAGTTGCTTGTGCCGTTCCAGGTCAGGGGTTGAGTGGCATTCAAGGCGGCGTTGCGCACGTACTCGAATAGATCGCCGTGCCATTGACTGGTGCCGCTCTTGGTGATGATGTTGACCACGCCGCCGGCGTTCTGGCCGTACTGCGCGTTGTAGTTGTTGGTCTGAATGCTGAACTCCTGCACCGCGTCAGGCATGGGGAATGGCATGTTGACGTTGGTGTACTCGTCCACGTTGTTGCCGCCATCGAGCATGTAGTTCGTCTGCCCGACGAAGGTGCCGTTGGCCGAGATGGCGATCACCGTCGGAAATGTCTTGGTATTTCCCTGGTCGGCCTGCGCGGGCGGGGCAATGGTGACACCGGCTACCTCCTCGGTGAGCTGCGCGGCGTTACGGCCGTTCAACGGCAGGTCGTTCACCTGTTCGGTGCCGATCACCTGCGACAGCGTCCCCGTCGTCAGGTCAACCTGGACGTTGTCGGCGTTCACGGTCACGGTCTCGGTCGCCTTGCCAAGTTTCAAGGTAATGTTTACCGTGACTGCGGCGTCGGCGCGCAGTTGTACGCCGTTCTGCGTGTATGCCGAGAATCCCGCCCGCGAAGCGGTGATGTTGTAAACGGAAGGCTGCAGAATGGGAAAGACGAACTGGCCTTCGCTGTTGGTGGTGGTTCTGGTCGAAATCCCTGTGGCAGCCTGGGTGGCCGTCACTTCAGCTCCGGCAACCACCGCACTGGTCGAATCGGTCACCGTGCCGTTAATGCTGCCTAAGCCCTGCGCAAACAGCCTGCCCGGCGCGCAGATGCTCACCGCGCAAAGGGCTGCCAAACAACCCAATAGCTTGAAAAGAACTCTCATGATCAGCCTCCTGCTCCTCAAACTTCTCGATCTTCGGCCCAGCCGAGACGGCATTTTCACACCGCGAATTGGACACGACCCGGCGGGCCGAATTGCGAGTCCTGGCGTTTCTAGTAAATCGAATTAGCCTCTGGATAGACAGGTACCGTCCCTGACCGTCAGGTACTTTTGTATCTCTATTTTTAACAATGATTTACGGAATTGACTCTGCTGAATTCCCAGACTCGGCGACGGCCTAATCCGCAGAGACCGCAAGCACCGATGGCGGCCCCGGAGTTCCATCAGTCACCGTTGTCCCGAGCACAACCTGCAGATTGTGCCCTCCTCCGCCAGAGCGCACCTCGCTAGCAATGGCCTGCATAAGGTCGGGATTCGTGAGGAACTCTCCAGCAGCCTCCGTACCATAGGTATAAAGACCGCCAACGACCACCACGACATGGCCAGTTTCGGAGTCGCGGATGCGGGAGATCAGGGCATAGTCCTGCAGTTTAGGGCTGTTCGCGCCTGTCACTGGCTGGCGCGGCTGGTTGGTGCCCCAGCTCCAGTTGCGCGATGAGGGATTCTTCGCATCGCGAATGTAAATCAGATGCCGGTCGGGGTCGAGCGCCAGGCTGTAGCGCAACTGGCGGGTGAGGCGCAGGCTCCACTCATTATTGAAGGCGCCGATGAGCACCACGGCACCCTCGCGTAGATCGGAGAAGGAACTCGAACTGCCGCGGCGGATGAGAACCCGCTTGTTGCGCGCCTCCAGCGCCCCGACCACGCGCGCAATCGTCACCGTGTCGCCAAAGGGAACGGTCAGGGAGGAATCCGAGCTGGGGACCGGGGTGACGGCGCTGGCAATTCCATCGGTGGCCGGAAGGGTGGGCGGGCCGTTGGGGTGGTCGCCGATGGCCACCAGGACGGGGCCCGGGGTGTCGATAACCGGCTGCCAGAACAGGTCCTCTGGATTGGCCCGATGGAGCCAGCCGTATCCTGCGGCGGCCGCAAGGGTTGCAGCGGCAAGCAGGAGCGGACCAGCGCGCCGCCACCAGCGGGGATTTTTCCCGCGAGCTGCCTTGAGCGGAACCGAAGCGAGCTGGACCTGGGTGCCATGGCTTTCAAGACTGCTTCCGGACGCGTCGGGGGCGGCTTCAGGATCGAGAGCCGCGGTCCTGCCTTGGCAGGGCAGCGTGAACCGCGGAACGTAAGATCCCGGCACCAGTTCTATGCGCAGCTCAGCGCGGTGCCTTTCGTCGACGTAATAGGTGGCCAGCCGCTTGCGCAGCTCCGTGGCCGCCGTACGCACGATGTGATCGATGTTTGTCTCGTAGTCCGGATCCCTACCGAAAACCTCAATTCCTATGGTGCGTTCCTTGATCTGGTCGGCCGATCCGTTCAATGTCTGTTCCACCGCAAATTTAAGGAATGCAACAGACCGTTTGCTGGAGCGAAAGACTTCATCGTGTATGAGAACGTCCAGTTGACCGTAAATCATCTCTGCGGTCAACTCAGGCGTAGTTCCATACTGAACTCCAGCGTCACTCATAAGTGTCTTCCCAGTGAAACGAATTTTAGCATGCGCCAAGCGTCCATCAACTAGGGGGCGCGCGCATAAATAGTCGATCATGAAAAAGTGAACGGATGTCCGGAGTTCCGGAATCTCGATTTCGAATTCGGGGTTCGCCTCGAAATCAACGATGGGGTTCTCCTTGATGACGGAGAGATAAAGCTCTGCGTCGGAGCGTACCCAGGGAAACGTTCCCTCCCGATCGATAAATGCGGAAAGTCCACAGTCAGTCTGTGATAGAAAGATCGACGAATCTGGATCTGCCGGTACCAGCCAAGTGCGTCTAATTGGCTGAGCTTGTCGTACCTTTCCAACGAAAACCAGTTGAGTCGCTTTTCGTATTCTTGGATCGCAGAGTTCTTCGGCTTGCCTGGACTTGCCCCTATTTTTGAGTCTTGACCGTTTGTCTCAAAAATGGGGCAAGTCCACTGGAAGAGAGGAGGTGAGTGAGATCAAGAAGGCTGAAGAAGGAGTCACAAAACGCATGAACTTGAACGTACCGCTCTAGCTGCACAATAACTTCAAGTCGGTCACCGCCGCCCAGGGCGAGAACATGACCGATGTGCTGCTGGAGTTTATCCGCAACTACGTCACCAAGCATGCACCGAAGAAGGGACGGCGCCCGTGAAGCGCGCTGCCTTGTATGTCAGATTCAGCACTGTTGGCCAGAACCTCGCGACGCAACTCCTTGACCTACGCCAGATGGCTGCCCAGCGCGGCTATGAAGTCGTGAAGGAATACACCGACCGGATCAGTGGCGTGAAGGCGCGCCGGCCGGGGCTCGATGATCTGATGCGCGATGCCCGCCGCGGCATGAGACGCGCGAAACTTGAAGGCCGCCACATCGGACGCAAGCCACTGGAACTGGATCGCGACGCGATCCGGCGGGATCGTCAGCACGGGCAGAGCCTGGGCCAGATCGCCAAGGCTCATCGCATCTCACGCGCCACCGTGCACCGCGTCATCCACGAACAGAACCCATCGGAGAAAGTTACATGATCGAAACAACCGCAGACGTTCTACCTATATGGATGCTGATCTCCGCCACCCTCGGCCAGAACTTCGGTCGCCGCAAGTGTCTCGAAGAGATCAACGACGATCTCCGGGAAGAGCTTGAGACGGCCCGGGCCAGCGAAGCACCAGTGCGCGGCGAACTCAAACGGCAGCGCGGCCTCCTCAACGACATCCACAAGCACGTCAGGGCTGTTTCAAAAGGCCTCGAAAAACGGCCTTGCTAAACTCCACAAAACAAACAGCCGGATCTCCCTGATCCGGCCGTTTCAAAACCTGTAGCTTCAGGAACAACGGCTCATTCACCCTTCAATGAGTGACTCGTCCTGTTATCGTCAAATGTAAGAATCGCTGTTCACGTTCGTTACCTCAGTTTATAGGCCCATTCGAGAGAGGTCGAATACGACTATCGCCATGCCGACTCACGCCGCTGATTCTTCTTGCGCCGCCGTCTCCTCGTCGTTGTGAATCGACGTATGATGATAAGCAGTCATCGCACTCCCCCGGTAAGTCACGGCGGATCGAAGCGCGGCGCAGAATTTTGAGGCGCCAGGTGCGGCGATTCCAACGCTGGCATGGTTGTCATTCGATGGTCATCGAGTCACATCGCGAGGGGGATATGAGTCCCGATAGCAGGAAGTTTCAAAGCAACCCCAACATTAGGCGGATTTTTACCGCCGCCATAGTCTTTCTGTGCAGTCTTCTGGCTTCAGCTCTGATTTGGGAGCGATCTCATTCCGCTCACGGCCAGGCGCGCTCCACCTTGTCGGTCCGCAGCGCGAGCTTCTCCGAAGGCGGATCGATTCCTCGCCAGTACACGTGCGACGGCGCCAGCCTTTCGCCGCAATTAAGTTGGCAGGCCACACCCGCCGCCACGAAGAGTCTCGCCATCGTGATGGAAGATCCCGACGCGCCCGTCCTCTTTACGCATTGGCTTGTCTACAACCTCGCGCCCAACGTGCGAGATCTGGCAGAGGGCGCATCGCGACAAGGTATCATGCCTGCTGGAGCAGGCGAAGGGCATAACAGCTTTGGCCGCCTCGGATACGGTGGTCCGTGCCCGCCACCGGGCAAGCCGCATCACTATATCTTTCGCGTATACGCTCTCGATCGCCAACTCGATCTGCCTGCCGGCGCGAGCAGGCAGCAACTCGACACCGCAATCGACGACCACACTGTCGGTCAAGGTCAGCTCGTTGGCATCTACCAGCGGATGAGCCGGTAACAGCGGAGAGCACCCCGGATAGCGCCGCGAGCGCAGGCGAGTTTTGCTCAGCCCTTCACGCGCTCCGTAAAGATGCCCGCCAGCCGCGCCACGCTGCGCCGCAGATCGTAGTCCGCCACGACACGCGCGCGGCCGTTGCGTGCGATCTTTCGGCGCAGCTCCGCGTCGTCCATCAGGCGGGCCAGCGCCTTTGCGAGCGCCTCCGCGTCCGACGGCGGCACAAGCAAGCCGTCTACGCCGTCGCGGATCAGCTCCGGAACTCCCGCGATGTGCGTCGCAACGCAGGGAAGCTCCATGGCCATGGCTTCCATCAGCGCCACGGGCAGCCCCTCGGCGAAGCTGGGCAGGCAGAAGGCGTCCGCCGCTGCATAAAACTCGCGAATGCGATCCTGATTGATAGCGCCCTCGAACACAATGCACTCACGAGCCGCGCAGCGAGCTGCGTGTTCGCGCAGAGAAGCCTCGTCCGGCCCGCCGCCTACCAGCCGCAGCCGCACCCGCCGGCCCTGCTGCGCGAGCCGTTCGATCTGCACAAGCCGATCGAGGGCATCGATCAAAATGTGCTGCCCCTTTGCCGGAATCAATCGCCCCACGCATAGAATTTCGAACGCTCCGTCTGTTGTCTGCCGCGGCCGCTGCGCAAAGATCTCCGGATCGACGCCGAGCGGCAAGACGACGAACTTGCTCCATTGCTCGCAGGGCGAGAGCTTCATCAGCTGGCTGCGCGTAAAAGAACTGATGCAGCAGAGGAAGCCGGCGGCTTCAATCTTCTGTGCCAACATTTGCCTCTCGGCGTCGTAGAACTCGTCGGGGCCATGAACGGTGAGCGAGTAGCCAAGGCCGAAGACGGCGCGCACGAAAAGCCCTACGCTCGCCGCCTGCGAGGCCAGATGCACATGCAGATGCCGCAGCCCCTGCCGCTTCATCCACTGGCCCACCATCAGCGCCTCGGTCCAGTACATCAGGTTGAGGAAGAGCCGGTGCAGATCGAGGCCGGCAAGCGCGAAGGCATTTGCAAGCCCGCGCCAGTAGCCGGCGAAGTTTGTCGTCAGCGTCTTGAGGTGCGCCACCGCCGCGCCTGCCGCGCCATGCCGTTTGACGCAGTAGGTTCGGCGCGCCTCTGCCGCTTCGGCCGGCGTCAGCCGTTTCGCGGGTCGATCCGGTGGATTGATCGAAGCCGTCTCGATGCGGAATCCCAGTTCACGCAGCGCCAGTACCTCGCGCAGCACGAAGGTCATGGAAAGCGTCGGATAGGTGCTCGCCAGATAGACCAGCGTGCGCACCGGTTGCGCGCCGGGCCGGTCAGGTTGGGTCGTGGCGGCCATGCGATCGTTGCGCTTCATTGTACGATGCCTGCCCTCGCGCTCTCGCGTTCCCCTCGAATCGGCAACATTCTCCGCGGCGGGTGGCCACGGTCCCAGGTGCCTGTTTCAACCACGAATGAGGGTGCCCCCGGTCCCTCGCACTTGGGGACCGGGGAGGGAGAACCCACTTTTTCGGTTCAACCCAACCGCAAATGGGGTAACCTGAACGCGCATGGAAGGCGAGCGCAGCGGCGAGGACTGGTTGAAAAACGGAGGAGTGGATGTGGTCGAGTTTTCGGCATGATCAGTCGGGCGTGCGCGGAACCGTGGAGATCGAGTCGGAATGGACAGCGCGCGAGAGAGGCTGGCAACTTCCCGAGTGGATGCGCTACCTCCCCGGTCCCCAAGTGCGAGGGACCGGGGGCACCCTCAGTTGAATCATTCCTGCCATAGAATCGTGGTCACCCGCCCCGCACGCTGATCGATCGTGGCGCAGGCGCCCAGCGCCTTGAAATCGGTAAGGGCCTGTCAGATGCCTACCCACTTCCTCGCGCCTTCCGCTGCGGCAAACCGCTTCGTCCGTTTACAATCACAGTTTCCGGCGGCATGATCGTTCTGATGTACCTTGGGAATAGGCTGCGGTTGTGTCCCGGCGATCAGGCAGATGTGGAACGGAGTTCGGCAAACGTGACGATGGAATTTCACATTGCGCGCAAAGCTCGGGATCGTTACGGCTTTGCCGAATCCCTGTTTTCCTACAACGGAAACGTGATCCTGGCCAATCTCTCGGCGTGCCGCGAGTTCGCGCACCGCATGAACCAGGTGCGTGAGGTCGAGAAGCACCCCGAGCTGGCGGTCCACGCGGGCCAGCTCTTCGCCATGGGACTGATCGACGAGGCCAGCCACGTATTGATGGCGCGCTACCGGCAACAGTTCGACTCCGAGGTCATGACAGCGGCTCTCGACTGGTTCAGCGCGCAGGTCGGCTCCGGCAACCTCGACAAGATGCTGCTCACCTTTGTGGAGCAGTTCCCGGGGCAGAGCGTGATGCGCGGCCTGGAGACGCCGGCGCAATGGCTGGCTGGCGCTACCGATGGCTTGCAGCACCGCGCCGCGGCGCTGGAAGAGTTGCTGCTGCTCTGGTCGGCGAACCGCAACCCGGCATTCAAGCCCTTCGAAGAACTCTTTGAAGACCGCACGCTCGCCGAGAAGACGGTCTACGCCCAAGTGACGGCGCAAATGCAGGAGTACTTTGCCACGCGCCCGCTGATTCCGGTTGCTGGCGCGAGCCCCATCAGCCTGCTCGATCTTCTGCGCGCGCCGATAGCCGGTGCGCCCGCGTCGCTCAGCGATCAACTGAACCTGATCCGGCAGCTCTGGAAACCGTTGCTGGGCGAGAGCCTGGAGCGATTCCTGCTGATGGCCGGCGAAGTTCTCCACGAAGAAGAGCTTGCCATCTGGATGCAGTTCAACCCGCAGGCCGTTCAGGCTCGTGAGGCCGCCGAGCGTCATCGCAGGGCCGGCCAGCAACAGTGGCCGTCGGTTGTCAGCCACTCCGAGGTGCCGTTCTTTGGCGACCCCGCCCACGAATACGAGAAATTCTCCCCCGACACGGCCTGGATGCCGGGAACGGTGCTGATGGCCAAGAGCACCTATGTATGGCTGGCCCAGTTGAGCCGCAAATACTCGCGGCATATCGGCCGCCTTGACGAGATTCCCAACGAAGATCTCGCTCAGCTCGCGCATCGCGGCATCAATACTCTATGGCTCATCGGCGTTTGGGAGCGCAGCCGCGCCTCGCGCACCATCAAACAGCTCTGCGGAAACAGCGAAGCCGTCGCCTCGGCGTACTCGCTCTTTGACTACCGCATTGCGGACGACCTGGGCGGCGAGGCAGCCTATATCGACCTGCGTGACCGCGCCTTCCGCCACGGTATTCGCCTCGCCAGCGACATGGTGCCGAATCATATGGGCATCGATTCGCCCTGGGTGGTTGAACACCCCGAGTGGTTCATCGCGCGCCCCGATTCGCCTTACCCGGCTTACAGTTTTGAGGGGCCTGACCTTTCGCTCGATAGCCGCGTCGAGATCAAGATCGAAGACCACTATTTCGAACAGTCCGATGCCGCAGTCGTCTTCCGCCGTCGCGACAAGGCCACCGGCGAAACGCGCTACATCTACCACGGCAACGATGGCACCAGCTTTCCCTGGAACGACACGGCGCAGCTCGACTACCTGAACCCGGCGGTGCGCGAGCAGGTGATTCAGACCATCCTGCACGTGGCGCGGCTCTTTCCCGTCATCCGTTTCGACGCCGCCATGACGCTCGCAAAGCGCCACTTCCATCGCCTCTGGTTTCCAGGTCCGGGATCTAGCGGCGCCATTCCCTCGCGCGCCGAGTACGGCATGAACCAGGCTGAGTTCGACCGCGCCATGCCGCACGAGTTCTGGCGCGAGGTGGTTGATCGTGTGGCTGCCGAAGTTCCCGGCACGCTGCTTCTGGCTGAGGCCTTCTGGCTCATGGAGGGTTACTTCGTTCGTACACTTGGCATGCACCGCGTCTACAACTCGGCCTTCATGAACATGCTGCGCGACGAGGACAACGCCAAGTACCGCTCCGTCATCAAGAACACTTGCGAGTTCGATCCCGATATCATGAAGCGCTACGTGAACTTCATGTCGAATCCGGACGAGCGCACCGCCATTGACCAGTTTGGCAAGGGCGACAAATACTTTGGCGTTGCGGTCGTGATGTCCACGCTGCCCGGCCTGCCCATGTTCGGCCACGGCCAGATCGAGGGATTCACCGAGAAGTACGGCATGGAGTACCGCTGGCCGCGCTACCAGGAAGATCCCGACCACGGGCTCGTCCAGCGCCATGAGCGCGAGATTGCGCCTCTACTGAAGCGCCGCTGGCTTTTTGCCGAGAGCGCCCACTTCCTGCTCTTCGATTTCTTTGAGCCCAGCGGCTCGGTGAACGAAGACGTCTTCGCCTACTCGAACCGCAATGGCGGCGAGCGCGCCCTCGTCGTCTATCACAACCGCTACGCCGACGCGCATGGCACAGTCGATCTTTCCGCCGCCTACGCCGACAAGGGATCGGGCCAGCTTCGCCAGAGCCGGCTTGCCGAGGGGCTGGGCCTGAGCGGTGACCGCGCAAAAATTGTTGCTTTCCGCGACTCGCTCACCGGCCTCGAATACCTGCGCCGCAGCGGTGATCTCTACGACCGCGGCATCACGCTTAGCCTCCATGCCTATCAGTGCCACGTTTTTCTCGATTGGCGCGAGCTGCATCCCACGGTCGATAAGCCCTGGGACCGGCTCGCCGACTGGCTCAACGGTCGCGGCGTGGCTTCGCTCGACGATGAACTGGTCAATCTTGAGCTCAAGCCCGTGCATGATGCACTGCGTAGATTCCTCGCGCCTGAACTGGTGCGGCGCTTCGCCGATGTTGCCGACCACCCGCGAACCGTGGGCGCGGAGCGGGCCAAAAAGATCGAACGGCAGCGCGGCGAATTCCTGAAGGATGCGGGAGCGCGAGCTGAATCCCTTTTAAGTTTGGTCGAGACCGCCCATGTTCTGAGTCTGGTGCAGGCTGACGAGCCGGCGCTCACACGTGAGGCGGCCGATGCTGCGTCGCTGGCGCTGGCCCTCACAAAACTTCTTCGCTCGGCCATGCACATGACGTCCGTCGAATCGCTGTTCCCGTCACCGTGGACCGCGGCCGCGCGCAGCGTGTTGCCCAGCCCCAGCCCGCAACTCACGGCAACCGAGATGTGGGGCCCTGTGCTGGCCTGGTGCGTGCTGGAGTGGCTCGCGGCATCCATCGATTCAACGCAAACGGAGCGCACGGCCCTTGACCTCTTCGATCGTCTCCGTCTGCGCGAACCGTTTGGCCAGGCCTTCACCGCGCTCGGCTTCAAGGGCGAAGAGGCCTGGCGCGCCGCCGCGCGCATCAAGGTTCTGCTGCTGGCCGAAGCAGGCGTCGGCAAGGGCGAGGAACCGGAGACTGAATCAACCCCAACCGCCGGTACTCCTGATCCCTCGCATTTGGGGATCAGGGAAGGGAACTCCGCGCCCGATGCTTTGCCATCGGAGACCGAGCAGGTTGTCCTCGCGCCCGCTCTCTGGCTCGACCCTGACGTGCGCTGGCTCTGCGGCGTCCACGAGGCGGAGGGCCACTTCTACCTGATTCGCGAACAGTACGAAGAACTATTGTGGTGGCTGCTCATGCCCTCGCTTTTGCAGTTGGCCGGTGAGGCTGCGCCCAGCCGCGCCGCGGCCGAGGAGCTGAGCAGGACCGTTGCCACGGCTCTCAACTCTGCTGAAGCCGCGGGCTATCGCATCAACACGCTGCTCGGGCCGCTGGCAGAGTCGGAGACCGACGAATCCGCAGCGGCCGAACCGGAGCCTGGCGACCTCGACGCGAGCGCGCAGCAATCAGCCCGCGAAGCGGGCGACATACGGTCGCCACAGTCGTAAGACTGGGTGAAGTAAACCGATTGCTCCGTCAGCCCGCTTGGGCGGGCGCAAGAATTCCTGTCTGCGCGGCGCTTCACCCTGTCCGCGCTTTTATTTTGTATCGAGGATCGGATCGCACGAATTCCATCCGCCATTTCCATCTCAACGGCGGAACCTTGGCTGTTAAGATTCTGCCTTGGAGTGCAATCTGTGCCTCAATCCGATCGCGAAATCTTTCAATCCGCGCGCCGCGAGCTCTTTTCCGCCGTTATCGGCGATGTGATGGACAAGATGGGCCTGCTGCGCCAGTTTCTGCCTCCCACTATCGTTCCTCTCGATCGCTCCATGGTGGTCTGCGGCCGCGCCATGACGGTACTTGAAGCCGATGTCTTCGAGGAATCCGTCGCCGGCTCGCACAACCCGCTCTCTGCGCGCCCCTTCGGCTTGATGATGGATGCGCTCGACGACCTGAAGACCGGCGAAGTTTACATCTGCACCGGCGCCTCGCCGCGTTACGCGCTCTGGGGCGAACTGATGAGCGTGCGCGCCAGACAGTGCGGCGCAGCGGGCGCCATCGTCGACGGCTACTCCCGCGACACGCGCGGCATTCTCGCGCTGGGATTTCCCGCCTTCTCCCACGGCAGCTATGCGCAGGACCAGGGCCCCCGCGGCAAAGTCATCGACTTCCGCATTCCCATCCAGATTGGCCAGGCGCGTATCGCTCCCGGCGACATCCTCTTTGGCGATCTCGACGGCGTCTGCGTGGTCCCTCGCGCCGCCGAGCAGGAGGTTCTCGCCCGCGCTTTCGAGAAAGCCCGCAAAGAGAAGACCGTCCGCAACGCCCTTGAAGAAGGCATGACCTCAAAAGCAGCGTTTGAAAAGTTCGGAATCCTTTAAAGGCAGGGAAACAGGCAACAGGGCAAAGCCCAAACCTGAAACTTGAGACCTTCAGTGTTGCGGGAGCCCGCTCTGGCGGATGGAAGAAGTGGGCCCCGATCTCTGTTCCCTGATGCCAGTCTCCTTGCTCCCTGTCGTAGAATGACCTGAGGGCCGGTGGTTCTACTCCCCGGCGCCACACACCGATGAGCGAACAGGAAACAGGTCTTCAGCCCCAGGCCGTCTCGCCGGCGTGGGAGAGAATTGAGCGGGCACGGCATCCCCAACGCCCATACCCCATGGAACTGATCGAGCGAATCTTCACGGATTTCAGCGAGATTCACGGGGATCGCGCCTTTGGCGACGACGAAGCCATCGCCTGCGGCATGGCGCGGCTCGGCGACGAAGAGGTCATGGTGATCGGCAACCGCAAGGGTGGCACCACCAAGGAGCGTGTGCGCCGCAACTTCGGCATGCCGCACCCGGAGGGCTACCGCAAGGCGCTCCGCTGCATGAAGCTCGCGGAAAAGTTTGCCCGCCCTGTCATCAGCTTCATCGATCTGCCCGGCGCATATCCCGGCATGGGCGCCGAGGAGCGCGGACAGGCAGAAGCCATCGCCCGCAACCTGCGCGAGATGTCGCGCCTGCGTGTGCCTACCATCTCCGTCATCAGCGGGGAAGGCGGATCGGGAGGCGCGTTGGCGCTTGCCGTCTCCGATCGCGTACTGATTCTTGAGAACGCCCTTTATTTTGTGATTTCACCCGAAGGCTGCGCCTCAATCATGTGGAACGACGCTGGCAAGAAGGCTCTCGCTGCCGAAGCGCTGCGCATCTCCGCGCCGGAAGTGGCCGAACTTGGTTGCGTCGACGAGATTGTCCCCGAGCCGCCCGAAGGCATGCACGGCGATCGCGAGGCCGGTTCCGTATTCCTGGGTTCCGTGCTCAAGATGCACCTCAGCGAGCTCAAGGCAGTTCCCGTCGAGGACCTGGTGGCCGCGCGGCAGCAGAAGTTCCGCAACGTGGCGCAGTTCTATACGCAAGTCTGATTCTCCGGCTGAAATACTCCAACGAATCTCATGAAAAAACGTCAAGCAGATCTTCGCGGCAGACAACGCGCTTCTTATCGCGCCACAATCCCCGCTTGCGCCGCACGCCGGAGGTTCGTATGACCGCTCCCGCCTACACCGCAGGCAGGCTGCGCGCCTACCTGGAATTTCTCGCCGCGTTCCTTTACTTGATTCTTGCGCGCTCGCTCGCCTTGAGTGGCGCCCGCGGTCTTGTCGGCGATGGGCTGTCCCCACTTTTCGGGCAGGCCATGCTGGTCTTCCTGCTGATCGTTGGCTACGCTGCCATGGGCTTCTGGCTCGACCACCAGCGGGACGCGATGAGCGAGCAGGGCTTGCCATACCGTTCCGGCTGGACACGCGAAGTCGGGATGGGTCTGGCAACCGGCTGGGGAATTGCAGTGGCCTGTGTGCTGCCCCTCGCACTCTTCGGCGGCATCGTCATCTCGTTCTCGCCGGAAGCCTCGCAGTGGGGTTGGCTCCTGGCCGATGTGGCCTTCTTCGCGCTGGCTGCTCTGGCTGAAGAGATCGCATTCCGCGGTTACGCCTTCCAACGCTTCGAACGTGCTGTCGGATCACTGGGCGCCGCGCTTGGCTTTGCCATCATCTACGCATTTCTACAGGAACTCCTGCCGGGAGCGAATCACGCCAGCTTCGCCGTCTCCTTCGTGCTCGCACTGGTTCTCTCGACGTGCTACTTGCGCACCCGCGCTCTGTGGATGAGCTGGGGCCTCAACTTTGGCTGGAAGGCCAGCCGTGCTTTGCTCATTGGCCTTACCGTCAATGGCAACAGCAGCCATTCGCCGATCGTGCAGGGCGATCCGATGGGGCCGTTGTGGCTCACCGGCGGTGGCTTTGGTCTCGATGGCAGTTGGCTCACCTTCTTTGTCCTGCTCGCGGCGCTGCCCCTGATCTTTCGGCTCACCCGCGACCTCAACTTCCGCTATAACGCGCCCGTTATCGTGCCCGGCGGCATCCCCGTCGACCTCGACGCCGCAGCACGCGCTCAGCACGAGACCGCCATGGCGTCAGCAGCCCCCGCCGCACCGGTTCTGGTGCAAATTGAAAATACGGGGACCGGCGAGCCGGCGGAGCGAGAAGACAGGAAGTAAGGCGCAGGGAACAGCGACGTGCCCCGTTTTTCCCCATTGCCATTTGACCCCAAATGGCGCTAACGTTTGCATAGTACGGTTTGGCTGAGAGCGCGAGAACCCATGGGAGGCCCCCATGAATCGGCGTTTTCTTCCCCTACAGGCTCGTCTGGCAGCGGCATCGCTCGTAAACCATCGCAGCAGGAAGGTTTTTGCGCTCAGAATGGGCGTGTGTGCACTGGCGGCATGTGCCGTCGCCGGTGTCGGCGTTGCCCAAGTGCTGGTTGTGGACACGAGCGGCAAGGGTAACGTGGCCACCACCGGCCCCGTGGACCGGCGCTACGCGCAGATTGAACCTACCCACGTTGAGCTCAGCAAGGCGCCGCTCGATCCCAAGGCGCGCATCATGCTGATCCGGACGCTCGAGTCCGACCAGGGGTTCGCCATGCGTCCGTTCCCTCGCGGACATAAAGGGCTGACGCTGGCGGCCAACGGCAAGCTGGAACCCGCTGGCGTGAACTATCTGAACATGGTGGTCAGCGAGGGACTCTCCGCCAAACCCGGCCAGCGCGTGGTCATCACCAACATCAGAATCGGCCGCTCGAAGATCGTCCTTGATTTCGACGGCGGGCCTGATCCCAAGCACCGCTTCCTGCGTCACGTGCAGATCGGCGTCGGGCCGCAGATGGGCGATCCGGATATCGACCCTTCGCTGGCCAGCTCCAATGGTGAGCCTGTGGGCTCACGCCTGACGCTCACCTTTGCCGGCAGCGTTCCCGAACTGACGCCTGACCAGGTCAGGGCCCTGCTGGCGCCGCTCCTTTCCTTCGACGTCAAGTCGCCGGTGCAGGCGTTTACTGACACGCTGCCGAAGCCGCTGAAAGACGCCATCCTCAGCCACAAGGTGCTGGTGGGCATGAGCACCGATATGGTGCTCTTCGCCAAGGGCCAGCCCAGCTCAAAGATCCGCGAGATGGACGGACAGATGCCGTTTGAGGAATGGATCTACGGCAAGCCGCCTGAAGATGTCGACTTTGTGCGCATCAACGGCAATCGCGTGATCCGTGTGGAGATCGCCAAAGCCGGCCAGCCGCTCCAGATCTTCACCGAAGACGTGGTTTCACCCATGATGCTCGCCAGCGGCCGGCCGGAATTCGCAGCCAATACGCGCACGGTCGCCGAGGGTGACGTGCAGCCCGATCCCGATAGACAGGCGCCTGCCGCGCCGCCCAGCCTGCGCCTGCCCGGCGAGCAGTTGCCTGCCGACGACACACGGGTGGGTGTTATGCGCCCTGTGCAATTCCCCGCCAGCAAGCAGCCCGGCGCCAATCCCGATGAGCAGCCGAGCCAGCCGGCTTCGCATAGTCAATCGGCCCCAGCGAGCTATCCGCAGGGCGAGAGATCGCCATCTCCAGCCAATGACTCCGGGCAGCCAGCGAGCGGATCGCAACCGCAGCCGTCCGCCCCGGCGACAACGCCACCGCCGCAAAACGGCAACCAGCCGCCGCCCAGCGTCAAATAGCCCGCCGCGCCCGCCACCTGGCGCCGTCGAGCTGACCCGGCCGTGCAGTTTCATATAAACTGAAAACAGCGAGTCCTCTTCGGTATCCGGCAGTTTCATGCCTCAGAAGCCGAACCAGTACCGCGCCGTTGAAGCCGCGAGCCATCTGTTGCCCGTGCGAGCAGAGACATTCCAACAAGGAGAATCATCCGACCATGGCCAAAATTGCCAAGACCGGCGATCGCAAGAAGATGATGGACACGACGAAGTCCACGGACTGCCCCAAGTGCTCGAAGCCTACGCGCATCGTCAAGCGCGTCAAGGACCGCGAGCGCGGCGTCCCGGGCGGAGTCTATATTTCATGTTCCGCCTGCGACTTCTACGAAAAGCTTTAAGTTTCGCTTGAACTTCCTGCGCTACCCAGGACCCGGCTTCGCGCCGGGTCTTTCGTTTGATTCCGATTTCGCTTTTTCACAGGGACTGCGATTGTCCTCGGGGCGCAATGGCTTTGGCCATCTCTTCAAGAATCGCCTCGGCTGCTTTGGCGGGGTTGGGTGCCTGGGTGATGGGCCGGCCCACCACAAGATAGCTTGCGCCCGCTGTGAGCGCATCGGAGGGCGTCGCCAGGCGCTTCTGGTCGCCAGCATCGGCTCCTGCGGGACGGATGCCAGGCACGACGAGAACCCCCTCGGGACCGGTGAGCCCGCGCAGGGCCACCACCTCTTTAGGCGAGCAAACAAATCCCCGGATGCCGGCTTCAAATCCCATCCTCGCCAGCAATTCGACCTGCGTTGCGGGCGCGCGGTCTACTCCTGCGGCCATCAGTTGCGCTGCGTCCATGCTGGTAAGCACCGTGACGGCCAGCAACTGGGGAGGATCGGCGAGGCCGTCGAGGGCTGCGCTGGCGGCGGTGAGCATCGCCGGCCCGCCGGCAGCGTGAATCGTTATCATGCGCGCGCCCAGAGTTGCGGCCGAGCGCACGGCGCCCGCTACCGTGTTGGGGATGTCGTGGAACTTGAGATCGAGAAAGACCGAGTAACCGCGAGCGACGAGCGCCTCCACAACGGCGGGACCAGCCGCGGTGAACAGTTCCAGTCCCACCTTGAACCATTGGCACTGATCTTCGAGCCTGTCCACGAGGCCAGTCGCGGCCTGTGCGTTCGGCACGTCGAGCGCCACGATCAGGCGCTTACGGCCCTCTTTGATCGGGTCAGGCCCAACGGGGCGAGTGGAAACGAAGGTTGGCTTCAAACGTTCGGGAATGGGCATAGTCCAATGCTAAAGGATTCACTCATGCGAAATCAGATTGGTATTGCACTGGATCTTCGGCCGTGGCTGCCGCACGGAACAATCTGGAAAGAGGCAGCCGGTACCATAGGATGAGGAGCGGATCGTGAAGCCGGGAAAGTTCGCAGTGCGCATGTTGGCTGTTGGATGGATGGTGTTTCTGATGCACGGAGTGGCTGCCGCCGAGACCCTGCACACCAATCCCATGAACTACGACCCCCAGGTGCACGCCGCTTACGAGCGGTTGTACGACCTCGATTATCCGACCGCCGTTCAGCGTTTTGAGCGGTTTCACGAGGCGCATCCCGGCGATCCGCAGGCAACGGACTATCTGCTCAATGCGGTGATCTTTCAGGAGTTGTATCGTCAGGATCTCCTCGACACCACCTTTTATGCCAACGACGGATTTCTGAGCGGCCGCCACGCCACCGACGAAGATCCTCGCAAGCGCGACGAGATCTTCGCCCTGGCCGATGAGGCGGTCCGCGAAGCCGACTGGCAGTTGCACGAGAATCCCAACGACGTCGACGCGCTCTTTGCCCGCGCCTGGGCGCGCAGTTTGCGTTGCACCTACGTGGCCATGGTGGAGCGCGGCTTTGGCGCCGGCTTCCGCCTGGCGACCAAAGCCAAGAACGATGCCGCGCGCGTTTTACAGATCGATCCCGAGTACGCGGATGCAAAGTTGATTGTGGGCGTCTACCAATACGTGGTGGGCGCGCTGCCCTGGCCTTTCAAGCTGATGATTGGTTTTGCCGGCATTACAGGCAACAAATCGACCGGGCTGGCCATGCTGAACGACGCCGGCAAGCACGGCGTCATCACCAGCGTGGAAGCGCGTACGGCGATGGCCTTGTTCCTGCGTCGCGAAGCGAAGTACCAGCAGGCAATCCAGGTCGTACAGGAGCTGAAGCGCGAGTATCCCCACAACTTCCTCCTATGGCTTGAAGAGGCGAATCTGCGCAAAGACGCGGGCGAGGGAATGGCTGCGGTGGAGGCGTACAGGCAACTGCTGGCCGACGCGGCCAGGCCGGGATACTTTGCCTCGGCCAAGCTCGAGCTGGCCGACTTCGGACTCGGTGACGCTCTGCGCGGCCAGCGCCACTATGCGGAGGCGGCTCAGGCATACGAGCACGCGGCCCGGACGACCGGCGCCGGATCGGAACTCAAGATCCGTTCGCTGCTTGCTGCCGGGCAGTGCCACGATCTGCTGGGCCAGCGTTCGCTGGCCTTACGCGATTACAAGGAAGCAATCGACGCCGGCCCCACAACCTCGCGCGCCGCCGAGGCAAGAAAGTATCTGTTCGCGCCGTACCGTGGAAAGTGATTGAGACCGCGGGGTTGGCAGTTCCGGCGGGGTTGGCAGCTCTGGCAGAGTTCGCGGAGTGATCGATGAGACCGGTAAATACCGCTCCCATGAACCCCTGGCAAAATTCTTCCCTCCGCCTTGCCGATTGTTTCCCGGCTTCGGCGCATACTGTCTTCACGGCCTCGAACCAGGCCCGAGTGCGCATTTGTATGCACTGCCCACTGTTCACTGACCACTGACCACTGGCAGTTGCCCCCAACTCCAATGCCATCAGGATTCTGGCCGCAAACTACTGAAAAGAGGGAACTTCCCTCATTTTGATCTCGCTAAGGTCAAGAAAACAAAGATCTTCTTTACAGAAACCCAAGGGGGGCGCCCCCCTGTGCCACAGACCCGCCAAAATGGCCCATAATCCGGAAGGCAGGGAACCGGCAGGCTGATAATCTCGTATCCTCAGTTCGATTGAATGTTGTTTTGGGAGAAGCGGTCATGAACGTTTATTGTCAGCGTTGCGGAGCGAAGATGCCTGATAGTGCGCGTTTCTGCTCGGCGTGCGGTGCGGCCATCCCTGCGATAGGGCCGCAGCCGGGTCAGCCGCTGATCCGGCCGCGCGTCGGCCGCCAGGTTGGCGGAGTCTGCATTGCCCTGGCGCGGGCCAACGGCTGGGACGTGGCCGTGGTGCGAATTATTGCGGTTCTCGGACTGATTTTCTCCAGTGGTTTGGTTGGTGTCGTCTATCTTGCTTTCTGGATTGGCATTCCAGAGGAGACACCGCCCCTGCCGGGAGCGTATCCTCCTACTGTATGAACGGCGTCTCTCTCGTTGACAGTTCAGGTCTAGGATTTACTGACGCAGGCAGTGGCCCAGCGGTCGTCTTCCTGCACCCCACGCCACTCGACAGAGACTATTGGCGTCCACTGACGAAGGAACTCGCCGGCATTCGCGCCGTGGTCCCCGATTTGCGCGGCCACGGCGTTTCCGAATTGGGCAATGGGTTGCCCGTGGGCGGATTCAGCATGGTTCCCGACGCGCCCGTGCTCACCATGGAGCGGTTGGCCACGGATGTGCTCGCCCTGCTCGACCAGCTTTCACTGCGCAAGGCTGTTTTTGCAGGCTGCTCCATTGGCGGATACGTGCTGCTGGAGTTGTGGCGCAGGGCGCCGGAGCGCATGACGGGCTTGGTCTTCATCTGCTCCAAGCCGCAGCCCGATGCGACGGCTAATCATGCGCGCCGCGCCGAGACCATCCAGCGCGCGCGGACGGAGGGTGTGACCGCGCTCTTCGACAGCATGGCCCAGAACCTGCTGGGCGAAAGCTCTCGCCGCGAGCGCCCGGAGATCGTGGCAGAGGTGCGCTCCCGCATGACGCTGACACCGGAAGCCGTGGTGGCCGTGCAGGCGGGCCTGGCCACGCGTGCCGATTCAGTGCCTACCGTGGCCACCATCGGCGTGCCCATTCTGGCGATTGCCGGCGGCGAAGACAGCGCCATTACTCCCGCGGAGATGGAGACATTTCGTTCCGCTCCCGGCGGTTGCGACTTCCAGTTGCTGCCCAATGCCGGCCACCTGGCCGCCTACGAGCAGCCACGCAAGGTCGCCTCCCTCATGGCGCCGTGGTTGCGGCAGTTCGAGCTTTAACCGACTGTGGTGAAAGTCCGGTTTTGAAAGGGCACGACTTTAGTCGTGCCGCATGATCCGATGGAAAGGAATCGGCCTTTAGGCCCTGAGGGACGGGGTTCATCTGTCAAAAACATCCCTCAGCGACTAAAGTCGGGGCCTTTCTTGCTGCTCTTTTGGCACGACTGAAGTCGTGCCCTTTCAAAACCGTTGCCGAAATTGGTTTATTCCGTTCATGCGATCACCCTGGTCTGTGACTCCGGGCTGCATTCGATTCTTCGCTTCTTTGCTACACTTTTCCTGCAACATATTTCTAATCGGCCCAACACTTTATCGAATCAGGAGCCTTCATGCCCGTCGTTCAACTTACGGGAGTCACCAAGGCCTACGAAAATAAGGTCGCCGTCCACAGTCTTTCTCTCTCTATCGAAGCCGGCCAGATGTTTGGGCTCCTCGGGCCCAACGGCGCCGGCAAAACCAGTTCCATTCGTATGATGCTCGGCATCACGATGCCCGACTCCGGCCGCGTCGATCTCTTTGAGAAACCCTTCGCTCGCGCAAGCCTCAACCGCGTCGGCTACCTGCCCGAAGAGCGCGGCCTCTACAAGAAGATGAAGGTCCTCGACCAGATTGTCTTTTTCGGGCAGTTGCACGGCCTCACCGCTGAAGACGCCCGCTCGCGCGCTGTCTCCTGGGCCTCGCGCATGGAAATCTCCGACGCCCTCGACAAGAAAACGCAGGAGCTTTCAAAGGGCATGCAGCAGAAGATTCAGTTCATTTCCACACTGCTCCACGACCCCGACCTCATCGTCATGGATGAGCCCTTCAGTGGCCTCGATCCGGTTAACACCACACTCTTGCAGGACGCGCTCCTCGAACTCAAGGGCCGCGGGAAAGCCATTCTCTTTTCCACGCACCGCATGGATCAGGTCGAAAAACTCTGCGATGAAATCTGCCTCATCGATCACGGTGAGGCCGTCCTGAGCGGCCGCATGCGCGAGATCAAGAGCCGCTACGAGCGCAACCACGTCATCATGGAATTTGAAGGCAGCACCGAATTCCTCACGAGCGGCGAGATCGCCGAGGCCAATAACTACGCGGGCCACGCCGAGATCAAGCTCAAACCCAACGGCGACGCGCAGAAGCTGCTGCACCAGGCCGCGTCCATGGCTCATATCTACCGCTTTGAGCTGGTCGAGCCCTCGCTCGAAGAGATCTTCATTCAGACCGTTGGAGGCAAAGCCGATGCGTAACATTCTGCTGATTGCAAAGCGCGAGTATCTGGAGCAGGTTCGCGGACGCGCCTTCCGGTTCTCCACGATTCTGGTGCCGCTGATGATTGTGGTCCTGATGGGGGGCAACTACCTTGTTGTGCGTCACGCGGGCACGGGCAAGCACATTGCAATTGTGGCGACGGACCCGCAGTTGGCAGCCGCCATTCAAAGCGAACTGCTGGCAGACAAAAGAGCTGACTTTACCGTGGACGTGGATGCGGCCAGCCCGGAACGGATCGCCGCGCTCCGCGAGCAACTGCGCAACAAGTCGCTCGACGGACTGCTTGCGATCGACTCGGCTAATGCAGCTTCGCCAAGAATCTCCTTCACTTCGCTTTCGAGCGGCGATATGGAACTGGTGGCTCAGCTCAAAGATGCGGTGCGGACGGCGATGGCGCGGCAGGAGTTGCTGCAGCGTGGCATTAGCCAGACAGAGATCGATCGGCTGTTTCGCAAGGTCTCCGTCGAAACGCTGCGCGTCGACAAACAGGGTAAGGTCGTGAAGAGCTCGGGCATGACGACGCTGGTCAAAATCAATGTGATGCTCATGCTCATCCTCATGCCCATTTTGCTCCACGGCATGGATATGGCCCGCGCCATCATCGAGGAGAAGGGATCGCGGATCTTCGAAGTGATGCTGGCTGTCTCCAAACCTGAGGAAAGCCTGGCTGGAAAACTGTTGGGTACGGGCGCGGTTGGCCTCACGCAGATCGCCATCTGGGTCGCCCTGGTGATTTTTGCCAGTAGTTCAGCTGCGATGGCGTCGATGCTGGGCGGCAATCTCAGCTTTCACATCTCGTTTGCCGAGGTCGCTTTCTTTGTTGTTTACTTTGTCCTCGGATTTCTCCTCTACAGCGCCATCTTCTCGGGCCTGAGCGCCACATGCGAGACTGCGCAGGATCTGCAGATGTATGCCTCGCTGATTGTGATCCCGGTCTGGCTGGCAATGTTTGCGGTCATGAACGTGATCAATCATCCCGGCTCGCCGTGGACTATCGTCGCATCGCTGTTTCCCATCACGGCTCCGTTTGTCATGGTTCCGCGCATGGGCATTGAAACGGTGCCCCTGTGGCAAACGGCAGCCTCTCTGGTCATTCTGCTCCTCAGCCTCTGGATCGTGTTGCGGTTTGCCGCGCGCCTTTACCGTGTCGGCATTCTGATGTACGGCAAACGCGCCACCCTGCCCGAAATCCTGCGCTGGCTGCGGTATAGCTAAAATTGATGCAGTGAACACCGAAGCCAGCCCCAGGTTCAACATTCGCCAGCGCCTTGTACTGGCCACAGTTCCGCGGATTGTCTGGGCGCTGCTTTCCGTCGTCGCCCGCACATGGCGCTTCGAGATCGCCGCCGAGGAGGGTGCTACGCCGCTCCCTTACGGCGAAGGCGTCAAGAACGACATCTTTTGCTTCTGGCATCAGTGCGTGCTTCCTTGCACGTTCTACTACCGTCGCACCCATGCCACCATCATCGTCAGCCGGAGCTTCGACGGCGAGCTTATCGCGCGCATTCTGCATCTCTTCGGTTACAGAACCGTGCGCGGCTCCAGTTCTTCCAGCGGGCGCGAGGGCTTGCTCGGCCTGCGGCACGCTCTCCAGCTTGGCGGTCCCGCCATCTTCACTGCCGACGGCCCCCGCGGTCCCATTTATCGCACCAAGATGGGGCCCATCAAGCTCGCGCATCTCACAGGCGCGCGTATCGGCGCCTTTCATCTGGAACCCGAACGCGCCTGGACCATGCATTCCTGGGACCGTTTCCTCGTGCCCAAGCCGTTTACGCGCATCGTGGCGAGTTGGGCACGCTGGACCTACGTGCCCCCCGATCTCTCGATGAGCCGCTTCGAAGAAAAACGCGAGGAGCTCAATGCCGCCATCGAGCGCGCTCGCCTGCAAGCCTTGGCTCACCTGGGAAAGACCGATGCCTGAAAACTCTTCTCCAAAAGGTAAAAACGCGGAGCGACTCCGCGTCGCAGACTTCGACTACGACCTGCCCGAGGAGCTGATCGCGCAAGAGCCGCCCGCCGTGCGCGGCACAAGCCGCATGATGGTGGTCGACCGTGCCACCGGCGCAACGCAAGACGACTGTTTCTCCAATTTCGGGCAACACCTGCGCCGCGGCGATCTTCTCGTACTCAACGACAGCCGCGTGATTCCCGCGCGTCTCTACGCGCGCCGCACCCTCCGCCGCGAGCGCGAGAAACCGACCGGCCGCATTGAAGTCATGCTCACCGAGCCCGAAGGCGAAAACCGGTGGCGCGCGCTGGTGCGTCCAGGCCGCAAGGTCGCCATCGGCGAGCGGCTCGTCTTCCCCGCACCCTCGGGCGAAGTCCTCCTCGAAGCTGAAGTCCGCGATCGCGGCCAATTTGGCGAACGGCTTCTCGAATTCACCCCCGTCGACGACACGATTGCAGGCGACTTCTTTGCCGTCCTCGACCGCATCGGCCACGTGCCGCTGCCGCCCTACATTCATCGCGACGATGCAACCGCCGATCGCGAGCGCTACCAGACTGTCTTCGCCCACGAGAGAGGTTCGGTGGCCGCGCCTACCGCCGGCCTGCACTTTACGCCGGAGGTTCTTGCACAACTCTTATCCAAAGGCATTGAAATAACCCGCGTTACG
Source organism: Acidobacteriota bacterium (assembly GCA_021790995.1). GTDB lineage: Bacteria > Acidobacteriota > Terriglobia > Terriglobales > Acidobacteriaceae > Telmatobacter. The sequence goes on from JAJYFA010000023.1 coordinate 30,043, forward strand.
CTCCACGTAGGCCTCGGCACTTTTGCGCCTTTGCGTGTCGAGCGCGTCGACGAGGTGCATCTCCACCGCGAACGTTATACCATCTCAGCCGAGGCAGCAAACTCCATTAACACCGCTGCACGCAGTGCCCGCCGCATCGTCGCCGTCGGCACTACAACGGTGAGGACGCTTGAATCGCTCGCGCAGAAGTTCAAGCCCGGCCACATCCAGGCATACTCCGGCACAACCGAGATCTTCATCTCGCCCGGCTTCGAATTCCGCCTCGTTAACGCGCTGCTCACCAACTTCCACCTGCCGCAATCGAGCCTGCTCATGCTCGTCAGCGCCTTCGCCGGCCGGGAAAAGGTTCTTGCCGCCTACAAACACGCAGTCCAGGAGAAATACCGCTTCTTTAGCTACGGAGATTGCATGTTCATCGCGTGACAGCGGCCAGCGCCAGCGGTCAGTGATGAACTTCTCGATTCAAGAGACCGATGGCGCAACGTCGATTCGCTGACGGCTGACAACTGTTATCCTTCCTACCGTGACCACCCCATCCAAGCCGCCCGTCTTCCTCCTCGACGCCATGTCGTTCATCTTCCGCGCCTACCATGCGATGCAGCGCTCGCGGCCCATGTCAACGCGCGCCGGTCTGCCCACGGCGGCCACCTACGTCTTCGTCAACATGATCCGCAAGCTGCGCCAGGACTTTGCGCCGCGTTACTTCGCCGCAGTCTTTGACGTGAGCGGCGAGGTCTTCCGCGACGAGCGCGCCCGCCAGATGGGTCCCCTGCGCAAATGGAACTCGAGGACGCAGAGCTTCGACGAGGTCGACTACGAGGGCTACAAGGCCAATCGCGAGTCGATGCCGGAAGATCTGCGCCGCCAGATTCCCTACATTCGCCGCGCCCTCGAAGGCTTGCGCATCCCAATCCTTGAAGCCGAAGGTTTCGAGGCTGATGACGTCATCGGCACGCTGGCTCGTGAGGCCGCAGAGCAGGATCACGAGGTCTTCATCGTCTCCGGCGACAAGGACATGATGCAGCTCGTTACACCGCGGGTGAAGATCCTCAATCCCCAGAAGGACAACCTGATTCTCGATCCTGCAAAGGTGGAAGAGACGCTTGGCGTGCCGCCGGAAAAAGTCATCGACGTGATGGCCCTGCGCGGCGATTCGGTCGACAACATTCCTGGCGCGCCGGGCATCGGCGACAAAGGCAGCGTCGAGCTGATCAAGGAGTTCGGCTCCGTCGAAGCCGTCCTCGACCGCGCATCGGAGGTCAAACGCAAGGCATATCGCGAATCGCTCGAACAGAACCGCGACGCCGTCCTGCTCTCGAAAGAACTTGTCACCATCGACTGCCGTGTCCCGCTCGCGCTCGACCTCGGCTCCATGGAGACGCAACCGCCCGACCTAGAAGCCTGCCGCGCGCTTTTCACTGAACTCGAATTCACCTCCATGCTCCGCGACCTCGGGGCTGCGCCCGGTGCTGCTTCGGTCGAGTGCATCGAAGAGCCGACGGCAGAACAATCCGCCGCTTTTTACGCCTCCGCGCGAGAACACGGCTTCGCCTTCGCGCTCGACGCATCGCATCCCGTCGCTGAAGCCTCTGAAGACGACGAACCGGCCGGCGCGCCCTCGCTGCTTGATCTAGCCGAAGTTGCCGAAAGGAAATCGAACTTCTTCGTCGGCGTCTCGGCCGGCCCAACGCGCGCCCTGCGCCTGCCGCTCACGCCGGAGTTACGCGATCTGCTCGAAGACGCATCTGTTTCCAAGCGCGTTCACGACTGGAAGCTGGCCCTGCACGTTCTTGGCGAAATGGGCGTCACCCTCCGCGGCCGCATGGACGACTCAATGCTGCTCTCCTACGCGCTCAACCCCACGCACTCGACGCAATCGCTCGCCGACGTGGCCGCGCGCCACAACCAGGCCCCAGCCGCTTCGCTGGCCGCATCCGCCGCAGCCATCCACGCCCTTGTTCCCGCGCTGCGCGAAGAAGCTGAAAAATCCGGCGTTCTCGGTGTCTACGCTGACATCGATTTGCCGCTCGCTCCCGTGCTCTATCGCATGGAGCAGGCTGGCGTCTGCATCGACACGCAGGCGCTGAGCAGACTTTCGGAGAGATTGGGTGCTGAGTTGACCCACCTCGGCGACAGCATCTTCTCACTCGCCGGCAAACGCTTCAACATCAATTCGCCCAAGCAACTAGGCGCAGTCCTCTTCGGCGACCTCGGTTTGCCCGCTCCGGCAGCCCGCGGCAAATCGAAATCCGTCTCCACCGCGCAGGACGTTCTTGAGTTCCTCGCCGAAAAGCACGAAGTTCCGCGCCTCGTCCTCGAATACCGGCACGTCGCAAAGCTCAAATCGAATTACGTCGACGCGCTGCCGCTGCTGGCCGATGCCGGCTCGCGCGTGCACACTACATTCCAGGCCGCAGCCACAGCCACCGGGCGTCTCTCCTCTGTCAATCCGAATCTACAGAACATTCCCGTGCGCACCGAACTTGGCCGCGAAATTCGCGCTGCCTTCGTCGCCGCGCCTGGCACGCAACTGCTGTCCGCGGATTATTCGCAGATCGAGCTACGCCTTCTCGCCCACTTCAGCGAAGATCCGCTCCTGCTGCGCGCCTACGCAGAAAATATCGACATTCACACCCTCACGGCGAGCGAAGTCTTCGGCATTCCTGTCGAGTCCATGGACAAGGAGACGCGCGGCCGCGCCAAGGCCGTCAACTTTGGCATCGTTTACGGCATCTCGGCCTTCGGGCTCGCCGCACAGCTAGGCATTCCGCAGGCCGAGGCGAAGGCCTACATCGACCGCTACTTCGCACGCTACCAAGGGGTGCGCGAGTTTATCGAGCGAACTCTGGCTCAGACGCGCCGCGAAGGCAGTGTGCGCACCATGTTCGGCCGGGTGCGTCCCATTCCCGACATCGAGAGTCGCAACCCCAACCAGCGCGGTTTCGCCGAGCGCACGGCCATCAATACGCCGCTGCAGGGCACGGCCGCGGACCTCATCAAGCTCGCCATGATCTCGCTCGACCGTAAACTCGCCGCGCGCAACCTGAAAACCCGCATGGTGCTCCAGGTGCACGACGAGCTGCTCTTCGAGGTTCCACTCGCTGAAGCCGAAGAGGTAGCCGCGCTGGTCAGCGCCGAGATGGAGGGTGTCGTAAAGCTCAAAGTCCCGCTCATTGCCGACCTCGCTTTCGGCCCCAACTGGCGCGACCTGAAATAAGGCCCAGCCATGACTAAGCCGGTTTCGGAAATTCAGACAGCGGGATGAGTGGAAGGATTGTTCCTCAGCGAGCCATGACGATTGAAGAGTTTAAAGCAACGCTTGCGCAGGCTGGGCCGCCGCTGGAGCTGACGGCGCCGCTGGTCGCGCTCTGGTGGGACGCCAAAGGCGACTGGGTGCGCGCCCACCAAATGGTCAATGACCTGGAGACGCCCGACGCTATGGCTGTGCACGCTTACTTGCACCGCAAGGAGGGAGTCGAGTGGAACGCCGATTACTGGTACAGCCGAGCCGGAAGCAGGTTTCGCCGCCCTGCCTTCGATGCGGAGTGGCAGGCGCTGGTGGAGGGGTTGCTCTGAGTTGAAACGCAACGCCTCTTTTGCGGCCCAGGTGTGATACACCTATGCCGAGGGGATTTCCATGGAAAGACAGGCGCAGTCTCCCGCGCCGGTTATGCGCATCCTGAAGTATGCTTTTGTCGTCTCCGCGTTCTTGTTCATTCTTGTGATGAAGCAGATCCCGGTGCAGGCTGGGCCTCCGGTGAGCCGGCAGTTCCAGGCGGCAATCGTATTTGTGGGCTTGGTGAGCATTGTGGCTGGTTTTCTTGTGCCGCGACTCGTCTTCCAGGCTGCGCAACGCACGCCCCGGAGCGATTCGACCGCGATTCAGCTTCAGCAATGGATAACAAAGGGTGTCATGAGCCTGGCGTTTTTTGAAGCGTGCATCTTGTTTGGACTCGCGCTGCATTTTCTTCACGGGAGCCTTCGGCTTGTGGAGCTTATGTTCACTGCAGGAATCGCGGCGGAGTTGTTCTGGAGTCCGGGCAAGCCGCCGAGTGTGGAAAATGGAGAGTTTCCGCAAGGATAATGAGGCGGCGCGATCGAATCCCTCGTTTGCCGATTCGCTGAATGTTCTTTCGCCCGCTGAAGCGGGCCCTCGGACGATTGCGCCGGCATATGTTTCCAGGCTCACGGCGGGTTTTCGTTTATTGCTTCCTTCGGAAACAGCATGGCCCGTTGCGGGGGTCTGTGTGCCTGGCAGCTAGGAGGTTCCTCACCAGCGCAGCGATCCACGGGATCCATATTGCATTGCACCATATAAACATCGTGCCACCATGCGAGATTATTGTCCCTCCCTGTGCCACCCATCACTGCCCCTAAGCCCCCTCAATGCAGAGACTCACGATAGCG
>JAJYFA010000024.1 GCA_021790995.1 Acidobacteriota bacterium
CACAGAGTATCAAGATTGGAGCCTGGCTGCAATCTCGATCAGCAACGCGGGCCTACTTCCGGTCGAGGCGGGCGTCAGACTGCGGAAGTTGCGGCTGCCGACTCGGGAGCGGCAAGCCGAGGAAGAACTTCCTCGATATCGAGACCGCTCTCGCGCAGCAGCCTGGTGACTGCGGCTGCATTCAGGCGTGTGGCGTCGAATTCAGCGAGCAGTGTGCGAGCCTCGCTGTCGAAGCTCAACTTCCGGATGCCGTAAACGTCACGTACACGGGCCAGCGCGGTTGCCACCTGCTCGCTGGGCGGCGTGGCGTAACGATAAACGATCTCAACCGTGGTCATAGGTCAAGAATAGCAGCTAGTAATCACTGCGGACCATGATCACCGCGGGACCGGCTGTCTCACTCCTGTTCGCCAGTCTGGCCCGGTTTGGTCCGATGAGCGTGAGCGTAAGAGTCACCGGCGCATCGGAGAGCGACCCCGGAGGATGCGCGCGGCGGTGGCTGATCTGGAATGTCAATATTTTGCCGTCGAACTGTGGATGGAACAAGGGCTCGGGAAGGCCAGGAGTCGAGGTATATGGGTCTTTGTCTGTCTTGCGCATGTGCAGGTAGAAGAGTGCCGCGCCCGAAAGGCTGCCACTTTCGTCTGTGATCACGAAGGTGACCGCCGGCAGGCCATCCATTTGCCCGCGCCAGACGCCGGTAACAGCGGAGAGGCTGGACTGGCTTGCCGGCGGTGAAGAGATACATTGCGCCGTTCCGGCAGCCGCTGCGAACAGCAACGCCAGGGCGAGGACAAGGGTTCTCTGATTCATTGCAAATCCTCCGATTACTGCTGCTTCGCGAGCGCTGCCGTCGCCAGCGAGCCGCCGAGTCCCATGGTTTCCACGGCCGACGAAGGCACGATTACCATCGAGCCTTTTTCCTTGATGGCTTCGTAGAGCATGTTCATGGCGCGCAGATGCAGCGCGACAGGATTGTCCTTATACGTGGCCGCAGCCTGAGCAAACTTATCGGAGATTTCTGTTTCGGCGGTTCCCAGAATCACGCGGGCGCGGCGCTCACGTTCAGCCTGGGCTTCGCGCGACATCGCATCCTGCAGGCCCGGAGGAATTTGCACGTCGCGGATTTCGACCGACTGTACCGTGATGCCCCAGGGATTGGTCTTTTCGTCGAGAATCTTCTGCAATTCCTGGCCAAGCGTCTCGCGCTCGGCGAGGGCCTGATGGAGATCATGGCGCCCGATGGACTCGCGTAGCGCGGTTTGCGCGCTCATCGAGATTGCATCCTCATAGCTCTCCACTTCAAGGACCGCTTTCTCCGCGTTCCAGACCATCCAGAAAACGATGGCATCGACGTTCACGGGGACGGTATCGCGCGTGAGCGTGGTTTCAGCGGAAACGTTCGCTACACGCACACGCTGATCGACGAACTGGCTCAGAGTCTCGATGACGGGAACAATCAGGAAAACCCCCGGTCCGAGCAGACCCACGTAACGGCCGAAGCGTAGCTTGATCGCCTTCTCCCACTGACGGACGACCTTGATGGCGTATAGAAGGTAAATGCCGACACTCACGCCGGCAATTGCCGGGGCAGGACGTTGGGTTACGGCGGAGGTGATACCTCCGGCAGCAACGCAAATCAGTAAGGCCGCGACGGCAACCGGGTTGCTGTTCTGCATCGAAAATTTGGGCGTCATATTTTCTCCTTCAGACCTAGCCCCTTGGGCCAGGCCTGCAACTGCTCAATGAGTTCCTCAATCGTGAACCCTGCTGCACCCGCGCGCGCTACGGCGTCGCCAGCGATCTGGTTTAGCTGCCGCTCACGTTCTGCCTCTCCATCGTGCAGCTTCCGCGCGCTTATGAAAGTGCCCGTTCCCTGGTGCGTCTCAAGCAATCCGCTCAGTTCCAACTCCTTATATGCCCGAACCACGGTATTGGGATTAATGGCCAGGTCTACCGCAAGTTTGCGCACTGTAGGAAGCTGGTCACCTGCCGCCAAGGCTCCGGAAGCAAGCCCGCCGCGGACCTGATCGACGATTTGGCGATAGGCAGGGACGCCGGTATGAAGATCGAGGAGGAAGCAAAACGCGGGATAGACAGGCTTGCTCATTGCTTTTGTGTACTATAACACTAGTACACTCATGCAAAGCTCCTATCAACAGAATTTTCCGAAAAATTTGTTGAATTGCTGAATGGGGTGAGAGGAGCTACAGCCCCTTCAGGTAGTTGGCTATATCAGGGCTGGTCCACTCCTGCGAGCCAACGAATTTGCGGCGGATGATGCCTTTGCGGTCGATGACGTAGGTTTCGGGCCACATATCGGTGTGGTAGAGCTTGGGCACCGATTCGTTGGCGTCGCGCACGGTCGTGAAGTCGATATGGTGGCGGACGATGAAACGGGCGTAGGCGCCGGGGTCGTCGTCGACGCTGACGGCCAGAATGACCAGATTGGGCTGTTCGTGGTGGAGCGCCAGCAGCGACGGCATCTCCTCAACGCAGGGCATGCACCACGTGGCCCAGAAGTTGAGCAGGACAACTTTGCCGCGATAGTTGGCCAGGTGTACCGTCGTTGTGCCGTCTGAGAGCGTAAAGTCGGGAGCTGTTACGCCGGTTTGCGCGGGACGCGAGCCGCGATTGCACGCCACGAGAAGAGCGAAGGGCGCCAGGAAAAGCCAGACGAGGAAACGAGGAAAGCGCACCTCTCTATAATACGGAGCGAAAGGGCAAGAAGAAAACAGTGAGGCGCGATGGCAAGCGATAAGACGGATTTGCGCGGATCGGGAAGCTGGAAGCCCGTGCTAGGGCTGGGCGATCCTGGGGAAGGCGTGTCAGCCGGCGTGGATTGGCGCGAATGGGCGGCCAAGGCCCTCCCGGGAACAGTTTTCGATCAGCCGGAGCCTGAGGAACTTATCGATCTGACGGTGATTGTGCCAGCCCGGAATGAGGAGGATTGCCTGGGGGAGTGCCTCAAGTCGCTGGTCAGCCAGTCGGAGGACATCTTTGAACTGGGCAAGGACTGGGAGCTGATCGTGGTGGACGATCACTCGACTGACCGGACGGCCGAGATTGCGCGCGGCTTTGCCGGAGTGACCGTGATGGAAGCAGGCAAGCTGGAGCCGGGTTGGACGGGCAAGGCGAATGCAATATGGACAGCGGCGCGGCGAGCGCGCGGGCGGTGGCTGCTGTTTACCGATGCGGACACGATTCACGAACCCGAGGGGCTGCGACACGCCATGCACGAAGCGGTGCGGCACAAGGCGGGAGTGCTGAGCTACTCACCGCGGCAGATTGTGAAGGGTTTCGTGCAGCGGTCGCTGATGCCGCTGGTGTTTTGCGAACTGGCGCTGGCCTATCCGCCGGCCAAAGTTTCCGATCCGGCGCATCGTATTGCAGCGGCCAACGGGCAGTTTCTGCTGATTGAGCGCGAGGCCTACCGCAAACTGGGCGGTCACCCCAGCGTGGCCGATAAGGTACTCGAGGACGTGGAACTGGCGGTTTTGGCCAAGCGGCGCAAGATCGGATTGCGCTTCCGGTACGCCGACGACATCGTGGCCGCGCGCATGTACCGCAGCACTGCGGCGATGGTGGAGGGCTGGACCAAGAACCTGAAGCTGCTTTTCGATAACGCGCTGACGCTGGCAGTTTTTCGGGCGATCGACATTCTTCTCCTTTTAGGGTTGCCGATTCTGGCGTACGAACTGTGGAACGCGCGGCTGGGTGCGCACAGCTTGCAATGGCTGGGCGCTGGGTGGCTTCTGGCTCTGCTGTGGCTGCGCACGCTCTTCCGCTTCTACGCGCGTGTTGCCAAGTCGAACTTTCGGTTTCTGGATTGCGCGATCTCGCCGCTGGGATTGCCGATGTTTGTGATGCTGCTTTATCGAAGCTGGTTTCAGCACCGCATCCTGAAGCGCGTAAGCTGGAAGGGACGGAGTTATGCGCAATAGCGGGGCCGGCTCCGGAGCCGCGGAGGCGCATCGCTTTTGAGCCTATCGTGAAGGGACGTCCCGTTTTTCGATCCGGTGCACATCGGCGTCGATTCCCTGAACCAAACGGTAACGTTCTAGCATCCTTTCTTGTGTAAGAGGTCATGCATGATTTTTCTGACGCGGCGGGCGACGTTTTCCGCATCGCACTATTACTGGAATGAGGCCTGGTCCGCGGAGAAGAACCAGCAGGTCTTCGGGCGCTGCGCGAATCGCAATGGACACGGGCACAATTACACGCTGGAAGTGACTGTGGCGGGTGAACCCGACGCCGTGACGGGATTCGTGGTCGATCTGAAGTGGCTCAAAGACGTGATGGAGCGCGAGGTTCTCGCGGCCTATGACCATCGCCACCTGAATCTCGAAACGCCGGAGTTCAACAACGCCAACCCGACGACGGAAAATATCGCGATTGCTGCATGGAAGCGGCTGGAGCCGGCGATCAACGGCGCCAGCGATGCGGGCGCGGGGGGCGCAAAGTTGAAGAGGATTCGCGTCTACGAGACGCCGGAGATCTTTGCCGAGTACAGAGGTGAGGCGTGAAGGCGTACTTCGGCCGCCGCTACACGATCAGCGCCAGCCACCGGCTGAACGCGGATACTCTATCGGTCGAGGAAAATCGCGCGGTATACGGAAAATGCAACAACGCGCACGGTCACGGGCACAATTATGTGATCGAAGTGCTGGTGGGCGGCGAGGTGAACGCGGCAACGGGAATGGTGGTGGACCTGGTGGCGCTGGATCGGGCGGTCGGTGAGCGCATTCTCGATCGCTTCGATCACGCCAATCTGAATCTCGATCCGCTGTTCCGGGATCGCGTTCCTACCACGGAGAATCTCTGCAAGGCGGTTTTTGATTTGTTGCGCAACGCGCTGCCGGAGGTCGAACTGGAGCACGTGCGCGTGGAAGAGACAGAAAACAATTTCTTTGAGTGTTCGACGAGAGGATGAATAGCGATGGCACAGCCGGTTATTGTGAGCAAGCCCGGAGCCTCCGGCGACAGGACTTCGTCGCGGGGGTGGAATCCCGCGCGGAAAACTGCGGAAGCTGAGGAAGGGCTGAGCGCGTTCACCACGCAGGAGTTGTACCGCGAGATACTCTCGCGCCTGGGCGAAGATCCCGATCGCGACGGCCTGCGAATGACGCCAGAGCGCGTGGAGAAGTCGATGGCCTTTCTGACCAAAGGCTACGATCAGGATCCGAAACAGATTCTGCGAGGAGCGCTTTTCGATGTCGACTACGACGAGATGGTCATCGTCAAGGACATCGAGATGTTTTCGCTGTGTGAACATCACATGCTTCCGTTCTTCGGTAAGGTGCATGTGGCCTACATTCCCAAGGGCAAGGTGATCGGGCTGAGCAAGATTGCCCGTCTCGTCGAGGTATTTGCGCGGCGGCTGCAGGTGCAGGAGCGGCTCACGAGGCAGATTGCGGACGCGATCCAGGAAGCAATTGCCCCGCAGGGCGTGGGCGTAGTGATTGAAGCGCGGCATCTTTGCATGATGATGCGCGGGATCGAGAAGCAGCATTCATCCACGGTGACGAGCGCGATGGTAGGCTGCTTCCGGCAGAAGGAGACACGCGCGGAGTTTCTCTCGCTGGTGCAGCCGCCGGGCAGCGGGACGGTCTGAGTTCGGAAACTCTCTGGCGATGTGGATTAGGCGCCCATCGTTTGCGGCATGGCCAGGTATTTGCCGCGCAGGACATTGGCGGCGGCAAGCGCGCGGTTGAATCTGCGCCTCACCGTTGCGGCAATGCGGTAGAGAAGTGCGTGTTCTTTCTCATGCGTGAGAAGGCCGCGCGCAATCTCTTCCAATTGCAGCCAGTCGTGCCAGTCGCCGATGCGGCGCTGTACATCGCCCAGCGCTTCCACCAGTGCGGCATTGGCGTTCTCATCCAGGTGCAGCGTGTAGCGCAGTTGCTTGACCTTCAGGCGAAAGGCGTGGAGATTGTGCTCATCGAGCGGCGGCCAGCCGCCGAGCTCGCGCACCAGGTTTACAGCGGCGCTGTGGATCTCTTCCTGAGTCTGACCGGACTCGGCGCCTGAACTCAAGGTTGATTTTGCGGGCCTCAATACCGCGCGGACAGAGCGGGAAAACTCCTTGAGATCCCGTTCCACGTCCTTGCGCCTGTGGCGCATTGCCCGGACGAGCTGAGCGGCGTTTTCCTGACGTGCGGCTTTCAGGCTGGCCAGCAGATGGGTCAGAGATTCGCTGGCGCCGTACCGTGCGAGCTTGCGCGCGTTGGCCATGAGCACGTCGATGTCGCGTACCTGGCCGGCTGCCTTGCGCACGGGCTCGATGGATTTTGCGAGATGTCGCGATTGTTTGCCATCGGCTGGATCAAACACCGCGGCGATCGCTTCAACCCTCCGCAAAGCAGTGCGCAGTCTGTGAACGCTTTTGGGCGAGGGATCGCCATGCAGGCTCTCGATGGATTTGCCGAGATCGTGCAATGCTTTTTGCGCACGTTCCAGTTCGCCGGCCATTTGTCTTTAGCTTGGTCCGCCGGCCTCCAGGTTGGCAAGCGGAGCTGTGCGCACTAAAGTGAGGATGTGAACGGGCTTCTTGTAGTTGATAAACCGGGCGGGATGACGAGTCATGACGTGGTGAACCGGCTGCGCAAAATCTCCGGAGAGCGGTCGATCGGCCACCTGGGCACGCTCGACCCCATGGCCACAGGCGTGCTCCCGCTGCTGATGGGCAAATACACGCGGCTGGCGCAATACTTTTCCGCCGCTGAGAAAAGCTATTCGGGATCGATCCGCTTCGGGTTTGCGACCGATACCTACGACGCCGAGGGCGAGCCTGCCGGACGGGATCGATGGCCGGAGGTGGCGCAATCCCTGACGCTGGAGCGGGTGCGCGAGGCGTCGGCGCGGTTTCGCGGCGAGATGGAGCAGATGCCGCCGCCGTTCTCAGCCAAGAAGATTGGCGGCAAACCGGCCTACAAGCTGGCGCGCGAGGGCAAGCCGGTAGATTTGAAGCCAGCGAAGGTTCGCATCGACGCCTTTGAAATTCTGGCGCTGGAGGACTCCGAAGCCAGCTTTGCCATCGACATAAGCGCCGGCGGGTACGTGCGCTCGGTGGCGCACGAGATGGGACAGGAGCTTGGCTGCGGGGCGCACCTGAGCCAGCTACGGCGCACGCGTGCCGGCGCGTTCTCGCTGGAAGACGCGCACAAGCTTGAGGAATTGGAATCGCTGGCCGGAGACACCGGCGCTCTGGAAGCGATTTGTGTGCATCCGCGCGCGCTGCTTCCGGAGATGCCGTCTGTGACTGCGGACACAACGGCGCTGGGCCGGTTGCGCAACGGCGCGCAGGCCAATTTGCCGGAGTTTTCAGCGGTTCCGCTAGTGAAGTTTTTCGCCGGGCCGCGGGCTCTGGCTGGGATCGCCAGGCGCGTGGCGGGAACGCTGTTTCAACCTTTGGTAGTGATGTAAAGGCGGGGATCAGGTTTCAGGGATCAGTGGTCAGTGCCAGGTTCCAGTCTGGGATTGGCCCTCCCTGCTCCCAGCTTCCTGAACCCTGACCCCTGAACCCTGCCCCCTGTCGTAGACTGGTATTTCGCCATGAATTGATTTGAAGGAGCAGATCCGCTATGGCTTATCCCAAGGACTATCGTTATACTCGCGAGCACGAATGGATTTCCGTCGAAGGCTCGATCGGCTCGATCGGCATCACCGACTACGCGCAGAACTCGCTGGGCGACATTGTGTACGTGGACGCGCCCAGGATCGACGACACGGTCTCGGCCAATGCCATCTTTGGCTCGGTCGAAAGCGTGAAGGCCGTCAGCGATCTCTACTCGCCGGTCAGCGGCAAGGTGATTGCGGTGAACGAAGAGCTGAAGACCGCACCCGACAAGATCAACCAGGATCCGCACGGTACCTGGATCATCAAGGTGGAACTTTCCGATGCGGGCGAGCTGGCTAACCTGCTCGACGCGGCCGCGTACGAGGCGTTTATTGCGGAAGAGTCGGCAAGCTAGTTGCCGATAATCGGGGTATCGAGGATCGTGGCCCGTGATTCGGAACCCGATTGCCGTAACCCAATCTCGCGCTCATCAAGAATCATGAATCACGAATCACGAACCACGAGCATTTATGCGTTATCTACCGAAATCCGATGAAGAGCGCCGCGCGATGCTGGCCGAGATCGGCGCGGCTTCGATCGACGATCTGTTTGCGAGCATTCCTGCCGAGTACCGCCTCGACCGCGATCTCAACGTACCGCGCCAGCAGGCCGAGAGCGAGATCATTCAGTACTTCCGCGCAGCAGGCGATAAGAACTCGACCGGCTACGCGAGCTTTCTGGGCGCGGGCGCCTATCGCCACTACCGGCCGGTGATTATCGATTCACTGGTGCAGCGCGGCGAATTTCTGACCAGCTACACGCCCTACCAGGCCGAGATCACGCAGGGCACCTTGCAGGCGATCTTCGAGTTCCAGACCATGATCGCCGAACTGACCGGCATGGATGTGGCTAACGCCAGCATGTACGACGGCTCGACGGGCGCGGCCGAGGCGGTGATGATGGCGGCGCGCGTAACGGGACGGCACAAGGCCGTGGTGGCGGCGACGGTGCATCCTGAGTACCGCGAAGTGCTGGCGACTTACACGCGGCATCAGGGCCTGCCGGCTGCGATTGTGGGCTACAACGCCAGGACCGGGCGCATCGATCTCGAGGCGCTGGCCGCGGCGGTTTCAGAAGAGACCGCGGCCGTTCTCGTCCAGAGTCCTAATTTTTTCGGGGTTGTAGAGGATATTCCTGCCATTGCCGACGTAGCGCACAAGAAAGGCGCACTGCTGATTGTGACGATCGCCGAGGCGGTCTCGCTGGGCATTGTGCGGCCGCCGGTTGAGGCCGATATTGTCGCCATGGAGGCGCAGTCCTTTGGCGTGGCGCTGAGCTATGGCGGCCCGTTCTGCGGCGTGATCGCTACGAAGGAACAATTTGTTCGGCAGATGCCGGGCCGCCTCGTCGGGCAGACGGTCGATGGGGCTGGGAATCGCGGCTTTGTGTTGACGCTCGCAACGCGCGAACAACACATCCGGCGCGAGAAGGCAACCTCGAACATCTGCACCAATCAGGCGCTGGTGGCGCTGATGGCGACGATCTTCATGTCCGTCTACGGCAAGCAGGGCATGAAGGAACTCGCCGAGCACAACCTGGCCAAGGCCGACTATGCGGCGAAAACGCTGGGCAGCGCGCCGGGCGCGAAGCTCCGGTTTAGCGGCGCGCCGCGCTTTCATGAGTTTGTTTTGGAGACAGACGAAGAGCCAGCGGCATGGAGCCAGCGGCTTCTCGAAAACAAGATCGTGGGCGGCGTAGAGTTGAGCCGCTGGTATCCGGAGCTGAAGAACTGCACGCTCTGGTGCGCCACGGAAGTGATTACTCGCGAGCAGATCGACACAGCGGCGCGAGTGCTGACGGCGGCGCCGGTGGAGGCGTGAGGAAGGGTACGGGCTTTAGCCCATACCCTGCAAACTGAAGGCCGTATCCTTCACTCCAATCTCAATGAGACTAACTGATGACCAACATGATGAAAGTCCGTCCGCATCCCACGCAGAATGAGGCGCTGCTCTTCGAGAAGTCCTCGCCGGGCAAGCGCGCTTACAAATTGCCGCCGCTCGATGTGCCTGTTGTCGATCCCGCAGAGCTGCTCCAGGGCCAGTGCCGTGTGCAGCAAGCAGAGCTGCCGGAGTTGAGCGAGATCGAGCTGATCCGGCACTTTACGCGGCTCTCGACATGGAACTACGCGATCGATCTTGGAATGTATCCGCTGGGCTCGTGCACGATGAAGTACAACCCGCGGGTGAACGAATTTGTGGCGCGTGTCGAGGGGCTGGCCGAGGCTCATCCCTATCGGCCCGATACACACGCGCAGGGGGTTCTCGAAGTCATCGATCTGTTGCAGCACTGCCTCGTTGAGATCACCGGCATGGACGCGATCACGCTGCAGCCTGCGGCTGGAGCGCACGGCGAGTTCACCGGAATTCTGCTGGTGCGTGCATGGCACGAGTCGCAGGGCAATCCGCGCAAGAAAATTCTGATTCCTGACTCGGCGCACGGAACCAATCCGGCCACTGCGGCTCTGAGCGGCTACACGGTCGAAAACATCAAATCCAATTCAGAGGGCGGCATCGATCTCGACGTGCTGGCCAGCCGCGTGGACGAAGACACAGCGGCGCTGATGCTCACCAACCCTTCGACGCTGGGCGTCTTCGAGGGCGAGATTCACAAAATCGCCGACATTCTGCACGCCAAGGGCGCGCTGCTCTACATGGACGGCGCCAATATGAACGCGCTGGTGGGCAAAGTGCGGCCGGGCGACTTCGGCGTAGACGTGATGCACCTGAACCTGCACAAGACCTTCTCGACGCCGCACGGCGGCGGAGGGCCAGGATCGGGGCCGGTAGCGTGCAAAGCGTTTCTGGAGCCGTTCCTGCCGGCGCCGGTGCTTGTTCGGAAGGCAGGGAACAGGGAACAGGGAACAGGGAATAGAAAAGACGGGACTGCGGGATTGCGGGACCTCGGGACTGGCGGTGAACTGCATTGGGACTACGATCGTCCGCAGTCGATCGGGCGCGTACGCGCCTTCTATGGCAACACGGGTGTGATGATTCGCGCGCTTGCGTACATTCTTGCGAATGGTCCCGACGGGTTGCGGCAGACAACCGAAGACGCGGTGCTGAATGCGAATTACATTCGCAGGAAGCTTGAAGACCTGTACGAGCTGCCTTACAAGACGGCGTCGATGCACGAGGTGGTCTTCAGCGACAAGCGGCAGGCGGCGAGGGGCGTCAAGACCGGCGACATTGCCAAGCGGCTCATCGACTACGGCTTCCATCCGTATACGGTGAGCTTCCCGCTGATTGTGCACGGCGCGTTGATGATCGAGCCGACAGAGAGCGAGTCGCGCGAGGAACTGGATCTGTTCATTGACGCCATGCGCGCGATCGCGCAGGAGGTCGAGGAGAAGCCGGAACTGGTGAAGACGGCACCGCACTCGACGCGGATTTCGCGGCTGGATGAGGTGCAGGCGGCGCGCAAGCCGATTCTGCGCTGGAGAAAGACAGGGAATGGTGAGTAAGTAGGCCGCAGGCAACTGAAAACCAGTGTGGACCAAGAGGCTGTACTGCCAGCCTTTGCTCCCTATTCCCTACCCCCTGTCTTATGTACCAAACCCGCTATATGCCCCGCGCTTCCGGCTGGCTACACTCGACTTCAGAATGGCCAGCATCTCCTCATCGCCGGTTTCGGGTTATCGCGGACGGCTGGCGCCTTCGCCTACGGGCTACCTGCATGTGGGCCATGCGCGTACATTTTGGACGGCGTTTCAGCACGCACGCGATGCCGGCGGCACGCTGGTGATGCGTATGGAGGATCTGGACGCCGAGCGCAGCCGGACCAACTTTGCCGATGCGGCAATGGAGGATCTGCGCTGGCTGGGGATTCGCTGGCAGGAGGGTCCGGACAAGGGTGGTCCCTTCGCGCCTTATGTACAGAGCAAGCGTCGCGCACTGTATCTGGCTGCTTGGAGAAAGCTGCTCAGCCGCGGATGCCTGTTTGCCTGCCGGTGCTCGCGCAAAGATGTTGATTCGGCGCTCGTCGCGCCGCATGAGCGCGTGCAAAGCGAGACACGCGGCAGCAAGCTGGACATTCTCGACGACGAGCCGATCTATCCCGGCACCTGCCGCCATCTGATCGGCCACGCGCCACAACTGCCCGGCCCGACGTCGGTCGATATTGAAAAACCCGACGGCATCAACTGGCGCTTTCGCGTGTGCGACGGCGAGGCCATCGAGTTTGTCGACGGCAACCTGGGGCCACAGCGATTTGTAGCGGGCGTGGATTTTGGCGACTTTATCGTATGGCGGCGCGACGGTGGCCCGAGCTACCAGCTTGCCTGTGTGGTCGACGATGCGGCCATGCGCATGACTGAGGTGGTGCGCGGAGCCGATCTGCTCAAGTCCACTGCACGCCAGATCCTGCTTAACCGCGCCCTGGGGTTCGAGAACCCGGCGTGGTATCACTGCCGCCTGGTCGTGGATCACAACGGCTGGCGCCTCGCCAAACGGCACGACGCTCTGAGCCTGCGCGCCCTGCGGCAGCGGGGATTGACGCCCATGAACATTCTGGCTGCGGAACTGCCAGTGGAGACGTAAAAGGCAGGGAATAGGGAAACGGGGGAACAAGGGGCCAAAGCGCGAGAGGTTCCGGCCTTCGACTCGGGGGGTGGTTTGTCCGGATGGTTCAACGGAGCCGACCGAATGCATTACTATCGGTGAGAAGGGAAGCGATCTTCGTCGCGCGGCGGGCGCGGCATCGCAAGTTTATGCGTCAGCCATGCATGAGGAATCCAGCCAGCGTTTGAATCCGTTTCGCAGTGCCCCGAATCTGCTCACGCTCATTCGCATCTGTCTGGCGCCGTTTCTGGTGGCGGCGATTCTAGACGGGCACTATCTGCTCAGTTTTTCTCTGTTCCTTGTCGCAGGGCTCACCGATGCATTTGATGGCGCCTTGGCGCGCTGGCTCAAGCAGCGTTCCATGCTGGGCCATTACCTCGACCCGGTAGCCGACAAGCTGTTGCTGAGTACGCTCTTCCTGGTGCTGCTGCACAAGGGTCTGATGCCTGTGACGGTGACGGTTCTGGTTTTTGGCCGCGACGTAGGCATTCTGCTGGTGTCCGCGCTGCTTTATGCCGCAGTGGGCCGGCGGGAGTTTCAGCCCAGCATCTGGGGCAAGGCCAACACATTGGCCCAGATTGCCGCGGTGGCGTCGGTACTACTCTTTCAACTGACGCAGGCGCACTGGGTCGCGGTCACACGTCAAATCGCGCTGAACGCAACCATTGCGCTCACCGTCATCTCAGGATTGCATTATGCCTGGACAGTCTCGCGACGTAGCGGCAGCGCGGCGGCCAACGGCGCAAATGGCAAATGACCTGCCCGCCTAACCCCGCTTACCCCTAAGATTCGTCTTTGAGGTTCTCGGTCTCTGCTGTGTCTTCAATTTCCATATCGCGAAACTCTTCGGAATCGAAGATTTCGCCGCAATCCAGGCACTCGACAAACTCGGTGTCATCGTGCCGGGAAACGACTCGTACCCTGGGATGTCTGCAGGCGCTTGCCATCGTTCTCGGAACCAAAAGCAATTCTGCAATCCAAGACTGGCGAGCCCTTACCCCATTCCGTCCCGGTCTCCGTTCCGTGCCTTTGCAGGAGGTTCGGCTTCCATGCAGCCATGCCAGCCCCATCATGGGAGCCCGGTCGTTAACGCCTCGGGTTGGTTAAGGGTGCAGCAACTCCGGGATTGCGATAGGTGCTCCTTCCGCCAGATTGTAGCTTTCTTTCGGACGATTGCAAGTCTAATTTTTGATAAAAGCTCGAGCTGGATTGGCAAATTTTGTTCCGTTGCGATGAGCCGGGTGTGAACTTGAAAGGCAAACGAAGGCAGACGTATACTAAATACGGACCGTTCCAGTCGCATATTCCGATGCTCAAGCTGACCAAAAAAGCGGATTACGGGCTAATGGCGCTCAAGTACCTGGCCGAGCACCCGGAAATCCCTGCGTTGAGCGCCAAGGATGTGGCTGATGCGTATGGAATTCCCTTGCAATTGCTGGCCAAGATTCTGCAGAGGCTCACCAAGACGGGGCTGTTGCGCTCCCACGCGGGCATGAACGGCGGCTACGCGCTGGCCCGGGATTCGCGGCAGATTTCGGCCTTTGAAGTGATTCATGCGATTGACGGGCCGCTGTTTATCACCTCCTGCACCAAGGGGGCGAAGTCGTGCGAGCTGTCGTCGAATTGCACCATCAGGGAACCGCTGGCACGGGTGAACGAAACCATTGCAGCGGTGCTTAAGAGCATCAGCATCCACGATCTGGCGGAGCAGGAGCAGGCCACGGCCAACGCACGCGAAGAGCATAGCTGCGAAGAGAATGTTTTAGTGAAGTTAACGGTTTAGGTGCGAGGCGCTGAGCGCCGGCGAAGGCAGGGCAATCGAACGATGGACACGAAGATGGGCACGGCAACAGGTCGAGTGGAGGCGCCGGCAGGGGTACATCTGCCGATCTACATGGACAACCACGCCACGACGCCCCTGGACCCCAGGGTGCTGGAGGCGATGATGCCTTACTTGACGACGAAGTTCGGCAACGCGGCCAGCCGCAACCACTCCTTTGGATGGGAGGCTGAGCGGGCTGTGGACGCGGCGCGCGAGCAGGTGGCAAACCTGATTGGGGCAACGGCAAAGGAGATTATTTTTACCTCCGGCGCGACGGAGAGTGACAACCTGGCCATCAAGGGCATCGCGGAGATGTACCGCGAGCGCGGCAATCACATCATTACGCAGGCGACCGAGCACAAGGCGGTGCTCGATACCTGCAAGCGCCTCGAAAAGCAGGGCTATCGTGTGACGTATCTGCCGGTGAAGGCCGACGGGATTGTCGATCTTGAAGACCTCAGGCGCGCCATCGACGACAAGACGATTCTGGTTACCATTATGGCGGCCAATAACGAGATCGGTGTCTTGCAGCCCGTGCGCGAGATCGGCAGGATCTGCCACGAGCGCGGCGTGCTGTTCCACACCGATGCGGTGCAGTCGGTAGGCAAGGTTCCGTTTAACGTAATCGACGACTTTGTGGATGTGGCGTCGATTTCAGCACACAAGATTTACGGCCCCAAGGGCGTGGGTGCGCTTTATGTGCGGCGCCGCAACCCGCGCGTACAGATTGCAGAGCAGATCAACGGAGGCGGTCACGAGCGCGGGATGCGCAGCGGAACGCTGAATGTTCCCGGCATTGTGGGCATGGGCAAGGCTTGCGCGTTGGCTCAGGAGGAGCTGCTCCAGGAGGGACTCCGCCTGCAAGGCCTGCGCGACCGGCTCAAGGCGAAGCTCGAAACCGAGCTCGATTATGTACACGTGAACGGGTCAATGGAGCACCGTCTGCCCGGAAGCCTGAACATGAGCTTCGTATACGTCGAGGGCGAGTCGCTGCTGATGGGCATCAACGATGTGGCGGTTTCGAGCGGATCGGCCTGCACCTCGGCCACACTGGAACCCTCCTATGTGCTGAAGGCGCTTGGTCTGGGCGACGAGGTAGCGCACAGCTCGATACGTTTTGGTTTGGGCCGCTTCAACACCGAGGCCGAGGTGGACTACGTAGCCGCCAAGGTGATCCAGGTGGTGCGCCACCTGCGTGAACTCTCGCCGCTTTACGAGATGGTGAAGGATGGCGTGGATTTGAGCAAGATGGAGTGGCAGACAAACTGAATGCAGAGTTCTGGTGTCAGTTTTCAGCTACAACCGCTGAAACCCGAACCCTGAAACCTGGAATGGAGTTCTGATGGCATACAGCGATAAAGTCGTCGATCACTACAACAACCCGCGGAACGTGGGCACTCTGGACAAGAACGCGGCCGAGGTGGGTACGGGCCTGGTGGGCGCGCCAGAGTGCGGCGATGTGATGCGCCTGCAGATCAAGGTCAACCCGGAGACGCAGGTGATTGAAGAGGCCAGGTTCAAGACCTTTGGCTGCGGCTCGGCGATTGCCAGCTCATCGCTGGCGACGGAGTGGATCAAAGGCCGCACCGTCGACGATGCGTTGAGCATCAAGAATACGGACATTGTGAAGGAGCTTTCGCTGCCGCCGGTCAAGATTCACTGTTCGGTGCTGGCAGAAGACGCGATTCGCGCGGCGATTGGCGACTGGAGAAAGAAGAACGGCGTTGCCAGCGAGACTGCTGAAGCGCAGGCGAAGTAAAAACGCGCCGCAGTGGCAAAAGGACAAAAATCATGGTTGACATCGTTACTCTCGAATCGAAGCCCACGCAGACGCCGGCCGTGGCCGAGCCGCAGGCATCCGCTCCGCAGGTGGTTGCGCACGGTTTGCATGTGACTCCCAAGGCCGTCCAGCGCATCCGGGCGGTTCTTGCGAAGGAAGGCATCTCGCCCGAAGAGGGAGGACTGCGCCTGGGTGTGAAGGGCGGCGGTTGCTCGGGGCTTTCTTACGTCATCGCGTTCGATAGCCATCCTCGCGAGCACGATCGCATCTTCACGTTCGAAGGCGTGCGCGTGTTTATCGATCCCAAGAGCTTCGTCTACCTGAACGGGATGACGCTCGACTACGAAGAGACGCTGATGCGCCAGGGATTCAACTTTATCAACCCGAACTCCACGCGCTCCTGCGGTTGCGGCACGTCATTTTCGGTGTAGAGCGCGGCGTGCGCGCAAAGGTCGATTCATGCTGAAGGTTCTCGAGAACGCGGTTCCGGTTGCCTGCTGGTCCTGTTCCGTTGCGCATAACGAGTCCACGCTCTTCTGTCCGCATTGCAGCAAGATCCAGCCGCCGTCGGTGGGCGATTACTTTTCCGCCTTTGGGCTCCAGCCCCGGCTGAGCATCGACCTGGCTGCACTGGAGTTGGAATTTCATCGTCTCAGCCGCAGGTTGCATCCCGACCGCTTCGCTCGCGCCACTGACAACGAAAAGCAGTGGAGCCTTGCGGACACGGCGCTGCTGAACGACGCCTATCGCACGCTCAAGGATCCTCTGCGCCGCACGGAGTACCTGCTGAAGCTCGTGGGCGCGGAAACCAATGGCTCTGCCGCGGTCTCTGGAGACGGCGAATCAACCGCAAAAAAGCAAAGAAAAACTCCCGCCGATCTGCTGGAAGAGGTCTTCGATCTGAATATGCAGATCGAAGAGATGCGGATGGCGAAGAAGTCAGGCAGGGACGATCCGCAACTGCGCGAGAGCCTGCGCATGGCCCAGGAAAAGTTTGAGGGAATGGTCGGCGCGGTGGACCGCGACCTGCGGGCACAGTGGGCGATTTGGGATACTGGCGATGAGAGCGCGCGCAAGCCGGCAGAACGTGCGATGGTGGCGTTGCTCGATCGCAGGCGTTACCTGAGCAACCTGGTGCGCGATGTGAATGAGATTCTGGGAGATTGAACAGCAGAGATGGCGGAAGGACACGTAGTCGGCATTGACCTGGGGACCACGAATTCGCTGGTCGCCTATATGGAAGGCGACAATCCCGTTGTGATTCCCGGCGTGGACGGCTCGAACCTTGTGCCGTCGGTGGTCGCGCTCGATCCCATGCCCGCCAACGGCGGCAGGCCCACCATCACGGTGGGCAATAGCGCGCGCAGGGCGCTCATTGAGACGCCTGAGCGCGTGATCTACTCCGTGAAGCGATTGATGGGCCGGGGGCTTGATGAAGTTCGCGCAGAGCTGAAGTATTTCCCCTTCCGCCTTGCTGGCGACATCGAGGCAGGCGAGGTCCCGCGCATTCAGTTGGGCGAGATGCGCTTCACGCCGCCTGAGATCTCCGCCTATGTTCTGCGACAGCTCAAGCGCAATGCCGAGCGATTCTTCGGCGCGCCCGTCGCGCAGGCGGTCATCACCGTGCCGGCGTACTTCAACGACGCACAGCGGCAGGCGACCAAGGACGCAGGACGCATGGCGGGCCTCGATGTGCTGCGGCTGGTGAACGAACCCACGGCGGCAGCGCTCGCCTACGGACTGGATCGCGCCAAAGAGGGGACCATCGCCGTTTACGACCTCGGCGGAGGCACCTTCGACATCTCGATTCTCAAGCTGCGCGACGGAATCTTCGAGGTGCAGTCGACCAACGGCGACACGCATCTGGGCGGAGACGACATTGACAATCTGCTGCTGGCGATCGCGCTCGACGAGATTCATGCCGAGCACGGCGTGGACCTGCGCGCGCATCCCGGCGCGGTGCAGGCCCTGCGCAAGGCTGCCATCGACGCCAAGGTGCGCCTGTCGGCCGAGCAGACGGCGCAGTTCGATATTGAATTGCCCAACGGCGACCGCTATCAACGCGAAATTCCGCGCGCCGTCTTCGAACTTTTGATCGAGCCTGTGCTGGCGCGCACTGCAGGCCCCTGCCGACAGGCGCTGGCCGATGCTGGCGTCACGCCTGCCGAGATCGATGAAGTGGTTCTGGTGGGAGGATCGACGCGCATTCCTGCTGTGCGGGATCTGGTCGACGAGCTTTTCCAATTGAGTGCGCGCGGCAAAAAGCCGCACACCGAGCTGAACCCCGATGAGGTGGTTGCGCTCGGCGCAGCGGTGCAGGCGGGGATTCTGGCCGGCGCCTCAAAGGCCACCGACGACATGCTGCTGCTTGATGTGACGCCGCTTTCGCTCGGAATCGAGCAGCTTGGCGGTACGGTGGCGCGCATCATCCAGCGCAACTCCACGATTCCCGCCTCGGCTACCGAGCATTTCACAACGGGCGTCGACGGGCAGACCAACGTGGCGATTCACGTGGTGCAGGGCGAGCGCGAACTGGCGGCCGATTGCCGGTCGCTGGCGCGCTTCGACCTCAAAGGCATTCCTCCCATGGCCGCGGGCCTGCCGCGCATCGAGGTGCGCTTCCTGATCGATGCCGACGGCATTCTGCACGTAACGGCGCGCGAGCAGCGCAGCGGAAAGGCGGCGGAGATCGAGGTCAAGCCCACGTATGGGCTCACGGACGCGCAGGTCGAGAGCATGATCCTCGATTCCTTTGACCATGCCGAGGAGGACTTTGCGAAACGGCTGCTCATCGAAGCGCGCAACGAAGCAGATGCGATTCTGGCCGCCGTTGCCAAGGCGCCGCAGAATCCTGCGTGGAACCAGTTGAGCGCCGAGGAGCAAACGGGCATTGCCGCTGCGCGCGACTGGCTCAGGATGGCCAGGGAGACAGCGAATGTCACGGCCATCAGCCATGGCATTGTGGCGCTCGACAAGGCTACGCGCCGCTTTGCCGAGCTGATGATGGATGCGGCGGTTTCGAGCGCCATTCGCGGAAGGACGATGAGCGAGGCAGGCGAGAACGTGAATGAGAGTATCACCGCGCCGCACGCCATGGCGCCGGCGGAGTTCAAGTAGCAGCGAGTCAGCAAGTCGGCAGGGAAGGTACGAGAACGATGAGCGAGACATCTACAGGGCAAACAATTCCCTCGGACAAGTTGGTTCGTGTGACGTTTCTACCCGAGGGGCGCACGGTGGAGTTCGAGTTCGGTGCGATGCCCTGGGATCGCCACGGCAGACCCATGTCGTTTCTCGATGTGGCGGAAAACTTCAGCGTCGAACTCGATCACGCCTGCGGCGGCTCGTGCGCCTGTACCACCTGCCACCTGTGGATCAAGGAAGGCGCGGAGGGCCTGAGCGAAGCCGAAGACGATGAACTCGACCGCCTCGATATGGCCGCCGACCGGCAGTTGAACTCGCGCCTCGGCTGCCAGGCCGT
This sequence comes from Acidobacteriota bacterium, assembly GCA_021790995.1. Taxonomy (GTDB): domain Bacteria; phylum Acidobacteriota; class Terriglobia; order Terriglobales; family Acidobacteriaceae; genus Telmatobacter. The sequence continues at coordinate 19,255 of JAJYFA010000024.1, forward strand.
GATTACCCGTCCCGGCAACTACGTGGTTGAGATTCCGAGCTGGAACCGCAACTACGTCTCCGAAGGCAAGCCTTCGCCGCTGGCGCAACAAAAGTAAAGAGGCCCCATGCCGCGCGAAATCCATTGGACAGACGCCGAAGAGATCGGCATTCAACTGGCGGAGAAGTTTCCCTCTCTCGATCCGCTCACGGTGCGGTTTACCGATCTGCACCGCTACGTGACGGAGCTTGAAGGATTCGCCGACGATCCCGCAAAGTCGAACGAGGCGAAGCTGGAAGCGATCCAGATGGCATGGCACGAGGAGTTCACGGACGCGCGGCAGTGACGTGTCTGGCCGCCACGGCTTATGGTTTGAGCGCGAATCGTGTGCTCAGCGTTGCTTCAGAGGAGCCTCCGACCCATGCGGTGAAGTTGCCGGGCTCAACCGCCCATTTCTGCGCGGTGTTCCAGACAGCCAGTTGCTCGCAGGGAACGCGGAAGGTGACGGTCGCGGTCTGTTGCGGCTTGAGGTGGATACGCGAGAATCCCTCGAGCGAGCGGCGCGGCGTTTCTACGCTATTCACATCTTCGCGCATGTAGAGCTGCGCCACCTCGTCTCCTTCCACATTGCCGGTGTTGGTCACGTCGACCGTGATCCGGATCTCGCCGCGCGTGCCCTGAGCGGGCGGCTGCGCTACCAGATGGTCGTAGCGAAACGTGGTGTAGCTCAATCCGAATCCAAACGCGAACAGTGGCTTACCGTCGCTGTCACGGTACTTGAGGACGCGTGATGGATCGGAGTTGTAATAGTCAGGAAGCTGCCCCGTGCTGCGCGGGAAGGTGATGGTCAGCCGTCCGGCGGGATTGTTGTCGCCGAAAAGCGTCTCCGCAATGGCCGTGCCGCCGAACTCGCCGGGATACCACGCTTCGAGTATGGCGGGCACGTGGTCCTTTGCCCATCCGATCGTCAAGGGCCTGCCGTTCTCAAGCACCAGCACCGTGGGCTTGCCCGTGGCCATAACGGCTTCGAGAAGCTGTTCCTGATTGCCAGGCAGATCGAGATTGGAGCGGTCGTTGCCCTCGCCGGAGATGCCCTGATGCTCGCCCATCCCGAGAATGACCGCATCCGCATTTTTCGCCGCTGCTACTGCGGCCGCGATGTCGCTTCCGTCGTTGAAGGAGATCTGCGCCTTGGGCACAATTGCGCGAATCCCATCAAGCATGCTGATGCGACGGCCGTTTTTTTCGTTCTCGTAATCGGCATAGCGCGCCGCGTTGGCGTTGGGGCCGATGACAGCGATGCGCCCCAGCGATTTTGAAAGCGGCAGCAGATGGTTGTCGTTCTTGAGCAGAGTCATGGATTCCCGCGCCGACTCCAGCGACACCGCCAGATGCGCAGGCGAGCGCCACACCTTTGCCTTCACGGCGGGATCGACGTAGGGATGGTCGAAGAGACCGAGCATGAACTTGACGCGCAGCACGGAACGTACGGCGCGGTCCAGGTCAGCCTGCGACAGTGAGCCATCGTGCACGCAATCGATGAGCGCCTTCTGAAAGACATCGTGCGGAAAATCGTAGAACTGCATATCCACGCCGGAGCGGATGGCCATGCACGCGGCGTCTTTGGGCGTGGCCGCAACATAATGCACGTCATAGAGCTGGCGTATCGCGCCCAGGTCGGAGAGCACGAATCCTTTAAAGCCCCATTCGTTGCGCAGAATGCCGTTGAGCAGCATCGGATCGGCTGTGATGGGAATGCCGTCAATTTCGTGATAGGCGGCCATCACGGCCATGGCGTGTCCCTCGCGGATCGCAGGCTCGAAGGACTTGAGCATGACGGAGCGCAGTTCGCGTTCGCCGATGTGCACCGGCGAGGTGTTGGTGCCGCCCTCCGGCGATCCATGCCCCGCAAAGTGCTTGGGTTCGGCGACGACGGTGTGATCGGTGTCGAGGCTTTCGCCTTGCGCACCCTGAACGTAAGCCAGGCCTAACTGTCCGGTTAGATAGGGATCCTCGCCGAAATCCTCTTCCACGCGGCCCCAGCGTGGATCGCGGGCAACATCCAGAACCGGAGCCAGGATCATGTCGGCTCCGGTCGAGCGGGCTTCGGAGGCGATGGCGGCAGCGGTCTGGCGCGCCATCACGGGATTCCATGTGGCAGCCAGGTTGAGCGGCGCGGGAAACACGGTGCCGGTGTTGAATCCCAGAAGGCCCTCCTCAATGAACAGAACGGGAATGCCGAGCCGATTGTGCGCAATGACCCAGTGTTGAATCGCGTTTGCCTGCTGCGGCGTGGGATAGAGATCGTGGACGCTGCCGGCGCCGAGCGAGCCCAGCAGCGCCTGCGCCTTTTCCGGCAGAAAAACCGCGTCAGGCGGGGTGTGCGATTCGTCGAGATGCGCGCTCATCAACTCCTTTGCTCCGTGGTACATGTCGAGCTGGCGCACCTTCTCTTCGAGGGTCATGCGGCCGAGCAGATCGTCGAGGCGGCTCTCAATCGGCGCGTTCGCCTGGCGGTACAGGGCGTGAGCGCCGGCTTTTGTCTGCGATTGCTGAGCCCCAAGCGGTGCAACACAAACTAAGAAACCAAAAGCAGCCGCGGCAAACGAGAGCGGAGTTGACAGAGGAAGATTTGCCATTTTTGTCATGAGGGACATTGAGATCTCAACCTTTTTGCTTGGAGGTCATTCTGCCGGCGCGGATCTTGCGCAATGCTGTCTTTACATTGTCTGCGAGCGGCGCAGGCCGCCCTGGAGCGCCCGCTCGATTCCAGCCTCCGCCAGCGGCGTCATGATGGCATAACCGGCTGGCAGCGGATGCACGCCGTCTTTGCTCAGCGTCGCAGGCAGGCCGCCGCGGCCGTCCTTCATCGCGGAGTAGTAGTCGACATAGACGTAGCCCTTTTGCGCTGCGTAATCCTTGAGCCACGCATTCACCTTGACGATCTTCGGCGCGGGTTCGTGTCCCGGCGCCCAGAGATAATCGAATGCCGGAAGCAGAGAGCAAATCACCACGTTGATTCCGTTCGCTGCGGCCAGTTCGGCCATGGACGCGATATTACCTTCGGTCTGTTCGAGTGTCATCGGGCCGGTGTTGCCGGCGATGTCGTTGGTTCCCGCGAGGATGATGACGGCCTTCGGTTTTAGATCGATCACGTCCTGGCGGAAGCGGACAAGCATCTGCGGCGTGGTCTGGCCGCTGATGCCGCGATTGACATACGGTTTGCCGGGAAACGATTCAGCCAGGTTCCAGCCCTGCGTAATGGAGTCGCCCATGAAGACCACGCGATCCTCGCCCGGCTTCGGCGCGCCCAACATTTCATTCGCCTCCTTGAAGCGCGCCAGATTGCCAAAATCCACCAGCAGTTGCCGGTCGTGCGCGTTCCAGTAGGTATCGTTTGGATGGCCGGAGGGAGATGTCTGCGGCGCCGGAGTCGCCTGTGCGGCCTGAGCGTTGGACTCTGACGGCATATTCGCTTGCTGAGCAGGCAGCGATTTCGCGGTGAAAAGCCCCGCCAGCAAGGCCGCGATCCACAATGTGTTGCATATAGACTTGCGTTTCACTCCAGGTCTCCATTCTCGACGAAATCACGCGGCGGCAATTCGCCACATCTCCACGCGCTTCGATTGTAGGCAATTGCCCCCGGGGTCAGCCAGATGTCTGCGGGTGGCGCTCGAACGGCGCACGATAAAATTCAATCATGTCTGCCGCTGCAATCGCTCCCGATGTTCTGGCCAAGTATGAACCCGTGATCGGCCTCGAAGTGCACGTGCAACTGCTTACTGCGACCAAGGCGTTCTGCGGTTGCGCCAACCGGTTTGGCGCGGAGCCAAACACGAATGTCTGTCCGGTTTGCCTGGGACTGCCGGGCGCGCTGCCGGTGTTGAACGAGAAGGCCGTCGAGTTTGCCACTCTGGCTTCGCTGGCGCTGAACTGCCAGGTGCGGGAGCGGTCGATCTTCGCGCGCAAGAATTATTTCTATCCCGATCTGCCGAAGGGCTACCAGATTTCGCAGTACGACAAGCCGCTCGCCGAGCACGGATGGATCGAGGCGCCTACGGCGGATGGAGGCAGAAAGACCGGGGTCCCCGCGGACAGGTCTTCGTCCGTGGGGTGGAAGCGGATCGGCATCACGCGCCTGCACATGGAAGAGGATGCGGGCAAGAGCCTGCACGATGGCTTCCATGATTCCGCCACGCGCACCTATCTCGACCTGAACCGCTGCGGCACGCCGCTGGCCGAGATTGTCAGCGAGCCCGACATGCGCACGCCCGACGAGGCCTTCGAGTACCTCACGCGGCTCAAAGAGATCCTGCTCTACGCCGGCGTCTCCGACTGCAACATGGAGGAGGGATCGCTGCGCTGCGATGCCAATGTAAGCGTCAGGCCGCGGGGACAAGAGCAATTCGGCGCCAAGGTCGAAGTGAAGAACGTGAACAGCTTCAAATTCATTCGCGCGGCTCTGGAGTACGAGATCGAGCGCCAGATCGAAGTGCTCGAGTCGGGCGGGCGCGTGGCGCAGGAGACGCGGCTCTGGAACGCGAACGAGGGACGCACCTACTCGATGCGCTCGAAGGAACAGGCGCACGATTACCGGTATTTTCCCGAGCCGGATCTGCCGCCTTTATTTGTCTCGGCAGAGTTTTTGTCCGAGGCCAGAAAAAGGCTGCCGGAGCTGCCCGAGGCGCGGCGCGCACGCATGATTGCGGAATACGAATTATCGGTGCAGGACGCGCACACGCTGACGGCATCGCGCGAGTTCGCGGACCGCTTTGAGGCGGCGGCCAAGACGGCGCGCAATCCGCGGCGCGTGGCTAATGTGCTGCTGAGCGAGGTGGGCGGACGGCTGAAGGCGCTGGGACTCGAACAGGAGCAGTCGCCGGTGTCGATGACGGGTATTGTGCTGGCCGCCGATCTGCTCGACGAGGGCAGGATCAGTTCGAAGCAGATGAAACAGCTCTTCGATGTTTGCTTCGAAAAGAGCGAAGACTTCGGCCCGGTCTACGAGCGCGAGAAGCCGCAGCAGATTACCGACGCCGGTGCCATTGAAAAAATGATTGACGATGTGATTGCGGCCAATCCCAAACAGGTGGAGCAGTATCGCGCAGGAAAGAAGACCATGGCCGGATTCTTCGTCGGCCAGGTGATGCGCGCTTCGAAGGGGCAAGCCAATCCTGCGCTGCTGAATGAGCTGGTGGTGAAGAAGCTGGAAGGGTAGTCGCACAAAACCGGTATCGAGAACCGGCTGCCGTGCGGGCTTCAAGCCCGCACACTTCCTTCCTTCCGCGCCTACTTCAGCTTCAGGTCTACGACAAATTCCTTGCGGTCGTCCCAGGAACTGACGGTCTTGACCGCGCTCTTCCTGCCGTTATTTTCCGCCCACAGGTCGAAGTCGACGCTCATATCGACCTGGGCGAAGTGGAAATGACCCATCGCCGTTGAACTGTAGCTGCGAATTGCCTTGGTCTTTTCGTTTTTGAGAAAGACGGTGGCGCCTACGACCGGCCTCGAGTTCGCGTCCAAAACCGCGCCCGATACCGTACGGTTACCGATGTTCTGCCCCCACGCAGCAGGCGCGATAAGCGCGGACCTCGACCCTCCCGGGATCGCGCCCAACGCCAGGAAACCGCATGCAATGGCAACCAGCCAGCCAGCCCGGCTCATTTTCATTCTTCGTCCTCTTCGTAGAGTTCCTCTTCCAGGTCATCTTCCACAGGCGCCAGCTCAAGCGGCTCAACGCCTACGACCTCGAACTCGCTGCCGCACTCTTCGCAGGTAATTACGTCGCCTTCTTCTACTTCGTCGACTTCAATGTCCAGTTCATTTTCACATTCAGGGCAGCTGGGCATAGCAGCCTCCTCGCTTTTATGGCCGATTTGTTCTTTGGGATGAAGCTGTTTTCTTGAGCCAAAGCTAGTTTTAGTGAGAACCCGGCCTCAGGTCAAGTGGTCCGAAGCCCGCACCGCCTTCCGGCTGGTGTTTGCGGCCAGCCGGCTGTTCCATCCCCTTCAGAGAGACGCATCTGTTCGCAAATTGTTTCAGGCCCTGCTCCCCCATGCGAGTCGAACAAGAGCCTGCCGGATACCTGCCGGATGATAGTACGATGCGCTCGAAGCCCGGCAGTTTGCTCCGGGATTTGCGCCGTGGCGTCATGACACCGGCCCGCTCCAGCGTTTAACCTGTTGACTGCGATGTCAAGATTAGGCTCCAGCGCGTTTACGTTTCCCGACTTTCGCGGCGCTACGCGGCGGTTGATCCTCGTCAACCTCGCGGCATATTTTTTGCTGCTGATCGCCGGATTTGCTTCGCCTTTTGAGGCGGCTCGCATGGGAGCAAGTCTTGCGTTCGATCCGATTTCGTTTATCCATGGCGCTCTCTGGCAGCCGTTCACCTACAGCTTTGTGCATTTTGGGATTCTGGGCACGCTCTTCGAGCTGCTCTCGCTGTGGTTTCTGGCTGGATTTCTTGAGAGCTACCACGATGCCAACTGGGTGGCAGGCCTCTACGCAGTCTCCGTGCTGGGAGGGGCCGCGGCGGCATTGGCCCTCTACGCCTGCTGTGCGCCGCTCGCTCCATCGCTGCTCATTGGGGCTCAACCGCTCTACGGCTGCTTTGGCGGAATCTTTGGACTGCTCGCCGCCATCGGGCTTCTCTACGGCGACCTTGAATTCATGCTGTTTCCCTTGCCCATCGGCATCAAGGCTCGCTACCTGGCGGTGATCTACGCGCTCATCTCGATCGCCATGCTCTTTGGCCAGCAACGAGTCTACGCCTTCGCGCAACTGGGCGGGGCGCTGGCCGGGCTGCTCTTTGTGCGCACCGCGCCGCGGCGCGGATTTTCCTTCCTGTTCAGCGAGAGCTGGTACGGAATGCGCAACCGCTACTACCGCTGGAAGCGCCGCCGCACGGCCCGCAAGTTCGAGGTCTACATGAAGCGGCAGGGGCGCACGGTGAAATTCGACGGCCAGGGGCGGCTGATCGATGAGGATGCGGACGACAAGAAGCGCTGGAACTGAACAGGGCAGGGACAAGGGCAGACATCGCGGGCACGATAGAATTTCACTGGAATGACAAACAAAATTGCCTTTCTCTTTCCGGGGCAGGGTTCGCAGGCCGTTGGCATGGGCCGCGAGCTGGCCGAGCGTTTTCCCGTTGCAGCCGAGACCTTTGCCGAAGCCGATGCGGCGCTTGGTTTTTCGCTGTCAAAGCTCTGTTTCGAGGGGCCGGAGGCCGATCTGCGCCTGACCGAGAACACACAGCCGGCGATCATGACGGTGAGCGTGGCGGCGGCGCGCGTGCTTGCCGGGAATGGCGTGCAACCGGCGCTGGCGGCGGGCCATTCGCTGGGCGAGTGGTCGGCGCATGTTGTCGCGGGAACGCTTTCCTTTGCCGATGCCGTGCGCGCGGTCAAGGCGCGCGGCGCTGCCATGCAGAAGGCGGTTCCAGCCGGCCAAGGCGCCATGGCCGCCGTGCTCGCGCTCGATGCCGCCAGGGTCGTCGAGGCCTGCGAAGAGGCTGCGCGCGAGACTGGCCTGGTGGTGCAGGCCGCCAATCTCAACTCGCCCAATCAGACCGTGATCTCCGGCGCGGCGGCGGCTGTCGAAAAGGCTTCGGCTCTTTGCAAAGCCAAAGGCGCGCGGCGCGCGGTTCCGCTGCCGGTCAGCGCGCCCTTCCATTGCGCGCTCATGCAGCCTGCGCAGGAAGAGGTGGCGCGCGTGCTCGCCGGGATCGCGCTTGAGCGTCCGCGCATTCCCGTTGCCGCCAATGTGAGCGGCGCCCTTGTCGCGGCGGCCGGCGACGCGCGCGACGCACTCATCCGCCAGGTGACTGGCGCGGTGCGCTGGGTCGATTGCGTGCAGGCCTTGAAGGCTGCTGGCGCGAGCGCGTTTGTCGAGGTCGGGCCAGGCAAGGTGCTCTGCGGCCTGCTGAAGCAGATTGACGGAGAACTCAAGTCGCTGAACGTGGAAGACGCGGCGAGCCTGGAGAAGACGCTGGCGGAGTTGAAGAGCGCGGCGTAAATATCCGCTGTCATCCTGAGCGAAGTCCCGCGCCAGCGGGACGAAGCCGAAGGATCTGAGGTTGCTTTTTCCGATGAGAGATCGGACACGCTCTAAATTTCGCAGAGGAGTTATTTCGAAGCGCTGCTATCCAACGTTTCAATGTGAACGGCCATGAACTTGTGCTTCTTGTTTTTGGAATCGATCACGATAAACCAATTGCCGTCCCGGTAGAACGGCACCTCTCCGTTAACCGGAAGAACAATGGTTTTCGTTCCTACTTCGGACCATGTAATTCGCTGGCTTCCTACCTGAACAACTACGGTGTTAGAGCGTCGGTTGATTGGGACGCCCGCCAACATGCCTCCAACAGGCACCACTGCTACTCCAGCATTGTAGGAACTGATGTTCTGCGATAAAACCTTCGCCGTTTCGAACCTTGGTTTGGTCTTCGAGTAGGCAAGCGTACAAGTGCAAATCAGGAAAGCAGCCAGAACCGTCCGTTTCATGGCCTTTCACCCCTCCAGCACAGCTTCCTAAGAGGTTACACCCTTGGAATATCAAAATGTAGAAAAAGTTTGTAGCGACAGCTGACATGAACAACCTGGCAATAGGGGGGGCATCCGAAATCCGTTGAAAGACAACCGCAGATCCTTCGGCTCTCTCGCGCTTCACACTCGATCGCTCAGGATGACAGGCCGATGCCAAATCACTGGATCACACAATTCCGAGCTCCCTCAGCAGGAATGCGTAGTCCAGCGCGATCTCCTTCAGGTAGTCGTAGCGGCCGCTGGCTCCGCCGTGGCCTGCCTGCATGTTCGTGACCAGCAGCAGAGGATAGCCGCCAGTATTGAGTGTCCGCAGTTTTGCGACGTACTTCGCCGGTTCCCAGTACATCACCTGGCTGTCGTGCAACGACGTCTTCACCAGCATCGCCGGGTAGGCGGCCGCGCGCAGGTTGTCGTAGGGCGAGTAGCTCAGCATGGTGCGGAAATACTCTTCCTGGTTCGGATCGCCCCACTCCTCGTACTCGGGAACGGTGAGGGGCAGGGAAGAGTCGAGCATGGTGTTCATCACGTCGACGAAGGGTACGTGCGAAAGTACAGCGCGGAAGATCTCAGGCCGCATGTTTGCCACCGCGCCCATCAGCAATCCCCCAGCCGAGCCGCCCTCGATGGCGACGCGCGCGGGGTCGCCGTATCCTGCAGCAGTCAAGTGCTCCACACATGCGATGAAATCGGTGAAGGTGTTGCGCTTCACGAGCATCTTCCCTGCGTCGTGCCATGTCTTGCCCAGATCGCCGCCGCCGCGGATGTGCGCATAGGCCATCACCACGCCGCGATCGAGCAGACTCAGACGGTTCGAGCTGAAGCCCAGCGGTAATGCGTAGCCATATGAACCGTAACCGTAGACGTAGAGCGGGTTGTTGCCGGGCTTGTCCTTCGCGAACTTGTCGCGGCGGTAGACGATCGAGACAGGAACCTTGACGCCGTCGGGCGCCGTGGCATGGACGCGCTCGCTGGCATAGAGCGCGCGGTCGAAGCCGCCGGGGATCTCGCGCTGCTTGAGCAGCGTCGATGCGCCCGTCGATACGTCGTACTCGTAGACCGAATCGGGCGTGACAAGCGATTGGTAGGCATAGCGAAAGGTAGTTGTGTCAAAGATGCGGTTGATGTGCGGGTGGGCGCTATAGGCCGGTTCAGGGAAGACAATCTCGCCGGAGGGCGCGGCTTCGGGGCCCTCGCCCGCGAACTTCCAAAGGCGCAGCCGCGGCAATCCATCCTCGCGCTCGCAGGCAATGAAGAAGCCCGCAAAAAGGGCCACATCTTCGAGCATGATCCCGTCGCGGTGCGCGATTCTCTCTGTCCAGTGCTCGCGGCCCGGCGTCTCGACGGGCGCGGTGACCAGCCGGAAGTTGCGGCCGCGGTCGTTGGTGCGGATGAACCAGAGGCCGTTACGGTGATCGAGCGAGTACTCGTGCTCGTCCTGGCGCGGCGCAACGATGCTGAATTCCCCAGTGGGGTCGCTGGCTGTCAGAACGCGCGCTTCGCTGGTGGTGTGGCTGGCGATCTCCAGCACCAGGTATTTGCCGTCGCGCGTGCGGCCGACGGCGATATTGAAGCGCTCGTCGTCCTCCTGGTAAATCAGCTCGGACTGATTGATTCGCCGAATGCAGATTCGGTAAAGCTGGAACTGCCGCTTCTGTTGCTCATCTTCGACCGTGTAAAAGAACATGCGGTTGTCGGCGGCCCACACCACCGAGCCGACTCGCTCGGCCACATTGAACTGCGTCTCGCCAACCGCGAGGTTTTTGATGTGCAGCGTGTACTGGCGAAAGCCGGTGGTGTCGGTGGTATAGGCGAGCCAGCGTCCGTCGTCGCTGATGTCGGTGTCGCCGATCGAAAAGAACGCATGGCCCTTGGCGAGTTCGTTGCCGTCAAGCAGGACTTCTTCACGCGCATCGGCTTCGGGTCCGGCCGGCCCGCCGCGCTTGCGGCAGTAGATCGGGTACTGAAGGCCCTCCTCGGTGCGCGCGTAGTACCAGTAGGCTCCCTCGCGGTATGCAACGGAGATGTCGGTCTGCTTGATGTGGCTCAGCATCTCCTGGTACAGATTCTCGCGCAGGCCGGCGAGCGGCGCCATCACCGCTTCGGCGTAGGCGTTCTCGGCTTCGAGGTAGGCTGTGACATCGGGATTCTCCTTGTTACGCAGCCAGGCGTAGTCGTCGGCGAGGACGGCGCCGTGCATTGTGGTTTCTGTGTGCTCTTTGTGCGCAGTGGGAGGTGTGGGAATCTTTTGGGTGGTCATTACCTTCCCAGTGTAGTTCCTGCCGCCGCCGGGAACTGCCGCAGCCCCGCCAACGTACAATAGAGAAGCGATGAAAGGCCTTATCTACGCGCGTTTTGCCCTGGTTCCGTCCTTGCTGGCGGCGTTTTTTCTGTTTCTCGCTGTGCCATTGCGGGCCGAGCCGGTAGCCAGCTTGCCCCAGCCCACCGACTATGTGAGCGACTTTGCCCACGTGCTTTCGCCTGAGGCGATAGCGCGGCTTGACGCCCTCTGCTCTCAACTGGACCACTCCCAGACCCATGCGCAGGTAGCCGTGGTTACGGTACACGACCTGGACGGCGACGACGCGGCCGACTACGCCACGCAGCTTGAAGACCACTGGAAGATGGGGAACAAGGGGCAGAACCGGTACGCCATGGTGCTGCTGGCCGTGGCTGACCACAAGTACCGCATTGAGGTCGGCTACGGGCTGGAAGGCATTTTGCCCGACGGCAAGACCGGCGACATCGGCCGCGCCATGATTCCCGATCTGCGGGCTGGCGACTACGACGGCGCCGTCACAATGGCTGTGGGTGAGATCGCGCAAGTGATCGCCGACGACGCGCATGTGACGCTGGAGAATCAACCTGGGATGGAGCCGGTTCCGGCCAGCGACCTTGCGCGGCAACAGCGCCCCTCGGCAGCGAATGTCTTTGAAGGCATCGTGATCGCGATCTTTGTGATTTTCTACGTCCTGCGCTTCTTCGGGGGCTTCGGGCTCTTCGGCCTGTGGGGGCTCGGGCTGTTGTCGGGCGGAATCGGTCAGAACAACGACCGTTTTGGCGGTGGCTTCGGCAGCGGTGGTGGTGGCGGCTTCGGCGGATTTGGTGGCGCTGGAGGCGGCTTTGGCGGCGGTGGCGCCGGCGGAAGCTGGTGAGAATGCAGCTTTTAGCCCTCAGCTATCAGCTTTCAGCCTGTTTTCAAAAAAGAATGGAGGTCTATGAGCAAGGGACTTGGAATTGCGCTGGTCGTGATTGGCGTTCTGTTGCTGGCAGTGTTCATGGTGTTTGGCAGCTACGTGAGCGCCCGCAACCAGATGGTGGCTAAAGATCAGGCCGTCAAAGAGGCGTGGTCGAACGTGGACGCGGATCTCGAGCGCCGCGCCGACCTGATTCCCAACCTGGTGGAGACCGTGAAGGGATTCACCAAGGAAGAGAGCACGGTCTTTGGCGATATCGCCAATGCGCGCGCCGGGATGCTGAACGCGCAAGGCCCTGCGGCCAAGATGGCGGCGAACAACCAACTCGACGGCGCCATAGGCCGCCTGCTGATGCTCACCGAGAACTATCCGCAACTGCGCTCCAGCGACCAGTTCATGCGCCTGCAGGATGAGTTGGCAGGGACCGAGAACCGCATTAAGGTCTCGCGCATGCGCTACAACGAGGCGGTGCAGGACTATAACACGTTCATCCTGCAGTTCCCGAACGACATCTGGGCGGGGATCGCCGGATATCACCAGAACAATGACTACTTCAAGGCCAGTCCGGCCGCGCAAAACGCGCCGCAGGTCAAGTTCTGAGGACGTGGAAGCGAACGTGGTCAGCGGAGCTGGTTCCACTCTGGGCCAGCTCTTTCTTTGCTGCGGCGATCTGAGGGGCTGCGGCAGGGAGGCTTGAAGTGCAATCAGGCGCAAAAAGCCATTCCGCGCAGGCGGAATGGCTTTTCGTTCGTTGAGCTTTGCCGGGACGGCTTACTTGAAGGAGGCGATGGCGCTGGCCTCGTCGTCGAAGATCTCGAAGACGGTGTACAACTTGGTCAGCTGCAGCAGATCGTGAACCTTCTTGGTCAGCTTGAGCAGTTTGAGGGTCGCGCCCTGGTTTTTGGCTGTGGTGTAGGCGCTCACCAGTTCACCCAGGCCCGAGCTATCGATGTAGCTCACCTCGCCCAGATCGAGCAGGATCCGGCTCTGTCCTTTGGCGATCAGGTCGCGAATGGCGTCGCGTAGTTGTACGCTGCCCTCGCCGAGGGTGATTCGCCCGCTGAGATCGAGAACAGTGACGCCATCCAATTCACGGGAAGCTATCGCAAGTGCCACGGAAAATTCCTCCTTGTTGGTACTACGGTTATAGCATTTTTGCGCCGGAACCCGCAGGAAAGTTTCTCGGCCGGCGCTGCCAGAGACGAGAACGATTGAACCTTCAGCTCCCTAAGTATTTTTGGGGTACTGGCGGCAGGTGTTTCACCAGCGTCAATTCGGTACCCGGGTTCAGATGTCGAAAGTGTACCTCATCCATGAGTGAGCGGATGAGAAAGATACCGCGGCCGGTCCCGCGGAGAAGATTTTCCTCAGCCAGCGGATCGGGGAGTTTTTCGGGATCGAACCCCCGGCCCTCGTCGGCGATGGTAAAGACCAGATCCTTGCCGGTGTTTTCGAGCGAGACGTGGATTTTTCGGGCGGGATCGTACTCGTTGCCGTGCAGAATAGCGTTCACGGCGGCTTCGCGGACCGCCATGGCGACGTGAAAGCGCTGGTCTTCGTCCAAACCGGCTTCGGTGGCCAACTGGTCGGCAGCCGCCTCTACCTCGCCGACACTGTCCATCGTGGAGTTCAATCTGAAGCTCTGCCGTCCTCTGCTGGGTACGCTCACCGGACCGCTTTCCGCCTCCATCGGAGCCAGCGGAGGCTCTTCGCGCCTGCTCCGTAGGTCTTTTGGCAGTTTCACGTCTGGATGCGATTGTGTCAAGGTTGCAGGCGATGAATGTTGCTGGAGAGAAAACAATTGCCGCAGACAGCCTCGGTTCCATTTTGCAACCAGTCCCGCAGGCGATGCCTTCTTTTGCGCAAGGCCGCCCTCAACAATAGCTCTGCGTTATCTTCAGTACGTTCCCGGCTGTCGGTAGGGGGAGCCTGCAGCGAATCTTCGCTCTGCGCCGCGCGGATCCTTTTCGATGTGCGGAGAGCTGTCCCAGATCATCGTATTGCGCTCTTTGAGGTCGTAGGCCGGCCAGAAGGGAAGACCCGGGTGGTTGGGATTGCCGGTTGCTGCGTAATGAACAAGCATTCCCGACATAGCATCGGCCAGCGGCTGCGCGGCGGCGATCTCTTCCGGCGTCGCCCCGATCTGGCCCGGCGCGGCCCACAGGTTGTCAAACATAAACGGAATGTCGATGGTGTGCACGGCGCGCGCGCCCGGAGCATTGCGGCGCCAATTCATCTGGTAGACCCAGGTGTGCGGCTGGCTCTTGGGGTTGGCGGCGCGGCGCTCGGCCTCCATCACCTGGCCGGGCCAGGCGCGGAAGGCAGTGGCTGCTGCAATCACAACATCGATCGGAGATTTTTCGGGGTAAATGCTGCGATACTTCGCGATCACTTCTTCGGCTGAGTAGGGGCCGAGGTAGATGGCAACGGCACCGCGAAGCACGGCGGGCGCTTCAGCCCACGTGAGCGTGCCGTGCCAGGGTACTTGGGTTTCGTCGTGCGTGTTGCCCAGAATCATCGGTACGTCCGCGGAGAGCGGCGGTGCGTCGGGCGTGAAGGGATCGCGCGGAAGCACGACGTGATCGACGACCGGCAGCCAATCGGAACTGGTGGCTGCGGCTGCGGCCCGGATGCGCTGCCACGGCATGGTTCGGAGGTCGGCGAGATTGGCGCGCGTGACTCCGAGCTTCTGGAGCATAGAATCGGTGCGCTGGGAGGCGATCTCGATCGGCGCGCCCTTCACCTGCTGGCCGCTCATCGTCATTACGCGATCGAAGAAGCCGCGGGCTGCCGGCATGGCCATTAGCGTGGCGCACTTCGCGCCGCCGCCCGATTGACCAAAAATTAAAACACGGGAAGGGTCGCCGCCGAACTCGGCGATGTTTTCGCGAACCCACTGGAGCGCGAGCACCAGGTCGAGCATTCCCACGTTGCCCGAGTCGGGATACTGTTTGGGGTCGATCGCGGCGAGAT
>JAJYFA010000182.1 GCA_021790995.1 Acidobacteriota bacterium
GGCGGCAAAATAAGTGGGAATGGAGCTTGCGCATGATCTTCGATCGACGGGCTTTTTTGCATGCATGCACGCGGGCGGGGATTGCCTCGCCCCTGCTGCCGGGGATTCTGTATACGCTGGCCGCGCAGGCGCAGGAGGGTGCGGCCGGCGGCGCAAAGGCGGCGGGACTCGCGAAGATTAACGGGGAGATGATCGACCGGGCGGCGGAGCTTGCCGGTGTGGGACCGTTCACCGCCGCGCAAAAGCAGATGATGCTGGACGGATTGAACGGCCAGCGCGAGGCTTATGCGGAGATTCGCGCGCTGAAACTGGAGAACGATGTGCCGCCAGCGTTTGTGTTTCATCCGGAGAAGGCAGCGAGGCCGCTTGAATCGAATTGCACTCCAAAGAAATGCTCCACGCCCGGCGACTCAGGCTCAATGGACAGTGGGATCGTTACGATCCCGAATGCCCCCGCCCGCATCGAGGATCTGGCATTCGCCACGATCGATCAGCTAAGCAATCTTTTGTGGCATCGCAAAATCACCTCGCTGGCGCTGACGCAGATGTACCTTGCCCGCCTGAAGCGCTACGATCCCAAACTGCACTTTGTCATCACGCTTACCGAAGAGCGCGCCATTGCGCAGGCGAAGAAGGCCGACGAGGAGATTGCCGCGGGGCATTATCGCGGGCCGCTGCATGGGATTCCGTGGGGCGCGAAAGATCTGCTGGCGGTGAAGGGCTACCCGACGACGTGGGGCGCGGGAGGGTTTGAGCATCAGGTGATCGATGAGGACGCGACGGTGGTCCAGCGGCTGGACGCGGCCGGCGCAGTGCTGGTGGCCAAGCTGACGCTGGGCGCGCTGGCCATGGGCGACAAGTGGTTTGGCGGGCGCACGCGCAACCCGTGGAACCCGGCGCAGGGTTCGAGCGGTTCCTCGGCTGGCCCGGCGAGCGCGGTGGCCGCGGGGTGCGTGGGCTTCGCAATCGGCTCGGAGACGCTGGGCTCGATCTCATCGCCTTCGACGCGCTGCGGCTGCTCGGGGCTGCGGCCGAGCTTTGGCCTCGTTCCCCGCACGGGCGCGATGGCGCTGAGCTGGACCATGGATAAGCTGGGGCCAATCTGCCGCTCGGTGGACGATTGCGCGCAGGTGCTCAAGACAATCGCCGGACCAGACGGTGAAGACATCTCGGCCGCGGCCGTAGAGTTCGACTGGAGCCCGGCGCTCGATTGGCGTTCGCTGCGCGTGGGCTACTTGAAAAGTGAGTTCGATCCGCTGCCGCCGCTCAAGCTTAAAGAGCCTTCCCCAGGCGAAACGCCCGACCAAAAGGAGAAACGTGGAGCGTCGAACGCCCAGATGCAGGTCGAGCGGGCGCGGCGCGAGTACGACCGGCGTTATGATCTGGCCGCGCTCAAGAAACTGGGCGCGATGGACGTCCATCTCATCCCTGTCGAACTGCCAAAACTGCCGTGGGGTGCGATGACGCCTCTGCTTACGGCCGAGGCCGCCGCGGCCTTCGACGAGCTGACGATGACGGGCCGCGATCGGCTGCTCACCGAACAGGGAACGGAGGACTGGCCAAACGATTTTCGCATTGCCCGCTTCTATCCGGCTGTCGAGTACATCCA
This sequence comes from Acidobacteriota bacterium, assembly GCA_021790995.1. Lineage (GTDB taxonomy): Bacteria > Acidobacteriota > Terriglobia > Terriglobales > Acidobacteriaceae > Telmatobacter. The sequence continues at coordinate 1,610 of JAJYFA010000182.1, forward strand.
GGCCAACCGCGCGCGCACGCTGGCCGTGCAGCAGATGGCGAAGCTCTTCGACGAAGTGGACGTGATCGTGACGCCGACAAGCGATACGCAGTTGACGGCGACCAATCTCACTGGGAACCCGGCGGTGATTGTGCCCAACGGCCTGCGCGGAGCCGATGCGCCCCAGCCGCCGCTCGTCGACGACGGCGATCATGACGACATCGGCGGTCCGGGAACGCCCGTCTCGCTCACGTTTCTTGGCGGACTCTACCAGGACGCGAAGGTGGCGTCCTTCGCGCGCGCTTACCAGCGGGCGACGGGCTTCGAGAAGCTGCACCCGAAGCTGTGAAGAAGCAGCAAGCCGGCAGGTTAGCGGGCATGCCGGCTGCCTGGCGAGTTTGCGTGCTCTGGTCTGCGCGGGTGGGGATTTGCTCAGAGTGCATGCTCTTGCGTTTGATTCCTGTCGCGCGTGTAGCATCGAGTCATGCCGCTCGTCGAGGTGGTTTCGGTTTCAAAATCCTATCCGCGCCGCATGGGACTGCGCTCTTCCGGGCAGACAGTGGTCGAGAACGTATCGCTCACCATCGAAGCAGGCGAGACGCTGGGCTTGGTGGGCGAGTCAGGATCGGGCAAGACGACACTGGCGCGGATGATCCTGGGACTGACCAAACCGAGCGCAGGCGCGATTCGCGTGGCCGGCGTCGATGTGACGCAGGCTCGGGAGTCCGGACTGCGGCGGCTGCGGCGCCAGATGCAGCCTGTGTTTCAAGATCCCTATGGTGCGCTGAATCCGCGCATGACGGTCCTCGAAATCGTGGGCGAGCCGCTGGTGATTCACCGGCGCGAGGCCGGAGTTGCGGCGGGGAGCGCGGCGCGGCGGGCAAAGGTTGTGGAACTTCTGCGGGAGGTCGGTCTGGACGAGTCGGCGCTCCGGCGCTATCCACACGAGTTTTCCGGCGGGCAGCGGCAGAGAATCAACATCGCGCGGGCGCTCGCGCTCAGGCCACGGCTGCTCGTGCTCGACGAGCCTGTTTCCGCGCTTGATGTAAGCGTGGGCGCGCAGATTGTGAACCTGCTGCGCGGCTTGCAGCGCGAATATGGATTGACATACCTCTTTATTTCGCACGCCATGCCACTGGTGCGCTACCTGAGCACGCGCATTGCCGTGATGGAGCGCGGGCGGCTTGTCGAGACGGGCGAGGCCGAGGAGCTTTGCGCGCATCCGCGCGAGACCTACACGCGGCAGTTGATTGCAGCCACGCCGGAGCTACCCACCGGATAGATTGAGGAGAGTTGAAAACCGCCGAAGCCCTGACCTGAAAGTCCACTCTTTGAGCGCCCTGTGAATTCATTGGATCTGGGTGCGGCTGGGACTGGTTTCATCCGATCAACATGCCGGCCAGAAGGGCGATGCGGGGCGCGAGGTGTTCCACGAAGACGGATTCGTGTCGCGCGTGCGCTCCTTCGCCCACGGCGCCCATGCCGTCGAGCGTGGGAATGCCGAGAGCAGCGGTAAAGTTGCCGTCCGATCCGCCGCCGCTCAAGGCTTCGTCGAGCGCGAAGCCGAGCTCGGCGGCGAGCGCCTGCGCCTTGCGAAAGAGGCGCACGCCGCCGCGGCTGCGCTCCATGGGCGGGCGGTTGATGCCGCCCGTTGCGGTCAGGGTACAGCGTGGATCGGTGGGGCGCAGCGCGGCAAACTTGCGCGCGATGCGCGGGCCGTCGGCGCGGCGCAGGATGCGTACGTCGACCTCCGCCCAGGCTTCGTCGGGAACCACGTTGCTCCTGCTCCCGGCCGCGGCCACGTCCACGCTCACCGTGAGGCCGCGCTTGAGATCCGTCCAGCGGCTGACGGTCTCAATGGCGCGCGCCAGCTCGCGCAGCGCGTTCGCGCCTTTCTCGAAGTCCACGCCGGCGTGAGCCGCAACGCCCTTCACGTTGATGCGCCAGTCGCCGGTGCCTTTGCGCGCGGTTTTGTAAGCGAGGCCCTGCGCGGGCTCGAGCACGAAAACCGCCGTGCATTCGTGAGCCAGCGCCTCTGTGATGGGCCGCGAAACCGGGCTGCCGACCTCTTCGTCGCTCACGAGCAGGAGGACGATTTCGCGGCGCAGCATTTCAGCTTCATGGAGCAATTCAAGCGCGGTCGCGGCCATGGCCACGCCAGTCTTCATGTCGAGCGTGCCGGGGCCCCACAATCGGCCGTCGCGCAGGCGGCACGGCATTGAAGCAATCGCGCCCACGGGCCAGACTGTATCGAGATGACCGAGCAGCAGGATGGGTTTTGCCGCGCCGCGCGGCTGCACAGATCGCGGCCCGAAGTGGGCTTCGAGGATGTTGCCGTGCTGTGCCTGATGGTGGAGCTTGATGCGGCCACCGAGCTGCCTGAAGTGCGCGGCAGCCAACGTCATGCAGGCGTCGACGGCCGGTTTCGCGTCCGACGGCGACTCCGCCGCAACGAGTTTGCGGGTGAGGTCGAGGAGCGAGCGCTCCTTGCGGCGCGCACCGGCGACGAGGGCGCGCATGGGAAGAGCGGTTTCAACGGCGATTGGCATGGGAAGTTCCTTTCCCCTCGATTCCATTGCTCGGCTAGCGGGAGACCCCATGATTCTACGATACTTATGGAGGTCATTTTCGCGGATCTGAAAGGTCTTCAGAGTGGGCGCAGTGACGCACAGTGTGGCAAAAATGCCACAGGACAGGTTTCCCTCATTCGGTCTAATCTGAACAGCGGACAGCTTTTGCCGCACGCGGGAGATTGTAGTTGGCTCAACTGGCGCACATGGAACAGACGATCGCGGCGCCGCTCGAATTTTCGGGCGTGGGCTTGCACTCCGGCGCGCCCGTGACGATGCGCCTGCTGCCCGCCCCGGCCGGCTCGGGAATTGTCTTCCGCCGCACCGACCTGGACAACTTCGAGATTGCGGCCACGGGGCGCAACGTGGCCAAGGTGAGCTACGCCACGAGCCTGATGCGCCAGGGCGTGTTGATCTCGACCACCGAACATCTGCTCTCGGCGCTCATCGGCATGGGTATCGACAACGCGATTGTCGAGCTCGACAACCTGGAACTGCCCATTCTCGATGGCAGCGCGCTACCGTACGTCGAGGCGATTCACCGCGCGGGAATTCGCGAGCAGCGGCGCCGGCGCGAGGTGCTGCGCATTCTGCAGCCCATTGAGGTGCACGAGGGCGAAAAGTTCATCGGAGTCTATCCTGGTTCGGGTTACCGCATCGAGTACACCATCGACTTTCCCGCACCCATCGGACAGCAAAAGACCTGCGTGGACCTTGCGGCGGAGATGTATGGCGCCAGGATTGCGCCGGCGCGCACTTTTGGCTACAAGGCCGACGAAAGCAAGCTGCGCGACATGGGACTGATCCGCGGCGCAGGCCCGGAGAACGCGATCGTGCTTGGCAAAAACGGCCCGGAGAATGGCCCGCTGCGTTTTCCCGATGAATACGTCCGACACAAGGTGCTGGACCTGGTCGGTGACCTGGCCCTCGCCGGCCGCCGCCTCGAGGGTCACGTGGTGGCGATGCGCGCCGGCCACGCCATGCATACGGCTCTTGTAGCCCGCCTGCTCAAGGATCGTTCGGCGTGGGAACTGGCGCACGTGCCGGTCGCGCCGGCAGCGGCGAACGAGACGGAACCCGCAGCCGGATCCGGACTGGCGCACGCGACGATGGCGGGCGCGTAGATTGCATTTCTCACGATGCAGGCACCCCAGTTTTAGGCGGGCCACCCGGTAACGCTGCGATCCTGCCTACCCAATGCGTTCGACCGCCATGGCCGTGGCTTCGCCGCCGCCGATGCAGAGTGCGGCCATGCCGCGGCGGAGGTTGTACTTTTCAAGCGCGGCAAGCAGCGTAACGAGAATGCGCGCCCCGGAGGCGCCGATGGGATGGCCGAGCGCGCAGGCGCCGCCATGCATATTCACTTTTTCCTGCGGCAGGCCGAGATCGCGTATGGCCGCCATGGCGACGACGGCGAAGGCTTCGTTGATCTCGAACAGATCGACATCGGCGAAGGACCAGCCACTGCGCGCGGCGAGCGCGCGCAGTGCGCCGATGGGCGCGGTAGGAAACAGCGCCGGCCGGTCGGCGTAGCTTGCGTGCGCCACGATGGTGGCCAGCGGCTTGAGGCCGCGGAACTCCGCCTCGGAACGCCGAAGCAGAACCAGCGCGGCGGCTCCGTCGGAGATGGCGCTCGAGTTGGCCGCCGTCACTGTTCCGCCCTCGCGAAACGCGGGCTTAAGGAGCGGGATCTTTTCCGGCGCGGCCTTCTGCGGCAGCTCGTCCTGCGCCACCTGGCGTTCGGTCTTGCCCGCTTTCACGGTGACAGGAACAATCTCGGCGGCAAAGTTGCCGTCTGCAGTAGCCTTCTGCGCGCGTGTGAGCGAAGCCAGGGCGTAGGCGTCCTGCTCCTCGCGCGTGAAGGCGTAGCTCTGCGCGCAATCTTCGGCGAAGGTGCCCATCAGGCGGCCCTTGTCGTAGGCATCTTCAAGGCCGTCGAGAAACATGTGGTCGAGGACGCGGCCGTGGCCCATGCGATAGCCCGCGCGCGCACGGTCGAGGAGGTAGGGCGCGTTCGTCATGCTCTCCATGCCGCCAGCGACGGCGATTTGCGCGCTGCCGGCGGCGAGAAGATCGTGGGCGAGCATGACGGCCTTCATGCCGGAGCCGCACATCTTGTTGACGGTGGTGGCTCCGGCGGAAACGGGAATGCCCGCGCCGATGGCAGCCTGGCGCGCGGGCGCCTGTCCCTGGCCGGCCGGAAGCACGCAGCCGATGAGAATTTCGTCGATGTCTGCGGCGGGAATGGAGGCGCGCTCAAGTGCGGCGCGAATGGCGGCAGAGCCAAGCGCAGGGGCAGCGAAATCCTTGAAGTCGCCCTGGAAGGCGCCAATCGCCGTGCGTGCGGCGCCGGCGATCACGATGGGGTCAAGAGCAGACATGGTTTTCTCCGGAAAGCGATAGATCAGCGGGGCGCCATGCGCAGGGCGCCGTCGAGACGGATGGTTTCGCCGTTGAGCATGGAGTTCTGGACGATGTGACGGACAAGCGCGGCGAACTCGTCGGGCCGACCGAGGCGCGGAGGGAACGGCACGCTTTTGGCGAGCGCGTCCTGCACCTCCTGCGGGAAGGCCGCCATCATGGGCGTGGCGAAGATGCCGGGTGCGATGGCGACCACGCGAATGCCGGAGCGGGCCAGTTCGCGCGCGACAGGCAGAGTGAGCGCGGCCACGCCTCCCTTTGAGGCTGCGTAAGCTGCCTGGCCGATCTGGCCGTCGAAGGCGGCAATCGATGCGGTGTTGACGATGACGCCGCGTTCGCCGTCCGCGCTGGGTTCCTCTTTGGCGATGGCTGCTGCGGCAAGGCGAATCATGTTGAACGTGCCGATGAGGTTGATGCTGATGGTCCGGGCGAAGGTATCAAGGCGATGCGGACCTTCGCGTCCAACGACCTTCTCAGAAGGCGCGATGCCGGCGCAGTTCACCAGCCCGTGCAGATGACCGAAGGCCGCGAGCGCGAGATCGACGGCGGCCTGGGCGTCGTGTTCGCTGGTAACATCGGTGAGCGAAAAGCGGGCGGCGGGGCCGAGC
>JAJYFA010000183.1 GCA_021790995.1 Acidobacteriota bacterium
CCAAGATCGTTCCCCAGGAGCCGAGTTGGACCGTCGAGAGACCGTAGAGAAGCGTACTGCCAAACCAGCAGATCGCCATCAGCAGGGCCAATCCCCAGTGACCGATTCCACCCGCAGGAAACCTGGCCGCGGTTCGGTTCCTTTTGAGAAGCCAGAAGCAATATAGAAGGTTGGGCACGGCGCCAGCGATCATCAACGGCATCCAGACGGCGTTTGAAGTGTTCAGCGGATTGGCCCCAAACTGCCCTGCGGTTCGCGCCAGTGGAGCGCCGAAGGCGAGGCCAAAATTGACGAAGGCCGCGCCCAGGCCGCTGAGAATCGCGAGCATCAGGCCCAGGGTCGTATTCTTTTGCGAGCCGCCGTCAAGGCGCAGTGCCTTTTCGCGACGGCTGCCAGCCACGGCGCAGATCAAGACTCCAACCAAAACCATGGCCACGCCCGCCAGTACACCATGTCCTGCCGGCGTGTTCAGCCGCTCTGGATGGAGGCGAAGAAGCGGAACGAGCGTGCCAACCGCCGCCGAAGTGCCGAGAACGAGGGAAAAGGTGAGCGCAATGCCGATCGCATCCACAGCCAGACCGAAGAAAACCTGCGATACGCCCCAGCCCGCGCCAAAGGCCGCCACCTCTGTAATGATGCCCGAGCCGGCTGCGTGATAAACCTGACCGAGGTGAGGTATCGTCGCAAGGGTGACGGCAGGAGGCAACACGAGCAGCGCCAGAATTGTCCATGCCAGCCAGGTATTCTCCCAGGCCCAGCGGCGGGTGTACTTCATGGGCAGGGTAAAGCTGGCATTCATTATGCCGGCCAAAACCAGGATCAACAGTCCAGCATAGGCATTCGTCACTTTGTGTTCTCTCCCGTGAAGAAGTTTGCGAGCCCCCGACAGGGCTCTCTATCGAAGAACCTGGATCCTGGCCAAGAAGGCGCAAGAGATGCGGCTCGTGTTGAATATCGGCGATGGAGCGCCAGTTTCGCCGGTATCGTTTGGACGGCGGCGAGATGGCCACCGGAGGTTGCTGCGCGATCGTCATTTGCCGGCAGCCATTGCGGCTAATGCAAGTCGCGCAAAGTGATGAGACAGATCGACGTTGGGCAGGAAGAGAGTTCTCCGCAGCAATTGCTTTGCCCTGTTGTTGTCGCCGAGCGCGAACTCCAGCATGCCGGTCGAGTAGCACCACGCTCCCGAAGCGATTCCGGACTCTACGTTCTTATCGGCAGCGGCGAGCGCCTTTTGAAGACTGCTGCGTGCGCTTTCCGTACTGCCCGCGCTCAACGCGCGCTGAGCTTTGACGGCCCAGGGCAGATCCCATGGATCTTCGTTGACCGCAGCCTTCCTCAAAAAGCTGTCGGCTTCGTCTCTGTGCTTGCAGGTGCGCGCGATCTCCGCCAATCGGAAGCCGTCTTGCGAAGACATCCCTTCGAGAACAGCGGCCGATTGCAGATGCGCAACAAAGTCCATGGCCGCAGCACAATTGCCCGCATGGCTCCACGCCTCAGCCTGCATCAGTTCTACTTCAAACTTCACCTGATCGGAAGAGATACCACCCTCCGCGCCAGGGAAAAATCGATTCTTGAAGAGGGCCAGCGCAGACGCAAACTCTCCGGCTTCAGCGCGCGTGAGCGCAAGCTGATAGACAAGGCCGGCCGGCACCTTTGTCTGTGGCGAATCGATTGAGGGAAATTGAGACAACGCTGCGGCGCGCTCCACTGCAGGCCGATTGAGCAGGCTCATCGCCGCATCGAGGCCCATGTAGACTTCAGGATTCTTCGCGTCGTTGCGGATGCCGTCGCGGAAGGCGCGCAGCGCGTCGGCAGGATCGTCCTTGAGCCGGAGCAGAGCGTCTCCGATCTCGGTATCGAGCACTGGCCGATGCGGATCGATGCGCCTGGATTCGTTCCACTGCGCCAGCGCCGCATCGGCCGCACCTTTGGAAAAGAGAAGCGTGCCGAGCAGGAAGTGCGCAGTTGCGTCGTTGGGATTGGCCGTCAGCGCGGCCTCCAAAACAATGCGGTCGGTTTCTGTCGACGGGAAGACGTAGTTCGTCGCGAGTTCCGATGCCGCCTGCCAGTTCGGCTTGCTGTCGCCTAGTTTCTCGTGGCACCATGCGGCGTAGTAGCGGACCATGGGATGCGACTGCGGCAACACGGAGCCTGGCTCGCTCTGGTCCGGCGCAACCGCGGGATAGTTGCGATCGAGAAGATTCGACGCCTGAGTATAGAGTCCGAGCCTCATATACCCTGTGGCAACGCGAAGCACGCGATACGGATCGGCAGCCAGATGAGCGAGATCGGGCGAGCCTATATCAGCCTTGAGAAAATCGTTGGTCGGATTGGCGGCCAGCAAGCGATGTGCGAGTTCGTCGGCTTGCGCGTGCATTCCCTGCGCGCGCAGCACAGCCTCAAGCTCTTCGGCGGCGCGCACGTTGGCCGGCTGGGCAGCGGTTGCCACGCGCAACAGGTTCGCCGCGACTCTAAGGTCTCCCTGCCTTGCGTGCAGCTCTGCAAGACGGATCGCCGCCGGCGCACGGAGTTCCGCCTGCCGGTAGGCGATCTCATAAGACTCCTGAGCGTCGCGCAGTTTTCCTAAACCCTGTTGCGCAATTCCGAGATAGTAGGCGATCTCGGAGTTGGGAGTGTCGCGGGTCTGGGCCCGTGTGAGCAGCCGCGCCGCGTCGTCGTATTGCTGCAGCGATGCCGCGAGCCTGCCGGCTGCGATTGAGAGCGACTGGCTATTCGGATAGCGATCCAGCCCTTGGCGATATGTGTCGAGCGCCTGCAACAAGGCGCCATTCAACTCCTCGTTGCGGCCCATTTGCAGCCAGTCGTCCTCCGATCGCTTTTCAGCGGCAGGAAAATGCACGGCCGATTGCGGGCCGGTTTTAATGGACGATTCCGGCGCCCAGTCGTACAGACCCTCGGTCTGCTTGAGCAGCGATTCTCCGTGGCCTCCGCGCAGTTCGAAGGTAATGCTGTCCGCGCCTCCCTGGCGGGGCAGAGTGTGCGACCAGGTTTTCTCTGGCTCAAAATCGGCGACGCCGCTCCACAACACCTCGCTGCCGCGACTGAGCGTGATCCGCGCTCCAGGAATCGGCTCATTCACATTCAATGCCACCGTCACCTCGGAGCCGCGATGGTTGAAGTGCACCACGCCGGTCTTGTTGGCTCGCGAGATACCGCCGATCCCGCGAACCGGCATCCAGTATTCGCTGAATTTGAGCGTCTGTCCGGGATCGAGAAAGGCGTATGTCTCCTGATTGCGAAACAGGCCGGCCTGCATCTCGACGTAGGCGCTGTCGTTGTCGGAGAGCGCCTTGCGCCAGTTCAGCCCGTCCGGGTCCACGCCCCACGACCAGATCTTTTTCGCCGGCACGTCGCGGTACCTGGCAAAGTGCGCGGTTCCCGTCTGCGTATGCGGATTCCATATGCCGATGAAGGGATCTTTGGTCCCGTACGCAAAGTAGGAGACCGGACCGAAAGTCTGATTCCTGATCACGCTCAGGTCATGGCCGCCTTGCGGCCCGACTGGCCACCTGTAGACATCCGTAAATCCGTGAGAGGCGACGAAGCGCATCGGGTAGTCAACACGCGAATCATCCCAGACCCGGACGCCGGCGTTGTTCCACCAGTAGTAGCGGTGGCGAACGTCGCTGCAATTGGAAAGCGTGGTGCGCTGTTCGAGAAGCGCCGAGTCGGGCCGCATGACGATCTCCACGCGCCACTGCATCCCGTAGACGCGATCGATGTTGCCAACCCAGACCGATGCGCTCCCATCCTTGTGTGCCGCATAGGCAAAGTCCACCGGCGAAACTGAGACCCAGTTGTGCGAGACGGGAAAGTTGAATTCGACGCCGAAGGCCGCCCAAGCGCCGCGATAGCCTATCTCGGCTTTCTTGATCGACGGATTGGCGTAGAAAAATGGCTGGCCGCTGATCTTGTCGACGCACGTATAGATATGGCCGCCGAGGTCGGGCAGGATCGTGCATTTCAGATATTTGTTCTCCAGAAAAATGGCGCGCCATGCGTGCGGCGCCTCTACGCCAGTCAGATTATTGCGGATCGTGTAGGGATAATTAAAGCGCAAAGAGTCCGCGTACTGGTCGAACGGCGGATTGGGATCGGGCGGGCCTTCCTCATAGGTTGGCAGTGTCATTGTTCCCTGCCAGACTTTAACCTGAGCGGCGGCGGGCAGGCTCACCGCGGTCAATGTTGCAACAAGCGGAAGCGCGCGCCAGAAGAACGGTTTGCTCATCGGCCAAACCTCTTGTTAACGGGAGAAAAACATGCGTGCACCGACAATGACCAGCGTGACGGCAAAGATGCGCCGCAGTAATACATCGGGAATATTCTGCGCCCAGGCCGCGCCGAAGTAGCCGCCCACCAGAAATCCCAGCGCAAGCAACGCTGCGACGCGGATGTCAGCGTTGCCGTTGCGGTAGTACTCCAGAAAAGCAAACAGGCCCACCGGCGCCAGCAGAGCGCCAATTGAAGTTCCTTGCGCGCGGTGTTGATCCATCCCCACAATCCAGACCAGCGCCGGGACAAACAGAATGCCTCCTCCGATCCCCACCACCCCAGAAAAAACGCCCACGGCAGCGCCCACGAGCAGAATCAGCCAGTTCACGCGATCTCCTTTGCACAGGCTTACATACACCTGCTACTTCAGCCTATCGCATAGGTGGAAAGGCCGCAGTTGCCGTTTGACGCTCAGTAAGCCTGCGCCACGAGCCCGCGCAACTGCGGAGTCCCGCGTGGCTAGACCAGCGCCTGGTTCATGTTGTCGATGGCTTCGTCGATCTCGGCTGCGCTCTTGTAGCCCACGGTCGCGCAATCGATGCCGGCATGCCGGAAGGCAAAACGCATGGACTTCTGCCGGTCGCTGCGATCGGCAAACGTCCCTTCGCCGACGAGCTTCATGCTGATGACGCCCATGCCGGCGGCGTGCGCCTCGTGCACGTGGGCAACCACTTCTTTCACATCGCCGGGCGCATTCCAACTGTCCGTCTCGTTGTCCATATGCACGCCCTCATGGTTCATGCGGATCATGGCCACCTGAAGCCACTCACAGCCGGGAACCTGCCGTAACGCCGGCAGTCCGTGAACCGAGGCTCCACGCGCCAGAATTGTCTTCTGGGACTGCGCTTCAAGAATCGCGTCCTGCCAGCGCCGGGTGTTCTTGACCCAATCGCTCGTACGTTGCCCATGCAGCAGCATGATGTCGTAATACTCGGTGTCACAGTTCTTGCGCAGTTCGTCAAGCTTCTTCAAGGGGTCTGGGGCGTCGCTGGTCGTCACCTTGGTCATCAATCTGTAACTATCGCGGGGCAGCCCCTTGAGCGCCGTGCCCAGCATCTGTTGCGATGGGCCATACTGCTCGGCGGTCTCAAAAAAGCGGATACCGCGCTCATAGGCGTAGCGCACCAGCCGCGTGAACTCCTGCTGTCCGAGTTGCTGCTGCACACGACCGTTATGGGTCCCGGTGCCGAAAGCCAAGCGGGTAACTTTAACGCCGGAATTCCCCAATGCCACCCAGTCGGTGGCCGAGGCGCGCTCGGCAAAGATCGGCGTTGCTTGCAAGCCGGCAGCCGCGCCCGCGGCGGCTCCCGTCCTCAAGAAGTTCCTTCTGGAAAGTTGCGACATACACGATCGACACCTCCTGGCCGAAGGGGACGGCTTATTGCTGGAATGGTAACACATGCCTCAGCAGCCCTGCGCACCGATGAAGCTCTCCCCCTGGCTCTGCGCAATTGGCCTTCGCGCTCACCAGCTATGCAGCCACTCAGCGTCGCGGCCGATACGCACGGGCGTGCGGAAAAGCTCGCTCAGCCGCGCTTCGGTCAGCAACTCCTCGCGCGGGCCGTCGGCGACGATCCTCCCGTCGCGCATGAGAATGATGCGCTCGATTTCGGGCAAAATGTCACCTAGATGGTGCGTGACCATCACCAGCCCGGTGCCTTCCCGTGCCAGTCCGCGCAGCGTCTCGCGCAGTTCGCGTTGCGCGGCCATGTCGAGTGCGTTCGAGGGCTCGTCGAGAAGCAGTTGCTTCGGCCGGTGCACGAGAGCGCGCGCAATCATGATGCGCCGCTTTTCTCCAGCCGACATCGTTCCGACCATCTGCTCCGCCAACCGAGTGGCTTCCATTCGTTCCAGCGCTTCCCGCGCCCGCGCGCGCATCTCGCCGGTCACATGCAGGTTAGGCCACAGCGAAGATGCTGAAAAGAACCCGGCGATTACGGCATCGATTCCTGTCGTGACCGCGGTTCGCTCGCCAGGCAGATCGCCCCCCATCGGACCGGCGCTGACCACGCCGAAGTGCCGCCGCAGTTCGGTCAGATCCCAGCGCTCGCGGCCAAATATGCGCACGTGCATGCCGGCCTTCACAATGGGATAGATCTGGCACGTCATGGTGAGAATCAGCGTCGATTTGCCGCAGCCGTTCGGCCCAAGAATGGCCACGTGTTCGCCAGTGCGAATGGTCAGATTCACGTTGTGCAGCACCACGTGGTCGCCGCGGGCGACGTTTACCTGGCGCATCTCTAGAAACTCTGTTGTATTTGCGTCGCGCTCGGCCTTGGGCACGCCCTGGCTCCCCTTTGATGTTTCAAGCTCTGCATCGCAGGCCCATACCTGCTAGATTAAATGCACACCATGAGCAATCTCACTCAAGACAACATTCCTCGCGGATTTCGTTTTGCTGCTGGCAAGGCGGGCCTGAAGGCCAGCGGCCGGCCGGATTTGGCCCTGATTGTTGCCGACGCTCCGGCCAGCGCAGCGGCAGCATTCACGTCGAATCGTGTCATTGCCGCTCCGCTCATCGTCGATAAACAGCACTTGAGCTCAACCGCAGGGCGCGTGCGCGTGGCTGTAATCAATGCCGGCAACGCCAACTGCGCAGCCGGCGAAGCGGGACTTGCGGCGGCGCGCGCCACCTGCGCGGCTGCGGCAAAGGTCTTCGGCTGCCGCGCTGAAGAGGTGTTTCCGTCGTCGACGGGAATCATCGGCGTCCCGCTGCCTGCGGAGAAGATCGCCGCCGTGCTGCCCGATCTTGCCGCATCGATGGCGTCCGATCCGAGCCACTTTCACGATGCCGCGCACGCGATTCTCACCACTGACACAGTGGACAAGATTGCATTCTCGCAGTTCACCGCGCAGGGCCGCGAGGTGC
>JAJYFA010000025.1 GCA_021790995.1 Acidobacteriota bacterium
CCAGGGAGACTGTCGCGGCTCAAGGAAGGCGTAAAATCGTGCTTTCCCACCCAAGCCGCAAAAGACGCGGCTTGGATGGGGCACGGACCGTCGACTGAGAACCCGGAGTGAAAGAACTTGGCCGGGCACCTGCCCGGGATTCAATGCGACGCTGGTGTTGGGCTGCTGTGCTCTTCGCGCGGAATCACGAAGTCCTCGGGAATCTGGTGGCCCCGATGGCACGTGCCGCAGGAGACGAGCGATCCCATGTCGTCCGTCTCCATGTCCATCGCTTTGCTGACGTAGTCCTGATTGACCTGCTGCATCATGGTGTACATGAGGCGCGCGACCTTCTTCTCGGTCTTGGAGTCGTCGGCGAAGTTCAGGCGCGGCCGGCCGTTGGGTCCGAGGTTGTTGGGGTCGGGCGCATGGCAAAAGTTGCAATGAACGTTCAGCGATCCTGCCCAGGTTTCCATGGTCTTGTGAACTTCATTGCCGGTGAGGTTCTTCGGCAGCACCTTGAGGTTCGTGGGCGCGGGGTAGTTGCGTTTCGGCCGGCTGCCAGGCACGGAGTCCGGCGACCGTGGGGCTTCAGGAACCGGGGAGGTTGGTTGGCCGGCCTGGGAGACGGGCTGTGGTGGCTGCGCCATGAGGGATGCGGCAAAGATCGCGGCGGCAAACAGGGCGGATGTGGCAGCATGAGAAAGCAGGAAAGACATTTTCACGGGCAGGGAATCCTTTCGGGTCCGGAAACGGGCTCCGGGAGGTTGTGGGTGCAGTTTAACGGACGGAGCGGAATAAGGAAAAGTTCATGCGCGGCCCATCGATTTTGGTCCGGAGACACAGGCATTGCCGGCGAGGGCAAAGCGCAGGGGCAGATCGGCGGCGTGGCGGATGCCGATGCGTGGCGTGACGACGATGCGTCCAGGACGTGCGCCGTCATCGAGCAGTTGCAGCGTCGAGGAGGGATCGAGCAGGTCCAGGCCGTTGTGCGTGGTGCGCTCGATGGCCAGAGCCTGGCAAAGCCGGCCGGGGCCGCTGGCGAACTCGCGCGCGGCTGCTGTGGGGCCGAGGTTCCGGTTGCGAGCCATCTGATCGATCCCGGCGAGGGGTTCCAGCGCGCGGAGCAGCACGCATCCAGCGCGGCCCTCGGGCTCGCAGGAGACATTCATGCAGAAGTAGCGGCCGTAGATCGAGTAGACGTAGGCGTGGCCTGCGGCGCCGAAGAGCACCTGGTTGCGTGGTGTGGGGCCGCGATGCGAGTGGGCCGCGGGGTCGGGCGGTTGCCGATGCGGGCCGAGATAGGCCTCGGCCTCGACGATGCGCCCGGCGATGGGCTTCCGCCCTTTTATCCTTTGGACAAGGATTTTGCCGAGGAGGAGCCGCGCCACGCGCTCCGGCGGGAACTCGAAGAAGGTGCGGGGGAGCAGATGGCCGGGCGGAAGTGTCGTCGCGGTGGGCACGATTATGAATCTACACCGCGCCGGCAGTTGACCGGCAGCCAGATTCTCTAACCTGCCGGCTTCTACTTCTGCGTTTTGTTCCATTCGCTGATGAGGGCCAGAACCTCCTCGGCGTGGCCCTCGGGTTTGACCTGGGGAAAGACGTGGAGCAGGGTCTGATCGGGGCCGATGACGAAGGTGGTGCGCACGATGCCCATCACCTTTTTGCCGTACATGTTCTTCTCTTTGAGTACGTCAAACTGTTTGCAGACTTTCTCGTCTACATCGGCGAGGAGTGTGTACGGGAGGTTGTACTTGGCGCGGAATTTGGCCTGCGCCTCTGGCGTGTCGCGGCTGATGCCGAGAACGGCTGCGCCAGCCGCCTGCAGCTTCTTGAAGGTGTCGCGAAAGCCGCAGGCTTCGATGGTGCAGCCCGGCGTGTCGGCCTTGGGGTAAAAGAAGAGTACGACCGGTTTGCCGGCAAAGTCCGAAAGGCTCACGGTCTTGTCTTCGTCGGTTTTGAGCGTGAAGTTGGCGACTTTCTTGTGAAGCTCCATGGGGAATATCCTCGCTAAAGAAGGCGCCGGCCGGCAGATGGCCGGGTTCGACGGTTTCAGCATCGATTATGGATGAAAGGTGCGGAAGATGTCATTGCGGAACCCAAAGCGGTTGTGGATAACGGCGGCGCTGCTGGCAGCGGCGCTTCCCTCAGCCGCGCAATATCCCGGCCAGGTGACAAAGACAGAGAAGAACGCCCCGGCATTGCGGGCTGTTGCTGTGTTCGAGTGGACCGGGGACGAGGCCAAGCCGAAGGCCAGCCGCCTGATTCCCATCTGTATCTACGACGGCCAGGCACTGGAGGACGCGGATGAGTATCTGGCTCGCCCGGCCCCGATTGCTCTTGAAAGTGAAGTGGAGTATCAGCTTTTGCAAGACGGCAAACCGGTAGGGTTGTTTGACGTGGAGCGCGCTGGCCAGCAGATGGGCTTCTGGATCGGCCTTGGCAGGTGGAAACCTCTGCCCAGGCCCAAACCGGCGCCTACGCAGGTGGCAAAGATCGACGAGTACGGCGACGCGCAGAGCGACGAGCCTGTCCTGCACCGCAAGCATCATGCCAACGAATCCGGCTCAGGCAAAGGCTCTGGCAACTCCGGCACCGCAAGCAACGCACCGCCGCCCGATCCCGACCGGCCGGTTCTGCGTCCCGCGCCGGATACCTCGACCGCAAGCAACTCTTCATCAGGCAGCGCATCGGCAGACGATTCCGATCGTCCGAAGCTCAAAAAGAGGAAGGGAAACGAAGAAGACGAGGGCTACGTTACCAGTGTCGCGAAGTTGAGCGATCCCAACCGCCCGCATCTGTTCCGGGGCAAGACCGCGGGCTACGGTGCCGATGTGGCGCCGAGCCTGAGCGGAATGCCGCGCGAGATGAAGCAGATGGTCGCTGTGAGCGATGCGGTGGATCGGCCCGTGCATTTGTGGAGCTACTCGTGGGCCAATCCGGGCGACGAGGCCAGGATGAAGGCTGCGCTGGAGGATCTGGCACGCGCGGCGCTGGGCCTCAATCCTCCCGCGGCGCCAGTAAAGCCGAAGACCGCGGCAAAGACCTCCTCCAGGTCGCAGAAGCCCGCTCAGTTGACTTTGCCGCCGCAGCCGGCGCCGCTTTTGGACGAAGAGTTCCGCGTCTTCGAACTGGCCTACGGTTCCGGGGCCACGATGGTGCTCTCTGCACACACGGCGGGCACGGGCGCTGAGGAGAAGTTTGTTACGTTGATTGCGCAGCCGGATCTTTACGGCGGCATGTCGGTGCTGGTGAAAAACGTGACCGATGCCGCGCATCTCGACGACAAGCCGCGCATGAAGCTGGTGGACGCGGTCGATGCGCTGGCCGACAATCGCGGCGAGCTGCTCTTCGAACTTCGGGGAGCGACTCAGCGGCAGTTCGCGCTTTACCGCGTGCTGCGCGGCGATGCCACGCGAATCTTTTTAAGCAACGCGGCGGCGCTCGGCTCGGTCGCGCCTTGACCGCTTCGCAAAGGGCGCGGCTCGGCCAGGGTGCGTACCCGGCAGACCGGCGCGCTTCCGGCGTCCGGCAGTAAAAATGCGCTCCCTCCGGCTATTTTGGACTCATTATGTCCTATATAATAGGAGATAGAGTGGAAACGTAGCCACTTGCTGAAGGACCAAGAAATCAATGGCATCTGCCCTGACCGCGCCTGTCTCCGACGCAACGAGCGAAGATTGCTCACAGTCTGTTTCCACAACCACATCTGACAATGCAGTATCCGCGCCGGGGCGCGCCGCGCACACGGTTTCCGCGCGGAGCCAGATCCGCATGGGCAGGGCTGCGGCCACCGGCCAGGGCCTTAGCTGGCTTACGCTTGTGGTGATTGCGCTCTTTCATGTGGGAGCGGTAGCCGCGCTGTTTCTCTTCAGTTGGCCGCGAATGCTTGTGGCGGCCGCGATTTACGTCCTGGCGATCAATGTGGGCGTCGGCATGTGCTACCACCGCCTGCTGACCCACCGCGGCTACCAGGTGCCAAAGTGGCTGGAGTACCTGATGACAGTCTTCGCCACGCTCTCGCTGGAGGGTGGGCCGATCTTCTGGGTCTCGACACACCGCGTGCATCATCAACTCAGCGATCGGGAAGGCGATCCGCACACGCCGCGCGATGGCGGCTGGTGGGCGCACACCGGCTGGATTCTCTTCGGCGAGGCGCTGCACGCGCAGACCGAGGCGCTGGCGCGCTACTCGCCGGACCTGCGCCGCGACCGCGTGCACGTATGGCTGAGCAAGTATCACTGGCTGCCCATCACGCTGAGCGGCCTGGCGCTGTTCGCCGGCGGCTGGTACTGGGGTGGGGGGTGGGTGAACGGCGTCGCGATGCTGCTTTGGGGCGTATGCCTGCGCGTCACCATCGGTCTGCATGCCACGTGGCTGGTGAACTCGGCTACGCACCTGTGGGGGTCGCGCCGGTTTGAGACAAAGGACGACTCGCGCAACAGTTGGTGGGTGGCGCTGCTGACCGGCGGCGAGGGCTGGCACAACAACCACCATGCGCATCCGGTTTCAGTGCGTCACGGGCTCAAGTGGTATGAACTCGATCCGAACTTCTGGGGCATCTGGCTGCTGGCGAAGGTGCGGTTGGCGCGCAAGATCCAGGTGGCGAAGTTCGATCCCGCGAATCCCAGGCCTGCGCAGATGTAAGGCGCCCGAAGAGACCGCGGCGCACGGACACAATTGTCAATCCCGCTTGGCGGCGCATCAGGCGAGGGTCATGGCGAGCGCGTCTGCGGCGGTGGGCGCGATGCGCATCAGTCCGCGGTTGCGGGCCTCGATGAAGCCGTTGGCTACCGCGGTATCCAGAAAGGCCAGCAGGCCATCCCAATAACTTGCTGTGTTGATGAGGACGATGGGCTTTGCGTGCAGGCCGATCTGCGCCCACGTGACTGCTTCGAGCAGTTCGTCGAGGGTGCCGTAGCCTCCAGGCAACACCAGAATCGCATCCGCCAGCTCATGCATGCGAGCCTTGCGCTCGTGCATGGTGAGGACGAGTTCGAGCGAGGTCAGGCGGGTGTGAGCGATCTCGCGGCCGCTGAGCGCCTGCGGCAGCACGCCGATGACCTTGGCGCCTTCAGCCAGTGCCGCGTCGGCCAGGATGCCCATCAGACCGCGGCTGGCTCCTCCATAGACCAATCCCAGTCCGGCTCTGGCGATGGCGACTCCGAGAGCCGACGCATCGGCGCGAAACGCGGGGTTCGATCCAAAGGCCGATCCGCAAAAGACGGCTACGCGACGCAGAGGCTTGGTTGACTGAGTCATGGTGCTTCCAGAATACCTGCGGCGGTCGAGGGAGCGGCGGTGGGAAAATAGGCTGGATTCTGCCGATTTTGCCTCATTTCACCCGCGGCCGGCCGGAGAGGCGGGTTTTGGGCTTTTCAGCGGCGCGGTTCTGTGTCATAGTGCGTGCATGGGAAACAAAGATAAGGGCAAAAAAGAAGCGAAGAAGGCCCCGAAGCCAAAGCCGAAACCGGAAGCCTCACCCAGGCGTGAGATCTTCACGCCGCCTCCGGCGAAATAGGGAGCGGCTCAGTTGTGTGGCTGGGGTGAGCGGGTGAATGACCTGCAAGGTGTGGTTTGTTTGTCTTGCAGGCTCACGGGATGTCGAATCTGAATTCGGCAGTTGGCTCGAGGTCTACGGGGGGTTTGGTTTTGATAGCGCACGGCTTCAGCCGTGCCTCTTCGCGATACGACATGAACGAAAGGCCATCCCGCGCGGGATGGCCTTTCGTTCATGTCGCCTTTTGGGCGTGGGTCAGGGCTGGGTGGTGTCGCTTTGCGGAGCGGCGTTCCTCGCCTGGGCCTTTTCCGCCAGAACCTTGTGGGCATTGGTTTCAAGGGCCTGCGCCTCGGGCATGTAGGTGAGGGCCTTTTCAATTTCGGGGTCCCAGTCGGCGATAACGCGCAGGCCTACCTGCTCGCCGAAGGCAATGGTGACGATCTGCTGCTTGATGTGCGACTTGATCCAGCCGGAGGCGCCGTCGATGTCCGCCTGGGTCCAGTCAATGCCCTGGCTGGTAAGGAATTTCTCGAAGTCGGAGAGAACTGCGTCGTCGACCGCGAAATTTTTGTCGATGGTGTGGGTGGCCACGTAGACGGGCGCGAAGTGGAAGAAGACCTGCTTATAGCCGAGTGTGTCCTGGAAGGGAGTGGCCGGCGGAGTGGCGATCTTTTCGTCGGGCGTGATGCCGCCGCCGCCGTAGACGGTGCGGCCGGAGTCAGTGAACTTGACCTCGCGGTTCGAGGAGTTGGCGGGCAGGGCGCCTGCGTGGTTGAAGTAGTCGTAGAGCGAGACGCCCGCGTAGTTGCGCTGAATGAGGCGGCCGGAGGGCGTGTAGTAGTGATAGGTGGTGAGCGCGAGACCCGAGTTTTCGCTGAGGTTATAGACGGTCTGGACGAGCCCCTTGCCAAAGGTGGTTTCGCCAACGATGAGGGCGCGGTCGTGATCCTGCAGCGCGCCGGAGACGATTTCGGCGGCCGAGGCAGTGTCGCGATTGACCAGCACGACGATGGGGAAGGTTTTGCCGCCGTTGCCGTGCGTGGCGACGTAGTTCACGTCGGGATAGGCGCGCCCGCGCTGCGAGACGATGGTCTGGCCCTTGGCGAGCAGATGGTCGCAGACATCGACGGCCTGACTCAGCAGTCCGCCGGGATTCTCGCGCAGGTCGAGCAGTAGCCCCTTGAGGTTGCTGAAGCCGTTGATGGCGTCTTCCATCTCCTGGCCGGTGGTTTCCTGGAACTGCGTGAGATGGATGTAACCGATGCCGGGACGAATCTCAAACTTGAGATCGATGGAAGGGTGGGGAATTTCGTCGCGGATTAGGTTGAAGACCAGTGGCTTCGGCTGACCGTAACGCTGTACGCTGACTTCAACCGGCGTGCCCTTGGGCCCCTTGAGCGCCTTGGCAACCTGATCCGAGGTCCAGCCGTCGGTGGATTTGCTGTCGATCGCGATGATCTGGTCGCCGGGGTGAATGCCGGCGCGGTAAGAGGGTGTGTCTTCGTAGGGTGTCACCACGAAGACTTTGCTCTTGCCGTTTGATATCTGCTGCTGGATCATCATGCCCACGCCGTAGTAGTGGCCGCGCTGATCTTCGCGCAGCATGGCATAGGACTTGGGGTCGTAGAAGTGGGAGTGGGGATCGAGGACCTGCAACATGGCGGGAATGGCGCCGTCATAAATCGCGGTATCGATCTTGTCGCCGGTGATGGGATCGGCGTAGTTCTGCTCCACCAGCGCGTAGACATTGGTAAAGGACTTGAGGCTGTCGCGAAGCTGGCTCTCGTCCTGCGATGCCTGTGCGCCGACGTTGCGCTCGAGAATTGAGCCGGCCACGGCGCAGACAGAGAAAAAGACAATGAGGGCAAAGAAAGCGCGACGGGCGCGTGGGGTCATGGACAAACCGAACCTCGACAAACTGAACCTCCAGACGGGCTGTGCGGCGGGCGCGGAGCTGGCATTGAAAAGCGCGGGAACGTTTGCATCTGCCGGAGGGAGCCAATCCGCACGTTACAGGATAGACCCTCGATACAAATTGACCTTGCCCGGTACCGGCAAGGCCTGGAAGACGCAGAACCGCTCAGCGAACGCCCTTGAGAGCCGTCCTCGGCTCAAGTATAGCACCGGGGTGTTGGACGGGCAGGGAGATGGCAGGGTGAGCCAGGGCAATCGCGCATTTGGATTTGCAATTTGGAACAGGAGAGGCTTTGAAAGGGCACGGCTTGAGCCGTGCCGCCGAAATCGGTTGAGAAACGACGGGCTTTAGCCCCTCGGGGACGTCTCTGCGGTCTTTGTAAAACCATCCCTCGGGGCTGAAGCCCAATTCCTTTCTTTCGCATGTTTCGGCACGGCTCAAGCCGTGCCTTTCAAAACAAAATCTCCCCATATCTTGAAATGCGATTGCCCGTGGCGTGAGCGCCGCGGCATCACAAACTGGCGAATTCCTGCGCGAAAGGCCGTCTTCAATCGCTGCTGAGATGAGTAGCGCTGTCAGTCAACTGTAAGAGACAGATCCACTGGCTGGGTGAGGTTCGTCTGGGCGGCGGAGACGTTGACAGTGATCTTGTAGGGGCCGGTGGGTGTGCCAGCGCCACTGCCCTGGCCGCTGGAGCCATTCGAGCCCTTGCTGGAGCTGGTGCAGCTGGAGACGCCGCAGACAAGAACGGCAAGAAGAAGCACCATCTGGAAGATTCTGCGGCGGCGGTGGATGGCAAGCGGCAGCAGGAGCAGTCCGCAGGCAAGCGGCAGGGCGCGCCACGGGCCGGGCCGGTCCGGGCGCGGCTGGCCAAAGCCCTGCCTCGCAAAGTCCGGTCTCTCAAGGCGCGCGGTTGCGCTGCTGGTGGAGATTTCAACCTGAACGTTGGCCTGAACGCCGGAGTTGATCGTATCTGTCGTAGGGCCGGGATTGAAAAGGCAGAGGGCGCCAACAGGCAGCGTGCCGCAGGTGAGTGAAAAGGCGCTGGCGGCGCCGTTGGGAGTGATCGCAAGCGTATAGTCAGCCGTCTGACCGGCAATTACGCTCTGGCTCGATGATCCGGAGATCGAGACGGTGAAACTGAAGCCGGCACCGGAGAGCCCGACTGAGGCTGGCTGGGTCACAGCGCCGGAACTGACGGTGAGGGTTCCGGCAGCAGCGCCGCCCAGAGTCGGCGTAAAGACAACCGAGGCCGTGCAACTGGCGCCTGCGGCCACGCCGCCGGAGCAGGTGCTTTGCGCGATGCTGAAGGGCGCCGGCGCGCTGAGCGTTAACGCGTCGATGGCGATGCCCGTGGAGTTGGTGATGGTGACCGATTGCGCGGGGCTGGTCGTGCCGGGAGTAACGAGAGAAAAGTTGAGCTGAGCGGGGCTCACCGTCAAGCCGTTGGAAAGTGATCCCGACCCATTGATCGGAATTGAAACTGGATTCACTCCGGGAGTCGAGGTTGAAACGACGAGCGTCGCCGCACTGGAGCCGGCGGCGCTGGGCGTGAAGACGATTTGCGCCGCGCAGCTGGCTCCGCTGGAGAGGGCCGTTCCGCAGTTGCTGGTGAACGAGTAGCTCGAAGCCGCCGGGCCGGTGAAGGCAAATCCGATGTTGGCAATGGGCGTGGCGCCGGTGTTTGTGACGGTGACGGTCTGGGGCGTGCTGGCCACACCTTGTTGCTGGTTGGCGAAGGTAAGACTGACGGGGGTAACGCTGAGGACAGGCGGCGTCACTCCCGTGCCGCTCAGGGCGACGGTCTGGGTTTTGAGCGCGTCGGCGATGGTGAGGGTTCCCGTGAAGGCGCCGGTCTGCGTGGGAGCAAAGACGACGTCGATGGCACAGACGGCGCCAGCTGCCAGTTGCGAGCCGCAGTTGGGCGTCTCCTGAAACGGGCCGCTGATCGAGATGCCGATGCCGTTGAGCGCCATGCCACCGGTGTTGGTGATGGTGACGGCGATGGGCGCTGACAGCTCACCTTCGACGGTCTTGGGAAAGACCAGCGCGGCGTTGGGCTCGGGCGGGTTGACGATGTCGGTGGCAGGAGCCAGGGCGGTTCCAGTGAGCAGAACGGTTTGCGTGCCTTGGCTGTCCATCATGGTAAGCAGGCCCGTGAAGTTTCCGGCCGTGGAGGGCGCGAACTCTATCTGCAATTCGCAGGGGTTGGAGGGTGCGAGGCTGGATGCGCCGCAGGAATTGCTCGAGATCACAAACGGCGCGGTGACAGTGAGGCTCGTGACCGAAACCGCCGTATTGGCGCCGTTGGCGACGGAGATGGACAGGCTCTTCCACGGCTGGCTTCCAGCCTCGACCTGGCCGAAGCTGAGAACGGCTGGCGAAAGCGTGACCAGGCCTGCGGCAGTTCCAGTGCCGTTGAGGTCGACGGAGAGCTGGCCGCCATAGATGTTGGCGTAGATGGTCATCTGGCCGGTCAGTGGGCCAGAGGACTGCGGCGCAAAGACGACGGAGATCGTGCATGTGGCGCCGGGGGCGATGGTCTGATTTTGGCAGGTATCGCCGGATTCATTGAAGTCGCCGGTGAAGACGATAGGACTGGCGGAGGCGAGGACCAGGTTGGTGCTGCCGGTGTTGTGGAGCGTGACGGTCTGTGGGGCGCTGATGGAGCCGGAAGCCTGGCTGGCGAAGGTCAGTGAGGCCGGCGAGACCGAAGCGGCGCTCAGGCTGCTGTTCGCGGTCAGGAGTTGTGTTTGCCAGATGCCCCGGCCGTAGGTGGCTGCAACCAGCACCTGTGAGGGACTGGAGACGGGAGCGGCGACGAGGGCCACGGCGGGCGCGGCGGGAAGTCCCGTGCCAAATGCGGACCAGCACATGGAGCCGGGTTGCGCGCAGTTGGCGACTTCGGGCGTCGAGAAAACGCCAAGGTCCGTCGCGATGTAGACCGTGTTCGCGCTTTGCGGATCGACGGCGAGGCTGCTGGCGGGAGCATCGGGAAGGTTGGCCATGATGGAACTCCAGGTGGCGCCGCCGTCGGTCGAGCGGTAGACGACCTGAATTCCCTGGGCATAATTGGGCATGCCTTCGACCGTGACATAGACGGTCTTGCCGGTCGGATCGTGGGGATCGATGACGATGCTGGAAACATCGAGACCGTAATAGTTGAAGGCGAAACTGTCGTTGCTGACGGGGTTGAGAGTGAGATCGCTCCATGTAGCGGTATCGGTGGAGGGGTTGTAGACACCGCGCCAGACGTGGCCAGGGAGAATGGAGCCGTTCGTGGCTGAGCCGTACATGCCCACGTAGATGACCTCACCGCCGGAGTTGAGCGGCATGGCGGCGATGGAACGGACGAGCGCATTGCCGTCGCAGGGGCCGCTCGAGACCTGGCTGGAAAAGATGGGGCTGATGGCGTATGTCGAAGTCCAACCCCCGCTGGCCGGCCCGCGCCAGATGCGGCAAGTGGCGACGAGCAACTGCGTGTTGTCGAGCGGGTCGACCATGAACGCCGACGGAACCGGCAACGTATCGTCGGACTCGCCCACGTCGGCGTTGGCGACAACCGGGTTTTTGCCGAAATCGCTTGGTGTGCAGAGAGTGGATTGCGAGCACAGGTAGATCGCCACCCCCGCCTGGCTGTTGTTGACGTACCAAATGCTGTTGTCGCTGGGATCGATGGCGACGGGACCGCCGAAGCCGGAGAGAATCTGCGGCCAGATGTTGGTGGCGGAGGTTGTCTTGACGCCGCTGACGCCATTGACGCCGAGGCCAGCCATCAGCGTGTAGGGAGTCAGTTGGAAGGACGAGAGGCTTTCGACTTCAGCCAGCGAGCCCGGTGCGTTCTCGGTAGAGCTCTGGTAGGAGCTGTAGAACTGGCCGTTGAGGTTCTGGAAGTGCAATGCGTCGTTCGCACTGCAGACGGAGCCGGTTTCGGCGATGCCGTCGGTCGAGCGCCAGAGGCCGCTGTCGTTTCCGATGAAGATTTCGAGTGGGTTTGCGGTGTTCCAGGCGAGCGCGTGCTGGAATTCGCCCACCCCGGCGGTGCAGGCGGCATTGGTGGAGTTCGTGGTGTCGCGCCAGACGCAGCCGGAGTACACGCTGCACTTCCAGAGGTCGTGGGCGCCGGCCAGGAGCACCGTGTCCTGCTGCGAAGGAATCGCGGCCAGCGTCAGGTTGTAGTTGCCGTCGGCGATGGTCGCCGCGCCCTGGTCGGGGATGTTGGATTCAAGCGCCGTTGTATTTAACTGCTGCGCGAAGGTGATGGTGGCGCTTGTGCACTGGCCGCTATTGCTGATGGCGCACTTGTCCTGCCAGATGCCCTGATCCTGATTGTTGATATCGACAGTCCAGGCGAAGGTGTCGCCGGTGACGGGATTGACGGCGAGCGTGCCGCGAAAGATGGGACAGCCCTCACTGCCGGGAATTCCGGGGTTGGCGGGGCACAGGGCGGTGGTCAGGCCAGATCCAGGCTGATTGGCAAGCCGCGTCCACGTCATGCCGTCGGCCGACTCGTAATAGCCATGGAAACGGATGGCGGCGAGGAAGACCTGGCGCACGGGATTCCAAACGATGGATGTAGCGGCGTTGCCGTTGGGCCCGAGGAACGGATTGGCGGGCGACTGGAGCACGGCGCCATTGCCGTCGGCGATGGTGGCCAGATGCCACGTGGCTCCGCTGTCGTTCGAGTAGTAGAGGCCCTCGCTGTTGAGGGTAGGCAGTTCGGCGTCGACCACTTCGCCCTCGTAGGATGAGGCTACTGCGGCGACGACAGTCTGGGGCGTGCATTGGGCAGCGGAGGATGTCTGTGGACTGCACCAGGCAAAGCCGGAGAATCCCTCGCCGGCGAAATAGACGTCGCGTGTGCCGAGAAAGTCTTCGGCGTCGGAGGTCTTGTCGATAAGGCTCCAGGTGTGGCCGCTGTCCGTGGAGTACAGGATCCCGGCTCCGTAGTAGGAGTCGAGGACATCGTTGGGGTCGCCGGTGCCGGCGAGGATGACGCCGGTTCCACCGGGTTGCACGGTGAGCGCGCCAATGCTGATGGAGGCGTCCGTGGCGCCGCCCAGCGCGGTGACTCCGTCTGTGAGTGGAGTGAAGACGATGTTGGAGACGGCGGACGTGCCGGCGCTGCTTGCGCTCCAGACACCGCCGCCGGTGGTGCCCAGGTAAACGTGATTGCCGGTTGGATCGGAGGGGTCGATGGCGACGGCGGTGATGCGGCCGCTGACAAGGCCGTAAGTTGGTGTGATGACGGCCGCGGGCCCGAGCGGTGTCCAGGTGGGGCCCGGCGTGGAGCTGGATGTGGAGGACTGTAAAGGCACGGTCAGGGGGTGCGCCAATTGCGCTGCGGCGAAACGGCGGCCCAGAAGAGAGCCGGCGGCGGCGCGACGGCCGGGAGCCACTCCGCGGCGGGCAAGAAAGCGACGCGCGGCGAGCACACGCGGCGGCAACTGCCGGGATGGCCGCGCGGCGGAGGGCCGGGATAAGGAAGACGCGAGAGATTGTTGCGCAGTAGCGCCGGAAGCGAGCTGCGCGGCGAGAGCCGTGGCCAGCACAATCGGCATCCACGCGCGGCGGCTCTTGCAGGCGAGCAGTCGACGGGCAGACACGGTCGTGCCGTCGGCATGGGCAGGGCGAATCGAGATCGGATCGAACATGGGCTTCGTGGAGCATCCGCGAACGGATTCTGCTTCCTCTTTGGTGAAAATCTTCCAATGAAGATCAGCAAAAATCCATCGGATTGCGCTCAACGAAACACGCAGCTTCCGGGATTGGAATCGATGCCCATTATAGGACAACGCGGAACCGGAGAACGTGTGATTCAGAACACGGGAGTAACGAAGCGCCTGAAGAATCGCCGGAACTGCCTCAGAGAAACCAAATTTACCGTCGCCCGGTCTTGCAAGGTCACGGCTTCAGCCGTGCCGCAACGCACGCAAAATGAGAGGGGGGCTTTAGGCTTCGTGCATCAACAATGGCTTCACCCCGAATGTGCCTTGAAAAGACCTACCGCGCGAACTCGCCAACTTGCGAAGTCGCGAAGCGACGCCAATTCGCGAAGAATCGAACAACGTACCTCATCCACAGTTGACCAGCATTACCGTGTGGGACTGACACGGCGCTACGCAGGTGAAGCAGTCATTTTTGCATGCTGCTTTAGCCCCCGAGGGATGATCTTTCCCGGCAGCCTTGCCTCTGCTCTGCGGCTTCGATCGCCCTCAGGCCTGCGCGCCGTGCTGGCGGATGTAGGCGGCGGCGTTGAATTTTTTCGCGATGGAGGCGCCGGTCATGGGGCGAATAAGGCCGAAGACAGGGCGGTTGAACCAGGGGCGGTCGAGCTTGCCGACGATCGCCCAGGCGATGCCGGCGTAGCCGTTGGGGTCGCGCCCGTCGAGCTGGTAGCGGTCGTTGAGGATGACGGCCCAGTCGAAGGCGGTGGCGGGATCGGGCGCCCATTCGAGGATTTTCTTGGCCCAGTACATGCGCATGTAGTTATGCATCCAGCCGGTCTTGACCATCTGGCGCTGGGCCGCGTTCCACAGCTCGTCGTGGGTCTCGGCGCGCTCCAGTTGCGCCAGCGTGTAACGCCAGGGTCGCGGGTCGGCGGCGTGTTCAAGCAGCGTCTTGCACGCCCAGGGCGCGGCGCACTCCCATGTGTCGTAGTTGGGCTCGTGGCGCACAAAGAGAACCGCCAGCTCGCGCCATCCGATCAACTGCTCCAGAAATCTCTCCCCGGTTCCGCTTGGGATTTTGCCGGAGGCAGCAGCTTTTTTGACAGCGAGGGCAATGGTGAGCGGACTGATGTTGCCGAAGTGAAGATAGGGCGACAGGCGGCTGGTGCCTGCGATCTCGGGGTGGTTGCGATCTTCGTCGTAGCCGGCGAGATCGTGAGCGATGAATGCGCGGAGGCGCTTGAGCGCGGTCTGCGTGCCGCCGGTAAAGCTGTCGACCGGTTGGATGGTGCGGTCGAGCCTGGTGAATCCGGCAGTGATGTCCTGAGAGAGCGGGTAGCTGGCGAGCGCCTTGCGCGGCTTCCAGGGGTGGAGTGGCGCAATCGCTGGCGGAGCGGCGAGAAACCGGGGCAGCTCGGCGCGTAGCCTGGGGCGAAAATGGTGCAGCAGAATGAAGCTGCGGTTGAAGACGCGCGAAGGCACAACGACATCGGCGTCGACGGTCCAGAACGGGATGCGAAGGCGGCGGGTGAGCACGCGGCGCCAGCGTTCCGGCTCGCGGCAGGGGTTCTCGTCGCCGATGAGCAGCGCGGCGCGCGTTTCTGCAAGGAATCCATCGAGCGAGTCGGGAGCGCGGCGGACAATGAAACCAATGCCGCGCGCGGCAGCGTCTTCGGCCGCGTCGCAAAGGCCCTGCTGGAGAAAGTGGTAGTGGCGCAGGTTGGCGTTGGGGTAGTTGGGAATGATGCCGAAGTAGATGACGACGGGCAGGCTCAGAATATTTGCGGCGGCGATCGCTGTGTCGAGAGCGGGATTGTCGACGGCGCGCTGGGCGCGCTGCATCCAGTAGACGACGCACTGACCGTCCTGGCGCGGAGCGCCGTCGCGGCGCACCAGGACACGGGGCTGGTTGGCGAGAGCAATGAGTTCGGCGGGAGTCTCTTCCGGATCTGATGCTGGCATCACGTGCGGCGGCCTCGGAATTCTATTTTCAACCTAAATTCGGCAGTTCGCTCGCGATTTACGGTAGCCTGGTTTTGCAAGGGCGCGGCTTCACAGGCTGCGGAAGCACTCGATTGGAGCCGCTGTTTTGCAAGGGCACGGCTTCAGCCGTGCCGTAAAGGACGCAAAACGAAAGGGCTTTAGCCCCTGGGGGATGATCTTTCCCAAGAGCCCCGCCTCCGCTCTGCGGCTTCGATTGCGACTCGCACTTCGGGTTCTGATCTGCTTGTTCGGAACGGGCTGCAATCGATACGGATGAAGTTACCTTCATCCCTCCAACTGCCGAATTTAGATTCAAGCCGGAGACCGCAATTTACCAGCGGCCCCAGGCGCGGGTGAAGTAGTCGGAGAGGGTCATTCCCACGAGGACCAGGAACATGAAGAGCCCTGAAACGACGGTAAGCTTGGTGAGTTTGGTGCTGTACTTGACGTGCATGAAAAAGAGCACGACGAGCAGCATTTTCCCGGTGGCGATGGCGAGATTGACGACGGGATTCCAGAAGAGGGTAATGCCAGGAGCGATGTGCCACTCGCCGAGATCGATGTAGGAAGCGAGGACGGTCAGGGCCGTTCCGGTCAGCAGCGCAAGGAAAATGATGATGTAGGTTTTGGGACTGACGACGTGGTGTTCGAGTTCGTGCTGTTCGTTCATGGCGATTCTCCTGCGGACGGCTTGTTGCACAGGGCTCAGGCCTGGAAGATTTCCTGTCTGCGGCGCGGCTTGAAGCCGTGCCCTGTTCAAGTCCCCGAATTTCAAGCGGACACTAGGTCTCTGACCGCGTGAAGTTGTACCAACTCTGGGTGCCCCATCCATGCGGCGTACTTGTTTTTGCCGCATGGGTGGGAAAGCGCAAAATTATGCGGTCAGAGACCTAATGTCTGCTGATCAAATAAAGCAGAGCAAAAAGATAGATCCAGATGATGTCGACGAAGTGCCAGTAGAGGCCGAAGTTTTCAACGAATGTGACGTGCCCGTTGGTGAAAGCGCCGCTTCGGGCGCGAAAGATCATGAAGACAAGGATGCCGATGCCGATCACCATGTGCAGAGCGTGCATGCCGGTCATGGCGAAGTAAAGGAAGAAGTACTCCTCGGTCTTCTGCGCCATGTCGGGCGCGAGCGGTGCGTCATGGTACTCGTTGTAAACCGCGGGATCGGATTGCGGATTGACGAACGACTCGACGCTGAAGTGCACGCCGGGAACGTGATGCTTCTCCCATTTCTCATGCCACTCGATGCCCTTGATGCCGAGAAACACCAGGCCAAACACGAGTGTGAGGCAGAGATAGACAAGGAGGGATTTCTTGCGCCGCATCTCAGCCGACCAGACGCTCATGGCCATGGTGAAACTGGAGGCGATGAGGACCGCGGTGTTGGCCGTGCCCCAAACGATGCTCAACTGGTGCGAGCCGGCGACAAAGGCCTGATAGTACCAGTTGCGCATGATCAGATAGGCGGTGAAAAGGCCGCCGAAGAACATGAC
Source organism: Acidobacteriota bacterium (assembly GCA_021790995.1). Taxonomy (GTDB): domain Bacteria; phylum Acidobacteriota; class Terriglobia; order Terriglobales; family Acidobacteriaceae; genus Telmatobacter. Next base: position 16,549 of record JAJYFA010000025.1, read on the forward strand.
TTCAGTGAGCAGGAAGAGCCACATGGCGAAGTTGGTGGCGTCAAACTGCTGGTCGACGGTCTCGAAGTGGTGGCGTTGGTAAGGCGGATGCTCCCCATGGTGCGAGTTGCCCGTCTCCGCCATGGCGCTGTTCGCAACTGCGGCGCTATCGGTCACTAGGCCACCTCCTGCTGCTGCCGTGCGGCCGTCTGTTTTTCCAGCCACTCGTAGTCGTAGGCCTCGTGATCGACGATGGGAATCTCGGCGAAGTTCTCGGTGAGCGGAGGCGACTGGGTTTGCCATTCGAGACCGGTGGCCTGCCAGGGGTTGTCGCCCGCGATCTCGCCGTACTTTAGCGACCACGTGAGATAGAGCATTGGCAGCAGGTAGCCGACACCGAGGATCGTGGCGCCCGCCGTGGAAAAGACATTGAGCGCCTGGAACTCCGGCGGATAGGCTGCGTAACGGCGGGGCATGCCCAGCATGCCGAGGATGAATTGCGGGAAGAAGGTGAAATTGAAGCCGATGTAGGTGACTACGGCGGCTAATTGCGAGATTTTTTCCGGATACATGCGCCCAGTCCACTTGGGCCACCAGAAGTGAATGCCCGAGAGGAAAGCCATCAACATCCCGCCCACCATGACAAAGTGGAAGTGGGCCACAACGAAATAGGTTTCCGTGAGGTGAATGTCGGTGCCCGTGGTGCCGAGGAAGACGCCCGTGAGGCCGCCGATGGTGAACAGGCCCATGAAGCCAAAGGCGTAAAGCATGGGCGTCTCAAAGGTGATGGAGCCCTTGTAGAGCGTAAAGGCCCAGTTGAAGATCTTGATGGCCGAGGGCACGGCCACCAGCATGGTGAGCAGCGAGAAAACCAGCGCCGCGTAGTTCGAGATGCCCATGATGAACATGTGGTGCGCCCAGACGAAGAAGCCGAAGATCGCAATGGCGACCGATGAGAAAGCGACCGCGGTGTAGCCGAAGACACGCTTGCGGCTGAAGGTGGAAACCACCTCGCTGATCACGCCCATCCCAGGCAGAATCATGATGTAGACGGCCGGGTGCGAGTAGAACCAGAACAGGTGCTGGAAGAGAATCGGGTCGCCACCGTAAGTGGGATCGAAAACGCCGATGTGCATGGTGCGCTCGAGAACCACCAGCACCAGAGTGATGGCGAGTACCGGGGTGCCAAGGACCATGAGGATCGAGGCAGCGTAGTTCGACCAGACAAAAAGCGGCAGCCGGAACCACGTCATGCCCGGCGCGCGCATCTTGTGGATGGTGACGATGAAGTTGAGGCCGGTGAAGATGGAGCTGAAGCCGGCGACAAAGATGGCCAGGCCAGTCGAGATGACGTGGGTGTTCAGGTAGTGCGTGGAAAGCGGGGTGGTGAAGGTCCAGCCCGTATCGACGCCGCCGGCGGCCATGGTGTAGATGGCCATGCAGCCGGCGATCATGTAGAGATACCAGCTCAGCAGATTGATTCTGGGCAGCGCCAGATCCTTGGCGCCGATCATCATGGGGATGAGAAAATTCCCGATGGTGGCCGGAACCGACGGCACAAGGAAAAAGAACACCATGATGACGCCGTGCATCGTGAACACCTTGTTATAGGTGTCGGCGGCCATCAGGGTGGTCTGCGGCGTGAGCAGCTCCAGACGGATCAGGCCAGCCAGCGCGCCGCCAATGAAGAAGAAGAACGTGATCGAGATCAGGTAAAGAGTGGCGATCCGCTTGTGGTCGGTGGTCAGCAGCCAGCTCAGCAGACCGTTCTCTTTGGTCAGGAAGTTCACTTTGGGAATTCTGGCCGTGGACTGATCGGGAAGACTGATGATCGTGGCAGCGCTCATGGCTTGGTCTCCTTCTGGGCTGCGGGCGCCAGGGACGCGGGCGCGGATTTGCCTCCTTCACTGTCAGGAAGCAACTCGGTCGTGTTGAGAGTTTGCTGAATGCGGTAATCGGAATCGAGATGCTTGATGTACTCGATCAGGGCGATGACGCCTTCTTCGCTCACCTGGCCCTGATAGGTGGGCATGATCGGCGCGTAGCCCTGCGTGATGTGCTGCGAGGGATTCAGGATGGCCTGGCGCAGGTAAGCGTCGTCCGCGGTAACCGTTTGTCCATCGCTGAGCGTGAGGCGCGCGTTATAGACATTCGCCAGATTGGGGCCGCGCGCGTCGGGCCGCGCGTTGTGGCAGGCGTTGCAACTGAGACTGGCGAAGAGCCGCTCGCCATTCTGCGCCAGCGAGTCGCCGCTGGTCGAGCCGGCCAGCCATTTCTTGTAGTCGTCGGGCGTCATGACTACCACTTCGCCAATCATCTTGGAGTGGTCGGTGCCGCAGTACTGTGTACAGAAAAAGTGAAAAGTGCCCGTCCGCGTGGCTTCAAACCAGACAGTGTTGTAGCGCCCGGGAATGGCCTCGCGCTTGACGCGGAACGCCGGGATGGAAAAGCTGTGGAAGACATCCTGCGAGATGAGCGTCAACTGAATGGGCTGCCCCACGGGAATGTGCAGCATGTCGATTTCGTGCTGTCCGCCGGGATGCTCAACCTTCCACATCCACTGTTTGCCGACCACATAAATGTTCATGGCGTTGGCGGGCGGAGTGTAGACGCGGAAGTAGATGAGAGCGCCCCAGACGAACATCACCAGGAAGAGCCCCAGGGGAATGATGGTCCAGGTGGCCTCAAGAAGCGTGGATCCCTCAATCTGCACGGCCTGCGGATGCCGCTTTTGGCTATACAGGATGGAGAAGCCCACAATCAGCAAAATGACGATCGTCAGTCCGATGAGGCTGACCAGAACCATGAAGTAAAACAGGGCGTCCACTTGCGGAGCGATCTTCGATGCTTCCGGCGGAAAGAGCGGGAAGTGCGTCAACCACTTCTGAAGAAATTGCCAAAGTACTGGGCTGATGTGGTCCATTCCGTTATCCGTTCACCTTCGTTGCTGTCCCTTGAGTCACACCGCGCTTGTCGTGCGGGTGCTTGAAGTCGCGGCGGAACATGACGAACATGAAGCCGCCCAGGAGCAAGAGCGTAAGCAGGCCGCCGAGCTGGATCACCCGCGCGATGATAAGGTCGTGCGTATTGGTTGCGGGGTTGTAGTGATAGCAATACGTAAGAATGTTGTCGACCGGCGATCCGATGCGATTGGAAGAAGCTTCGTCGAGGCCCAGCAGCAGATCCTTGGGCGAGTACTCGACCCCCATGTAGTACTGGGCCAGCTTGCCCTCGGGCGTGACGATCTGGATGGAGCTGGCGTGCGCGAACTGCGTTATGTTGGTGCCCGGCAGCTTGAGCTTGACGTAGCGGAAGCCGACGGCTTTCGTCAGAGCGTCAATGTTGGCTTGCGTGCCGGTCATGAAGTGCCAGCCATTGGCGGTCTCAGGGTAGCCGTATCGCTTGAGGTAGGTGCGCTTCTGCGCCGCGGCCAGATCTGTGGTTTCGCTGGGGTCGATGCTGACCACGATGATGTTGAAGTCCTTGCCGGGCCTGTAGCGGACCATCTCCAGGGCGCTGGTGAGGCCGTTCATCTCTTCGGAGCAAAGCATCGGGCATCTGTAGTAAACGAGAGCCAGAATCGCCGGGATCTTGCCGAAGTAGCTGGAGAGCGGCACCACTCTGCCAGAGTCGTCGATGAAGGTGAGATTGAGCGGCAGTTGCGTATTGAGATGTTGATCGATGCCCACGTCATTGAGGATCGAGGGCGGACGGTCGCTCGATCCCACCTGCTTGTCACCGTAGCTTGACACCTGCGCGGAAACCAGTGGCGCGGCCAGCGAGAAAAGCATGGCGGCGAGGATCAACGCCGGGCGTTTCGTGGAATTTGTGTTTTGCTTCGCGCGGCTCATGTATTTCTCCTTTCTCGGGCCGCCAGGACCGTAAGTTATGGAGTGTTCTACTCCAAATTTGATGCGCATCTCCCATTTAAGCGGTTGATTGCGCCGGCCGATTTTTTTTAAGAAGCCTCAGCCCACTGGGTTGATCGTTGCCTCTCGGCGCGGCGAAAGTCGCGCCCTTGCAAAACCTTGTTTTCACCAGAGGCGGCTAATCCCTGCTCCCTGGTCCCTGTTTCCCCGCTGCTTCTTCCTGATCGAGTGCTGTGGGGGCAAAGCCATTCGTAAGCGGCATGGTGACGGTAGGCACGATGTCGCCGGTCATTGGCGCCTGGGTCTGAACTTTGGGAGCGGCGGGCAATCCCCGCTGCGCCAGCAGCTCCATGGCGCGCCCGATGGGGATTCGTACCGTGCCCTTCGACTCGTCGATCCAGGAGTAGTTGTTCAACAGTAGATTCTCTCGCGCGTGCAGATCGGAGACATCCTGGTTGCCGTCGTCGGTCTGAATACGCGGCGTGGGAAAGCTCTGGGTAATCTCGGCCATCTTGTTCTGCAGTTCGGGGCTGGACGGGAAGTTCCCGAGCTGGCGCACGTGGGCGGTCTTCGACCACTTGCTTGTGGGTCCGTCTTCCTTGTTCATGCGCGCGTTGATCACCTTGCCGATGCCATAGCTGAGCACACCGACAACCGCGACAAAGATGGCCATTGCCGTGAGAAAGACGATGATGCCCGAGACGCGCACATCGCTCGGCTCGTAGCCGAGCGAGGCGTCGATCTTCTCCGGCTCGTGATCGTCGTGTGGGTTATGCCCCGGTTGTTCATGCATGGACATGTTCGGGCTCCAGAATCTCCTTGAGATGCGGGTCATTCACCTGCACCACCGGCCGCCTCTTGAGCTGGGTGCAGAAAGAAGCCAGCCAGAAGCAGAACATCGCGGCGGGCACAAAGATGTACTCGAGAATTCCCCAACTGAAGTGGAGATTGCGCGCGGCATCCTTGAAGTTCGGCTCGATGAGCCAGAACTGGTTCAACACGACGGCGAAAATCATGATCTGGCACACCAGAGTCAGCCGCTTCTTGTTGCGCTTGAGATCGCGCGACAGCAGCAGTGTGAACGGAACCAGCCAGTGGAAGATGAAATCGAGGGTGATGATCACGCCCCAACCGCCGCGGATACGATTGAGGTACCAGTTGATTTCGTTGGGCAGGTTCCCCGACCAGATGATGAGAAATTGTCCGAAGGTCAGGTAAATATTGAGCATCACGAACGCGAAGGTCAGTTTGCCCAGGTCGTGCTGCTCGGTCTGGCGCAGGATGGTCTTGAACGGCTCGGCCTTCGAGAGCGCGAGCGCCACAATGATGCTGAAAGCCAGCACCTGGAAACCCTGCTCCACGAGGAACAGCAGGCCGTAGACGGTCGAGAACCACGTCACATCCATCGACATGACCCAATAAATAGCGCAGGCCGTCATCGTGATGGAGTAGATGAGGATGCCAGGCCCGCTGACGTTCTCGAATTTCTTGATCCAGTAGGGCGTGTTTTCGGGAGGGTCGGTTTCGCGCTTGAGGGCGAGCGCATTCAGGCGCCACGCATAGAAAGACCAGATGGCGAAACAGGCCACGCTGACCCCAACGAATGTCGTGGGATTGAGCATCGGCCGCTTGAAGTTGAGGCAGTGCGCCTCGATTTCAGTAATCAGACCGGCTTTGAGTGCGGCGTAGGTTGCGCCCTTGGTGGTGTAAACCGCCCACAGGAAGAGCCGCTTCATGAAGATCGCCATGACGATCCAGTAGACAAACGTGATGGGCAGGGTGCGGCTGAGGGCTTCAAACGGACGGCGCAGCAGCAGCCCCCACTTGCCGCCCGAGCAGTATTGCACCATGAGCAGCGCCAGACCACCCACCGCCAGGCCCCACGTCAACATGGTGCCGAGCGTCCAGGCGCGCAGGAAGTGGTCCCAGCCGAGCCCGTCCTGGGACTGGCCCAGGTACGCGAGGATCACGGCGATGGCGGCGAAGACGGATCCGGCGGCGAGAGCGCGCGTCTTCCAGCCATCGACGAAGGCCGGCGCGCCCAAGCTCGAAGGTAGCCCGGCGGGAAGCGCCTGGTCGTGAGAAGCCGGGTTGGTATCGTGAGCCATACTTACCTCAAGGTCGTGCTTCGTAATTCGAAACATCGCAGGGGCCAAAGCCCAAAAGCCTTCTGCGCGTATCTCCGGCGCGGCTCAAGTCGTGCCCCATCAAAGCCGCAATTGGACGAACTATTCACTTGCCTCACTTCTTCCCCGCCGCCGGAAGCGCCGTTCGGGGAATCGAAATCCTTGGGTCGGCGGGATAGGCCGGAGCCATGCCGGGAGTGCCTTCGCTGGCGATGGGCTTGTAGGCCTGGATCGCCGTCGCCGGCATGGGCCACGGGCCGGCAAACTCCGGATGGCCTTCGGCTGCCGCCAGGTCTTTGAGGCTCCTGACCTGGACTCCCGCTGGCACGTCCTTGACCGTGGCCGCCTCGCTGAGCTGCAAGGCCCGGATGTAGGCTGCCACCGCCCAGCGATCGGCCGGCGTCAACTGCGCCGAGTAGTCAGGCATGGCGCCGTAGCCGTGGGTCATGACAAAAAAGTAGTGCGAGAGCGGCTGCGCCATGCGGACCTGGTCGTGGAAGTTAGCCGCCGGTTTATAGCCGCGCTGCACGATTTCGCCCAGACCGTTGCCCACGCGCGAATGGCACGGCGTGCAGTAGATGTTGAACCGCTCCTGGCCGCGCTTCAGCACCGTCATGCTGAGCGGAATCTCACTGGGCAGAGCGTCGAGTTCATGGCGGCTGCCGTCGGGGCCCTGCACTACGCCCGTGTAGAAGTAAGTGTCTTCATGAAGCTGGCCGCGGGCAACGGTGTTCAGAACCTGCGGGCGCGCACCGCGATGATCGGCGAAGAAGCTCGATCCGCGCTGCGGAATCATCTTCGGCTGGTTCTGCATGTCCTGGCGGCAGCCGGCGGTAAACAGCAGGCCGGCAATTCCCGCCAGAAGCACCGCGCGCCCGAAAGGCCGCCACTTGTCCTTCGCTCCTCTCAGGAGGACAGTGCCTTCGCTGCGGCACGTCTCGGCCCGACCCCTGACCTCTGATACCTGACCCCTGCTGTTCATCAGTAGTCCACCTCCACCACCGACGTTGGCTGGAATGCTTCAAGGTAGGCCTTGGTCTGGGCGCGATCAAACTTGGGATCGAGCGATTCAAGGCAGAGGAAGAACTTGTCGGTTGTGGCGCCGTCGCGGAAGTTGGGCGCGTTGAAGAGCGGGTGATAAAGCGAGGGCAACCCGCACAGCGCCAACATGCCGAAGGCAGCCGAGAGTCCGGCCCAGAGAATGGTCCACTCGTAGGCGGGCACGACGAAGGCCGGCCAGGAGTATTTGGGACGGCCCGCGATGTTGAGCGGATAAGCGAGCGTCGAGATCCAGGTCTCGAGCAGAAACATGGCCGCGCCACCCATCAGGCCGCCAATAAGCGTCAGGAGCGGCACCTTGTTGCGATGGAAGCCGATGGCTTCGGCAGCCTCTTCGACGGGATAAGGCGTATAGCAGTCCATGCGGCGCCAGCCGTCCTGGTGCGCCTGCCGCGCGGCTCTTACCAGATCGCCCGGCGTTTCGAATTCGGCCAGCAGGCCGTAGGTTCCTTCGCGTGGGGGGGGCATCAGTCACCAGCCTCCACTGCCGCTTTGGGCTTGATCTTGGCCTGCGGCAGTAACATGCGGATTTCGTTCATGGGAATCATGGGCAGGAAGCGTACAAACAGCAGGAACAGCACCGTGAAGAATCCAAGCGTGCCCACGAACGTCATGTAGTCCCACTTCGTGGCGCGATAGGTTCCCCACGCCGAAGGCAGAAAGTCGCGCGTCAGGCTGGTGACGACAATGACGAAGCGCTCGAACCACATGCCGGTGTTGACCACGATGGAGATGAAGAACATGAACGCCATGTTGGTGCGCAGCTTGCGCGACCATAGCGTGGTCAGCGGAATGGCGAGGTTGCAGGTGATCAGCACCCAGTAAGACCAGCCCATCGGGCCGAAGGCGCGATTCCAGAAGGTGAACGCCTCCCAGTGATCGGCCGAGTACCAGGCCATGAACGCTTCCATGCCGTAGCCGTAGGCGACAATGAAGCCGGTTACCAGCATCACCTTGCCGCAGTTGTCGATGTGGCGATCGGTGACCAGCGACTCCAGGTGATAGAACTTGCGCAGCGGAATCGCGAGCGTGAGAACCATGGCGAAGCCGGAGTAGATCGCGCCGGCGACGAAGTAAGGCGGGAAGATGGTGGTGTGCCAACCGGGCAAAACGGCTACGGCGAAGTCAAAGCTGATGACGGTGTGCACGGAAAGCACGAGCGGCGTGGCAAGGCCGGCCAGCAGCAGCGAGGCTGTCTCATAGCGCGCCCAATGACGCACCGAGCCGCGCCAGCCGAGCGAAACCAGGCCGTAACAATACTGTGCGAACTTGGATTGGGAACGATCGCGGAAGGTCGCCAGATCGGGCACCATGCCGATGTACCAGAAGACCACGGAGATGGTGGCGTAGGTGGAGACCGCGAAGACGTCCCACATGAGCGGCGAGCGGAACTGCGGCCAGACCGTCATGGTGTATGGCAGCGGAAGCAGCCAGTAGCCCAGCCACGGGCGGCCCACGTGAATCACCGGGAACAGGCCGGCGCAGGCCACGGCGAAGATGGTCATGGCCTCCGCAAAGCGGCTGATCGCGTTGCGCCAGCCCTGCTTGAAGAGCAGCAGAATCGCCGAGATCAGCGTGCCGGCGTGCCCGATGCCGATCCACCAGACGAAGTTGATGATGGCGAAGCCCCACGCAACCGGCTGCGTAATGCCCCAGATGCCGACGCCCCTCAGGAAGAGCCACACCAGGGCGACCATGAGCATGGTGGCGCCGCCGCCTGCGATGGTGAAAAGGGCAAACCAGCCCATGGGCGTGTGTGGCGTCAGCACGATGCGGGCGATCTTCTCCGTGATGGAACGGAAGGTTTGCCCGGGCGCGATCACGCGGTATTCGCCGGTCGCGGGATCGATCCAATGGTCAGCGGGTTTTACTTCTTTGGTTGCCATCGGCTGCTCAACCCTTGGCCGGCGCAATTTCGACCGGCGTTTCTTCTAATTCCTGGTTTGGATTCAAAACTTCAGCCACATAGGTGGTGCGTGGACGCGTGTTGATGTCGGCAATCACCTGATAGCTGCGCGGTTGCTCACGCAGCTTTGAGACACGGCTGTTTTTGTCGTTCTTGTTGCCGAAGGTGATGGCGCCGGCGGGGCAGGCCTGCTGGCAGGCGGTGACGATTTCACCGTCGCGGATGTTGCGGTTTTCCTTGTCGGCGGCGATCTTGGCCGCCGAGATGCGCTGGATGCAATAGCTGCACTTCTCCATCACGCCCCGTGAGCGGACCGTAACGTCGGGGTTGCGCATCAGCTTCAAGCTTTCGGTTTCGTAGTCGGAGAAGAGCAGGAAGTTGAACCGCCGCACCTTGTAGGGGCAGTTGTTGGAGCAGTAGCGGGTGCCCACGCAGCGGTTGTAGACCATCACGTTCAGTCCCTCCGGCGAGTGCACGGTTGCGCCCACAGGGCAAACCTGCTCGCAGGGCGCGTTTTCGCAGTGCTGGCACGCCATGGGCTGGAAGTGCGCGCGCGGCGCGGCCAGGTCGCCCTCGAAATAGGTATCGATGCGGAGCCACTGCATGTTGCGGCCCACGCGCACCTGCTGCTTGCCCACAACGGCGATGTTGTTTTCGGCATAACAGCTCACGATGCAGGCATTGCAGCCCGTGCAACTGTTCATGTCGATCGACATGGCCCATGCGTTGGCTTCGTTATAGGACCAGTTGGGGAAGAGCGACGTGTCGCGGCTGGGCGTTTCGTGCGCGTCGCCTTCGTGCGCGAAGTTCGGGTTGGCCTTGAACTCGTCGAGCGTGGTGTAGCGGATGATGCCGCGCGGGCCGAGCGCTTCGTCGGCCTCAAGGGAGTTATCGCCAGCGCCTTTGCCCTCCAGGAACTTCGCGCGATGATCCTGGTAGTGGCTCTTGGTGATCGCCACGCCCCACTTGCCGTCCATCTTGCGCACTGCGCCTGTGGCATAAAGCGGCGCCCATGTGCTGCGAATCAGATAGGCGTTGAATCCCGCGCCGCCGCCCACGCGCCCCACCTGGCGGCCGTAGCCAAGATAGACGGTAACGGCGTTATCGGGATGCCCCGGAGCCACAATGACGGGCGCTTTGACGCGGCCATTGCCTACGCTGATCTCGACAATGTCGTCCTCTTCAAGATTCCACTTGGTCAGCGTGTCGCCAGAGACGATGGCGGCGTTGTCCCAGCTCAGGTTGGTGATCGGCTTGGGCAACTCCTGCAGCCAGCCCACGTTGGCCCACCGGCCGTCGTAGACGTTCGGATCGGGGCGGAAGATGATCTCGACAGAATCCTTCGGCGTGGGCGCGGGGATTTCTCCACGAAAGGCGGCGGCGCCCGTCTTTGCGGAACTGGCCGCTGCCTGCACGCCCGGAACCGTGTCGGCGATCCAGCCATCGTGCAGCGCCTTGCGCCAGCCAAACTCGAAATCGCCCTTGATGGTGGACTTCCACGTCTCGCGCACTGCGTCGTACGGACCGACCAGGGGATCGTCAAGCAGCGCCTGAAAGACGTGGTGCGCGGAGCGCCCGCCATAGAGCGGATCGATCATCGGCTGCACGATCGAGACAGTGCCGTCATAGGCGCGCGCGTCCGACCACGACTCCAGATAATGCGCGGCGGGAATATGCCAGTGAGACAACTGACCGGTTTCGTCGTAGTGCGAGCCGAGATGCGCGACGATGTTGGCCTTGTTGAATGCGCCGGCAAAGTTCAGATCCGCGGGCGCGTTGTAGATCGGGTTCGTGTTGAGGATGACGAGCCAATCGACCTTGCCCGCATTGAGATCCGCGACGAGCCACTTGAAATCGCCGAGCTGATCGCTGGGCAGCGGAATCGCCGGCTCCGAGCTGACAAAAACCGTCTTGCCCACGTTGCCGAGCGCATTGTTGATGGCAAGCGCCAGTTCGGCGACGACTGGAGGCTGATAGAGTCCGGGAAGCACCGCGCACTTGCCGGCGTTGGCCTTCAGGTCTTTCGCGAGCGCGGCGAGAAACCTCTGCTGATCGGCCGTCCACGCATAGGTTGGCGGATTCACGCCCGTGACGCCCACTGCCTCGGCCAGCGCGGCCGCGAACGCCGGAACCTCGCTCGCGCGCAAGCCGAGCCGGTGCTCCGCCTTCATGCCGGTGGTGGTTGTCGCGCTCTCAATGGTGTAGAGCCGATTCATGCCCTTTTCCGGCTCTTTGCGGCGGGCGGCGTAGTCGCGCACCAGCTTGTGGAAACCTGGATAGCTGGCGCTTGAAAGAAAGTCAGCGTCGAGCGAGACGATCACGTCGCTCTTGCTCAGGTCATATTGAACGCTCAGGCCTTTTTCAAGAAAGGTTCCCGCGATGGCAGGATCGTACTGCACAAGCCGCGCCTTGGGCCACGCCTTCTGGACCGCCTGCCACTGCCGCGCCAGCGTGGGCGAAATGATCGTCGCGCTCAGAAAGTAGATGCCGGTTCCGTCCTTGGTCGAAACCACTTTGTCGCGGAAGGACTCCGCGAACTCCTCCCACTCGCGGTTTTCACCTTTATAGGTGACGTGCTGCGAGCGGTCGGGGTCGTAAAGATCGAGCAGCGATCCCTGCGAAAACGGGTCGGACCCTCCGCGATTGTAGGCGTGCTCGGGATTGCCGTCGATCTTGATGGGCCGGAACTCGTCACTCTTGACCAGCAGCGGCACCGCCCCGGTCGTGAACGGGTGCGCCGTAGCGAAATACATGGGCTTGCCGAGAATCAAATCCTCGGGCGCCTTGACGTAGGGATAGATCGGCTCGTCAGGCTGCTTGGTGCAGCCGGCCAGCCCGGCCAGCGCCATGGAAGCGCCCATCAATCTGAGGAAGCCGCGGCGCGAGACGGGATCGATCCACTCCTGCGCGGCCGATGGAAACTCCTGCTCCACTGCGGCCTGAAACTCGGGCGTATCGGCAAGCTCGTCGAGGGAGCGCCAGTACCTTTTACCCTTCGCGCCGTTCAGCTCGCGGCGCACCTGCTCCAGTGTCATCGGCTCGCCACCATTCATGCCAACCCGCGAACTCGCCCCGTCCGCCGCTGCGGACGCCAACTCGCCGTCTTTACTCAACACCACGCCCTCCGGCGATCTCCCCGTCGTATTGCGCATGGCTGCATTCATCTCGCTGCTCATCGGTGGCACACCTCGCAACTCGCCAAGTCCTTCGGGGCGCGAATCTTGTAGTGGACAACGAGGAATTTGCCCAGATCCTGCTGGCTGGTGAACTTCTGGAAGGCCGGTGCCGCAACGGGCACGACTGCGCCAACGTTACTCAACAGATCGTTTGCGCCTGAAGCAGGCAGTTCGAGCGAAGCCATCGCGGAGCCGGCCGGACCTGGCCTCCTGGTGGTGCAGTTGACGCTCTGCGCCGTGGGCATCCCCGCCTTGCCATCGGACGCCGCGCACCAGACGGGATGGTCCTCCGTTGGGCTTTCCCATGCCATGTTATAGATCTCGCTCGTGGGCCGCAGGTTTTTGGCGGGATCGCGATGACAGTCGAGGCACCACTCCATCTGCAGAGTGTTTTGGGCGTACATCAGCGGCATCTTGTCGACGCGGCCGTGACAGCTTGCGCACCCAATGCCTTTGTTGACGTGGATCTCATGGCTGAAGTAAACAAAGTCCGGCAGATCGTGGACTTTGACCCAGGGGATGGACTCGCCCGTAGCCCAACTTTGGCGGACCGGTTCGAGCAGCGCCGCGTTGGTCCAGATCTGCGCGTGGCAGTTCATGCAGGTGCGCGTGGGCGGGATGCCTGCGTAGCTGGATTTCTCCACGGTAGTGTGACAGTACTGGCACTGGAGGCCGAGGCCCTGGACGTGGTGTCTGTGGCTGAAGGGGACAGGCTGTTCCGCGCGCTGACCCTGCCGCGTGACCCACGGCGAGCGCTGCAGTTGGTCAAGCGTGACCCCTAAAGCAATGACGATGAGTCCCGTCAATACCAGTCCCATGCGAGCCAGAGCATTGGAGCTGCGGTCGAAGATTTGCGCCATGAATGAATCCCGGTCTGACTTGCGTTGTACATGCGCCGCGAGTGATGGCGGTCACATGGTTAATGTACAAGAGTCGAACTTGGATAAATACTACCCGGCAGGCGGGGAAGCCTGAAAAAATAATATAGCGCAGTTTGGGGGTCCACTGCACGCGCATAGAGCAAAAAAATGAAATATTTTTTCCGCGACGCCGGAAGACAAGCCGCTGAAACCAAAAGGAGTTGTGACGGGAGGCGATTTTGGCAAACAACCACCGTTCTCCTGGCGCTCTTCGCGCAGGAGTTGGAGGGTTGACAGAAAAGCTATCACGCGGCGGGTGCCCCAGCCAAGCTTTTTCTGGATCTTCGAGTTCCCGCCCATGGGGGTGCCCACCCTAAACACGCCTTTATGTGTTTAGGGTGGGAAGCACTGCCCTTGCTCGGGCGACTGACGCATCGGTGGTTTCCCACGACTGCGGGTGTGACAGAGGGTGGGCTGGCACATCAGAACCTCGGCGCTGATCCGCAAAACGCAAGTCAAGGTCGTCGAATCGCGTGCCTGCCCAGGGCGCTCGGGCACGAGGTTTCGCACGTTCAGGCCCATGTGCCGGAACTGGCGGTAACGCCGCAGGTCCAGGAGATTGCGGAAAATATCGTGCACGACATGGGGTTCGGGTTAGGGCGATAGAGCACCGGCTTAAAAGGCCGGCGCTCAATCACTGTACCATGTGAGATTATAAGAACCATAAAAATATTTATGCACCTTATGCTTATTTGGTGCATAATGGTTCTATGAGAACACGGACCAATCTTCACATTGACAATGACGCCTTGGCTTTTGCCTCGTCGTATGCAAATGCCAAGGGGATTTCGTTGGGCCTTGCCGTCAGTGAGCTAATTCGCCGCGCTGAGCAGATTGCGGGACAGAAAAGCCCTTCGCCCCGGTTGGTTATGAACCGGCATGGCTACTTGGAGATCGCCGACACGGGCGACCGCGTCACGCCGGAGATGGTGAAGGAAGCTTCGGAGGACGCCCTTGTCTGAGAACGGCTACCTGCTCGACGTGAATATTCTGTACGCCCTGACAGCCAGGAATCATGTTCACCATTCGATTGTGGAGGCGTGGTTTTATGCCGCCGCCGATCTCCGCTGGGCCATCTGCTCGTTTACGGAGGCTGGATTCCTGCGCAATGCGACCGCGCCGCGCGCCGGGCAGATCGAGATGGCCGAGGCCACGGCCATTCTGAAAAAGCTCGCGCAGCATCCGGGCTATCGTTATCTGCCCATCGCTGAGGACTGGCACACGCTGTGCGGCCCGTTCTTCAAGCGGCTGTTTGGCACCAAACAGGTTACGGATGCCTACCTGCTTGGCCTGGCTGTGCGCAACGGAATGGTTCTGGTCACGATGGACAAAGGCATCGTGTATCTGGCCGGGAGCGAGTTCAGCAAGCACGTCTTGCTTTTGGAGGCTTCATAGATAGAGACGTTCTACCTGCTTAAAAATCGGCAGTGTGCCCCATGCGTTCTCTGCGATGAGCGGGCGGGTGACTCATCCTCGCCTTCATTCCACGTCTGCCTTTAACGGTGGGCGCGCCATCCTTCCCAGGTTCATGGCGGAAAAGGCAGGAAAACGGAACCGTTCGCCTTCCTTCAAGCGCACCCCTCCGGCAAATGGTTTCGCTGCCGGAGCGCAGTCCATTGCGATTCGATTTCCACCGTCCCCTTCGCCCCGGTCGCGTAATGCCGGAATCGCTTCAAGCCGCTCGGCATGGACCCATCTTAACCCCGTACCGCCCGCTCATCGCGATAAAGCCGCGATGAGCAGGGCACAGTCTCTCCTCGCTCAGTCCGGCCCTTTGCGGCTTTTGACCGGGCCACCCGCCATGGAATCGTCCCCTGATTTTTCCGAACGCGACGACACCTCAGACTCGGCGAAACAGATCGGGGAGGCTGGTTTTCAAACCTTTTGCAACCTTTTCGATGTTCACGAGAGAAACATTGCGCACGCCGCGCTCGATACCGCTGTAGTATGTTCTGTGTAATCCACAACGATCTGCCGCCTCTTCCTGATTAATCTCCTGCTCCTCGCGGAGGCGACGGACAGTACGGCCAAATCGGATGCGAATATCGACAGTCACTCGCTCCAATATCGAGCCTTGCAGTCGATGCGTACACAGCCGATGAGTCACATTGTTGTACACTGAACTACACGTTTGATTATTGAGAATGATCTGAGATGAACTGTTGGGGGTGGCGTTATGCGCATGTGTAGCTTCTCCACAAAGGGGCACGGTATTGCCCTGTTTCCTCTGGCAATCTTGACTTTTGTCTTTTTCTTGCCATGGCCGTTGCAAGCCCAGGACGAAATCACGCTATTCGATGCGAAAGGGAATGCCGCAGCTTATATTGCAGAGGATCAGACGGTCTATCTTTGGTCTGGAAAGCCAGTTGCATATCTTTATCCGGACAGCGGTCATGAAGGCTTCGACATTTATGGATTTAATGGGAAACACCTTGGTTGGTTTATCAAAGGAATTGCACGAGATCACGAAGGTGACGCGGCTTGTGGAGTAAAAAGTGTCGTCTCGCTTCCCCAATTGGAGCCACTCAAATCGCTAAAAGAGCTTAAACCGCTTAAGAGCCTTCGAGAACTTAGGCCCCTGAGACCTATCTTTTCTCGATCATGGTCGCCAACACCTTGCCACATTTTTCTCTTTGAAGGAAGCGCAGAATGAGCCGAACGCCTAATCGACAGGAGTTTGCTAAACCACGGAAGAAAGTGCAGTCAAGGATAGCGTAATTAGGCTTACGGGACCGTCAATTCTTGGTGCGGCTGCCATAATGGGCTGCAATGAGCAGCGCCCAACCAACGCCACCATCAGACCAAGACAAGCAGAACTGAGGTCCGCCAGGAAAAGTCTCAGGAGTAAAACCTGGAGTAATGAAAACCGAGCAGATAATAATCGATGTCAGGAGTGAACCACCATGCAGCCTTCATCAGCGGCCTTACAAGAAATGATGCGAGCCAAGACGGATGAGGAGCTTTATCTTATCTTGCGCGTTCACTCACAGGATTACGCTCCCGAAGCCCTCAAAGCCGCAGGCGAAGAATTCGGTAGAAGAAAGCTGGACGATGCAACGACGAGCCGGATTATGACGGCTGCTGAACGGGAGTTGGAAAAGAAAGCAGGAAGCACTAGGCCAGTGCAGAAGCCTATGAGTGACGCCAAGGAGACAGCAGCAGGGTGGGGCTGTTTGATTCTTCTCTGTTTTGTCGGATATGCGATCTACGGCGGATACAGATGGCTCGATACGATGGGCTGGATTTCTCACCGTGAGGATACTGTTATTACAGCCGGGAGCAGTTGGCTTGTGGGAGAAAGCAAGGAGTGCTGGTCTGCGCCTCTGAACGCCGAAGGCGCAGCGCAATCAGGGAAGCCAATAGGCTATACCATGTCATCTGTTACCTGCGACGATGGGCCGGACCACAGCATGAAAGTCACGTTCTACGGTCGAAAGGTTCAGGCAGAGTATAAAGCGGTGAGTTGGCGCTGCACCCGGAATGAAGTCTCATTCCTTAACGACAACTCGTTCACTTGTTACCAGACAGGCGGTCAGCGGTAAGAGACGCTGTGTCCTGAGTGGGGGAAATGGCAGGTGGCCCTCGATAAGGACGAAGGCTTTGTCAAGGCACACACTTGCCGGGCGGGGCGTCAGCACCGCTTCTTTTGCCATGTGTGGTGAGGGCCAGAGCTTGAGTT